>JBAXVQ010000018.1:0-30454 GCA_037128935.1 bacterium | reverse complement strand
GGTGTAATGGATTTATTAGCTGGGTGTTGTAGAGGGTAGGGGATTGACGAAAATGTGGAAATTTGATATATCTTAGTTCAACTTTTAATCTTTTTCAAGATGACCCCCTATCTGTTGTGATGCGTGGTGAAGCCTTAGTAGTTGCAGCCTCAACACATCCGGCTGATTCATTACATGTTAGGTTGAGCTTGGACGAAGTACAAACAGAATTGCAGCGTTCTGCTGGTAATATGGGATTTGGAGATCCATGGAGTTACTTAGTTTCGGCTGGAGATGAAGTTAGACGTGCAATTTGGGCATCATTTAGGGAAGCAAATGTTACAGCAACTAGGGTTGCTTTAAGGCAATTCGGAGTTGTTAATAATGCTACCCAAACTTATAGCGGGCAGGCTGAATGGAATCCATCTGGGAGTTCTTGCGCGAAGTAGTATATTTTTTAGCAGTATGTTATTGTTTTTACATTATGATTAATTTTTTATTACTCGCAGGCAATAAACGTCAAGGTAAGAAACCTCCTCTTACCTTCTGTTAGCTATTGCTCATCTTTTTGACTACAATAAGCTTTCCGAAGGCATGCGCTTTCGGGGGGCTTTTTTTGTATAATGAGATGGGTGTACGTTTTTCTGTTTATTGAGGGACGGGGTGGGTGTTGAACCCCCTAAATCCCCCTTGTCTGGGGGACTTTGAGAAATTCCACCCCTTTTAAAAGGGGGCTATGTGAGAATTGGAGAGCTTATTTATGGCATTTGTAATGACAAATTGTCCTGAATGTGGGTACTTATTTGGCGTGGATACGGAGATTGAGGTTGATATCGTGCACTGTCCCGAGTGTGAGGCTCGGTTGCGGTTGTTAGGTAGACATCCGTTGATTTTGCAGTATGAAGAAGATACGAGTAAATTTGTGTTTAAGACGGTGGTGAGGGATGTGCGGATTATTGATACAACGCTGCGGGAAGGGGAACAGTTTTCCAATGCGGCTTTTTCTACTACTGAACGGTTGAAAATTGTGGAATTGTTGGAAGCGTTTGGTGTGGATGCAATCGAGGTCACAACGCCCATTTCCTCTGAACGTAACTTTGAAGACGCAAAGAAAATCTGTGCTCTAGGCACCAAGGCAAAAATTTTGGCTCATACCCGCTGTGCGAAGCCAGATATTTCACGTGCAGTGGAGGCAGGTGTGCAAGGTATTAATGTTCTATTTGGAGCATCAAAATATTTGCAGCAGTATAGCCATGGCAAAAGCATTGAAGAAGTGAAGGATATTGCACTGGAAATTATTGATTGGACTCGTACACAGTATCCAAAGTTGGAAGTACGTTTTTCTGCGGAAGATGCGTTTCGTTCGGATATAAATGACTTACTCGTGCTCTATCGTGCTTTGAAAAATATGGTGGATCGCATTGGTATTCCTGATACAACGGGTATTGCTACGCCAATGCAGGTGTATAGATTAACGAAGTTTCTGTCCGATAAATTTAAGCTACCGATGGAATTTCATGGACACAATGATACTGGTTGCGCGATTGCGAATGCGCTTTCTTTCCTAGAAGGTGGTGGGACGTATGTGAATACAACGATGCTGGGGATTGGAGAGCGCAATGGGATTACTTCTATTTCTGGTTTGATTAGTCGTGTCCTGCCATTTCTTCCTTCTGTTGCGCAGAAATATGATCTCACGCTATTACGTGTTTTGGATCAGACGATTGCAGATATACTGGGTATTGATATCCCTTTCACACAGCCGCTTACAAGTAAGACGGCCTTTACACACAAGGCAGGAATGCATACCAAGGCGGTGTTGCAGAATCCTGAGAGTTACGAAATTTTTGATCCCAATATTTTTGGTATGCAGCGTAAGATACAGTATGCAAGCAGTATTACTGGTAAACATGCAGTGGCACAGCGATTGAAAGACCTTGGGTATGCCGATTTTTCTGAAAAGCAGGTGATGGAAATTACGAAAGAAATGAAGAATTTGAGTTCGGATAATAAGTTTAGTGATGAGGATTTTGATAGGGAGTTGAAGAGGTTGGCGGAGAAAGTATAAGTCATGGAAATGATTGGACAGTAGGCATTACTATGAGTAAAAAAAAGAGAAATTTTTTCAGATGTTGTGGCATCTTGGTTGTTCTTTTTTTGTTGCCATACCTAGTATATTTCGTAGGAAAACTGCTAGGAGATAGAGCTTTGGGAGGTGGATACTTCTATGACTGGAAGAAGGATGAGGTGTATTTTAAACCCAGTACAAGTATCTATAGCAGTATCTCGCCAGAAGTAGTTGCATCTTGTAATTTGTCTTGTCAGCGCAAAGACCTGTGGTGTATACCTTTTCCTGATAAAATTGTTTTGCCAGAAGCTAATGGTGTTCAATTTCGAACAAAAGGCTTATATGGTTTTGATGATACTTTTGTATATTTTGTTGGAAAAAAACTACCTCTTTTGAAAGGAAAAACCTTCTCTGTGGTAACAACGGGTGAGCCGATCAATGTGCCAAACATTGAATATATTGATAATATTTGCGAAAAACTTCCATTTTTGAATTGGCTTTTGTTACCTTATGTCGGTGGGTATTGTTCAGGTGATTCGTTTTTGGAATATGGTTATGTGATATCACAGACTGCCAAGGATGATAGTTATGTCTATAGAAATTGTGATTTAACATCTGGGGGTGACGGGGCGAGTTTTGAACCTATTCCGTCTAGAGTGGGTTACTTTAGTAAAGACAAGCAATTTGTTTATTTAAACTCTAAACCTCTCATAGGAGCTGATCCCCAGACGTTTGTTCTCTTAACTAAGCAGTCTTACCCTAATGCTTCAATATTTAGTAAAGATAAGAAATATGTTTATAAAAATGATAAAAAAATTGAAGGAGCTGATGCTGGGAGTTTTCATATTTTATTAGAAGAAATTAGGGCTAATTTTCAAGTTGATAAATCATTTTTTTATCAAGATGGGAACAGAGTTGCTGCAATTGATGGTGAAACGTTTGTACCTCTTAACAACTACTTTTTTAAGGATAAAACTGCAGTATACGAATTTATTCCAACTAAAAACTTACTTAGCGTTATTGATGGAGTTGATCCACAAACATTTACGCATATTACAGGTGGTTATTATAAGGATAAGTATTTTGTATATTTCTGGGATTATCGTCTAAGAGATATAGTTAAAGATGCTGATCCTACTACGTTTACTGTTTTATCTGAGGGTAAAATTTATGATAAATACCATGAGTTTTATTGGAAAGATGGAAAACTTGTAAGTCGTTAGTTTTCTAAAGAAAGGTTATTTTTACATGAATATTTTTAGGTTAAGCTATGTGTAGACTTTTGTATATTTCTTGTATTCAACCGATTGCTTTGTCTGTTAATCTTGCTGCCTTCGCTGAAACTTCCCGCACCAGCCCTCGCTGGCAGGGTGACGGTTGGGGGATTGTTTTCAAAAATGCTGATGGGGAATGGCAGTCCTACAAGTCGCTAGAATCGATTTGGAATGAGCAAACGGTGTTCTCAGCATTGCCAGCTACGAGATTTGCTTTATCGCATGTTCGCGGTGCTTTTGGGGTGAATACGAAGAAGCTGGAGAACACTCATCCTTTTCAAAGCGGCAAGTGGTGGTTTGCTTTTAATGGAAATATTCAGGGGATGAAAATGCGTGTACCGGGGAGTATAGGAGCCAAGAAGATTTTTAATCTTGTATTGAATGAGCTGGAAATCAGCAAGCCAGAAGATGCTCTTTGTAACGTTGCAGATGAGATAGCTAGAAATAGTCGTTATATCGTTGGTCTGAACTGTATTCTAACCGATGGGGAGAAAACGTATGTGTATTGTAGATGGGGTGAGCGAGAGGATGAAGATTATTATGCTATACGGTATTATAAATCTGGTGATTTGACGATTGTGTGTAGCCGGGAGTATGGTGAATATCCGTTCGAGAGGATGAAGAGTGGGGAAGTGAAGGTTTTTTAGTTTTTTTTCCATCATCAACAACGTACTTTTCAGAGGACTCTATCCATGGGCATGACTTTTGTTGAGAAAACGTTAGCAAGATATGCGCAGAAAGATCGCGTGGTCCCTGGTGAAATTGTTATCGTGGAGCCGGATCTGTATATGTCTCATGATAATACTGCGGCGATTCGGAAGATTTTTGAGAAGATTGGGGTGGAGAAATTGAAATACCCAGAGCGGGCTTTGGTTGTTCTTGATCACTGTGCACCGGCCATGACAGCTGCGTATGCACAAAATCACAAAGAAGTACGCGAGTTTGTCGCCCAGCAGGGAATCAAGTCATTTTATGATATCAACGTCGGGATTTGTCATCAGGTGATGGCGGAGAATGGTCATATTGTTCCTGGAAGAGTTGTTGTGGGTAGTGATTCTCATACTCCAACGTCTGGGGCTTTTGGAACGTTGGCGACGGGCATTGGGAGGACTGAAGTTGCGGCATTGTGGGCAACGGGTTCTTTGTGGTTTCGAGTACCCGAGACGTTGAAAGTGGTTGTTCATGGTAAGTTGCAAGATTATGTTTATCCAAAGGATCTTATTTTAAAAATCATCGGAGAGATACGGGCAGATGGGGCATTGTATCGAGCTGTTGAGTTTTGTGGTGAAGCGATTGAACACATGAGTATTTCGGGTAGGATGACATTGTGTAATATGACAATCGAGATGGGCGCAAAGTGTGGGTATGTTAGTCCTGATGAGAAAACTTGGAAATGGTTGGAAGAACATGGCGTGAATAGGTCGCTGGCAGTTTCCAACGATCATCTTTTTTCAGATGAGGATGCAGTTTTTGAAAGAGTGTTGGAAATTGATGCTTCGACTTTGGAGCCTCAAGTGTCCTGCCCTCACACTGTGGACAATGTGAAACCTGTTTCGGCTGTTGTAGGCACAAAGATTCAACAGGCTTTTCTTGGTACTTGCACGAACGGTCGTTTGGATGATATTGCTATTGCCGCAAAGATTCTGGAAGGAAAAAAAATCCATTCAGCGGTTCGTTTTTTAGTTATTCCTGCTTCGCAATCAGTATATCTTGAAGCGATGGATTTGGGGTTTTTGAAAACCATCATTCAGGCTGGTGGGGTGGTGATGAATTCAGGTTGTGGACCATGTATGGGTGCATATGGTGGAATTCCAGCAAATGGTGAAGTGTGCATTTCCACAGCCAATAGGAATTTTAAGGGGCGAATGGGCAATAAAGAGTCCGAGGTTTATTTAGCAAGTCCTGCTACGGTGACGGCTGCGGCAGTGGCAGGGGAAATAGTCTCATCCGGCACACAAGCATAAGGAACAATCTATGATTTCTGGCAAAATATTTAAATATGGTGATGATGTCAATACTGATGTTATTTTCCCAGGGAAGTATACATACACTGTGAATGATCCTGAGGACATGGTGAAGCACGCCATGGAAGATCTCGATGAAGACTTTGTGAAGACTGTAAAAGAGGGGGATGTTATTGTTGGGGGGAAGAATTTTGGTTGTGGTAGTTCGCGAGAGCAAGCAGTCACTTGTTTGAAGTATGCAGGTATTGGTGCGGTTATTGCAGTTTCCTTTGCGCGTATTTATTTCCGAAATTGTATCAATCAAGGCTTACCAGTTATTACGTTGAAGCCTGACGAAATTGCACGTATTCATCGAAATGATGCCGTTTCTGTAGATTTTAAACATGGTACTGTGCACGTTGGAGATCATCTTTTTTCTTTCCCTCCACTTTCCCCAGAAGTTATGCAAATTTTGCAGGCGGGTGGTCTGATTGACTATACAAAGGCAAAAATTCACCATGCCAATTGAAACTTTTGGATTTTGTGCAGGAACTTTTGGTGCGGTATGTATTTTACTCGCCTACGGGTTATTGACGTTTAAAATTATTACGCAGGATACCTACCGCTATCAGGGGCTCAATTTTTTGGGTGCGATAGGTATTATTATCAACACTGCGATTGTGCATGCTTGGCCAGCGATGACGTTGGATGTATTTTGGGCTTTGATTGCTTTTGTTGCATCGGTTAATATATTTCGAAGGAGAAACCATGGATAGTGTTGTGGTTTCTTTTTGGTTGGGGACAATTGGCTCAGTATTGGTGCTTACGGCGTATTTGCTTCTTACTCTAAAGAAAGTTGCTGAAGATTCGCTATCATACCAGCTACTCAATGCTTTTGGTGCAGCAGGTTTATTTGTGAATACATTAGTTGCTGGAGCATATCCTACGATGGGATTGAATGTCGTATGGTGCGGAATTGCGTTGGTTGCGATTGGTAGGATTTTTTTTCGAGAGCGTGTTTAAATTGTTGTGAATTTTTTTATAGGAGAACGTTGTGTCTAAATATCGTATTGCATTACTACCTGGGGATGGTGTTGGTACAGAAGTTATGGATGCTGCGAAGAAGGTGTTGGACAAGATACAGCTTGATGCAGAGTATTTCGAAGGAGATATTGGGTGGGAATTTTGGAAAACTGAAGGAAATGCACTACCAGAAAGAACGGTGGAACTTATAAAAAATACCGATTGTGCTTTGTTTGGTGCGATAACTTCGAAACCGAAGGAAGAGGCGTTATTGGAACTTGATCCGTCACTACAGGGAAAAGATTTTACCTACAATAGCCCTATTGTCAGTTTGCGTCAGCTATTTGATCTGTATGCTAATGTTCGCCCCTGTAAGGCTTTGCCAGGGAATCCTCTTAATTACCGTGATGAGATCGATTTTGTGGTGTTTCGTGAGAATACAGAGGGTTTGTATTCGGGAATTGAGTTTTATCCTGTTCCTGAAGATTTGCGGGATCTTTTGCAGTATTCACATAGGCAGAAGATGACTCGTTTTTCTGCTGTTTCAAATAATGATATGGCAATTTCTTTGCGAGTTATCTCACGACAAGGTGTTCAGCGAATTGTTCGAGCAGCCTTTGACTATGCCAAGCAACACGGATATTCCAGCGTGACAGTTGTAGAAAAGCCAAACGTGTTGCGCGAAACGAGCGGATTGTTTGTTAGAGAAGCACGATTGATTGCGAAAGAATACACAGGAATAACGTTGAAAGAAACAAATATTGATGCCATGTGTATGTTTTTATTAAGAAAGCCTCAGGATTATGGTGTAATTGTTGCTAGCAATATGTTTGGAGATATCTTGTCTGATCTCTGCGCACAACTTGTTGGTGGTTTGGGGTTTGCGGGGAGTGCAAATATTGGGAAAAACTATGCGGTGTTTGAACCGATCCATGGTTCAGCACCGGATATAGCAGGGAAGGGGTTAGTTAATCCAATCGCGATGATAATGTCTGTCGTGATGATGTTGAATTGGTTTGGTGAAGAAGAAAAGTCGGCAATGGTTTGCAAAGCAGTTGAGCTTGTTGTTCGTGAATGTAAGGTTAGAACCAAGGATATGGGTGGAGAGAGTACAACATCTATTATGATGGAAGAAATCGTTGCGAAATTACAGTAGAGTTAATTTTTTTCTTGTGTATAAAAAAACACCTATGCGTTTTTGCATAGGTGTTTTTTGGGAAGAAAGATATTATTTCAATTTTTTTTCTTGTTTAGATAAGGTTGTGATTATTTGGTAGATAAGGCTAAAAGGAAGAATGATAATAAGGATTGCCGAAACATAGATGCTGCCAGTTTCTACTGTTTTGATGAGGACTGAGATCATGGATGTGTCTGTTGGATTTACTGGTAGAATGCTAGTGAAAATGTAGAGAGCAAGCAGTAGTAGTACTGCAAGCAAATTTGCGCTTAGGATTTTTGATGAGAGTGTTTTCATTTTTTCTCCAATATGATTGGTTATTTTAGTATGTGAGATTTTGTTTTAAATAGTCGATGATAGTGTCTGCAATATCTATTTCTGCTACTTGTGATAAAGCTTTAAATTCCATTCCTGCATTTACTTCTACTACTTTTAATCCTTCTTCTGTTTCAAAAAGATCTATTCCCATGAGTCCTTCACCAAAGGTGGTAATTACTTTATCAATGATGGATCTAATTTCTGTAGTAATTTTACAGAGCGTTGGTTCTCCACCTCGAGCAGCATTGGTTATCCAGTGTTCTGAACTTCGGTACATGGCGGCGATAGGTTCTTTCCCGACAACTACAACACGGATATCTCTTCCGGGTTTTTTGACATATTCCTGAATGTAAAAAATTTCATGTTGGTAGGAGCCGAGGGTAGATTTGTGTTCAAGAATTGCTTCAGCACTGTCTCTGTCGTTTATTTTTGCTAGCAGTCTTCCCCAAGATCCTACAGGAGGTTTGAGTACTACAGGGTAACCAAGTTGTTCTATTGCTTCAAGGGCGGATTCTTCTGAAAGAGCAATTACTGTTTTTAGCGTTGGGATATTGTTTCGAGCCAGAAGTAATGAGGTTTTGGTTTTGTCCCCGCAGAGCTCAACTAATGATGCGCTGTTTATCACCTTTTTCCCATAACCTTCTAATATGTAGGCAGCAATAAGACCTTTGGAAAGAGAAACTGAACGATCAAGAATAATATCACAATCTTGAATTATTGGGTCAAGCTTTTCAGTTAGGTAAAACGCATGTTTTCTGACATCTATTCTGGTTAATGTAATATTTTGTTTTTCGCAGGCAGCGATAATTTTTTTTTCGTCTTCTCGGATGATTGTGTGCAGTAAACCAATATTCATTTAGCTAAGCTCCTAGCTGTATCATGCCTATCTGTTTCCAAATAGATACTTGTCTCAGTTCAAGTCGTTTTTAAAAATAATGGCTAAGCAACGTGCTTTTTTCCTTCTTTATTATCATTGATTGAGCAATGAAAAATCAAGGAGTGTATGGGAATACACTGATCAGGTTGTGTACTCTTACGATACCTGTTCTTTTGTTAGACCACCTTCTGGTTCAACATCTTCATTTGCTTCTCCTTTTCCTTCACGTTTAGCTAGTTCTTTGGGGTCTGTGGTGATGATCTGATCTTCGATATAGCTAGCAATAATACGAATAGCCACGTGATTTGGTCCAGCAAAAAAGAGACCTTCACCTTTGTCGCATTCGAGTAATAGATATTTTTCTCCCTCTGTTAGGTTGAATACTTTTGCAATTTTATCAATTGCAGCAGTACTTTGTTTGAGAAGAAGTTGCATAGAGGCGTTGGTAACAATTGCTCTACCATAAGGCGAATCGAGAAAGTCTTCTACATCTTGGGTAATTGTTGTTAGGCCCAACCAATATTTTCGGGCGCGTTTTGCCATTCCAAAAAGAAATTTTGCGGAGTCCTCGTGTTGCATCATGATCCATGATTCATCTACCATCAATAACCGTCGTTTTCTTTCAGATCGGACTTTGTTCCAGATGAAATCAAGGATCAGGAACATGCCCATAGGTCTGAGGATATCTTCTAGATCACGAATATCAAATACCAAAAATTTCTTATCAATATCAACGTTAGTTGGTTGGTTAAACATTCCAGAGAATGTCCCCGTCACGAATTTTTCAAGCCGGTCGGTAATGCCTTCACTTCCAGGAATAGTTCTTAACACGTTGAAAAGGTCTCCCATGAGTGGAGGAGGAGTTGTATGGGTTGTTGGATCAGCTGTGATCCCTTTTTGACGATACGATTCTAATAATGCTTTATCAAGAATCGCGTCCTCTTTGTTACTGAGATCGCCCAAGAGTACTTTTAAAAGTCCTAGAAGCGAAATAATTTTTGATCGAAGCACTTCGTTTGCATCGGTTGCGTTGTAGTCGGATTTAGGAAGGTCAAAAGGATTAATTTTTGTTGGTGAGTTTAGTGACATCTGGACGTAGGAGCCACCTACGGCTTCGCACAAAGCTTTATACTCTCGCTCGGGGTCTATGATGATAACTTCTGTTCCAATCATCAGATAGCGAAGAGCTTCAAGTTTAACAGCATAGCTTTTTCCTGCACCAGATTTTGCGAATACAACAGCATTGGCATTTTCCAGTTTGAACCTATCAAAGATAACCAAGCTATTATTGTGGCGGTTTAACCCATAAAGGATCCCATCGCCCGTAGTAAGGTCAGAAGAAGTAAAGGGAAATGTTGAAGAAAGAGCCGAAGTATCCATGTTTCTGGTGACTTGGAGGAGATCTAGGTTGAGAGGCAAAGTTGATTTGAATCCCTTATCCATTCTCAGCATACATGTTCGAGTATATATCAGCATTCCACCGAGAATAGATTCTACTTTTCCGCAAACTTTTTCGAGCTCTTCAGGAGAGTTTGCCATTACAGTTATGTAAAAACCAAACTGAAAAAATCGCTCTTCACCTCGCTGAATTGAGTCTCTTAGTTCATGAGCATCTTTGAGTTGTGTCTCTAGCTCTGGATCTCTAACATTTCCTTTTTCAGCGTTAATTTGCCAAGTAGCTTCCATTTGTCCTATTTTTAGTTTCAATTCGTCCATCACTTGGCGAGATTCCATTGGGTAATGGTAGAGAGAAATAAAAATATTAGCATTAAAATTGATCAGAGGGGATAGCCAGTTTGTGTGTACATATCGGGGGTAAGCAAACACAAACATTGTTCGATAACATTTTGACCCTATTGTAATATAGTTTGGTGAGAGCTCGATGCTAGGCGGCGCAATAAGATCTTTAATAGTTACAAGACCTTTTTCCAAAGCTTCCTGCACCTTTTGGTCAGGTGTTGCTTGGTCTTTGACTTTCTTTTTGCCGAATCCAAATAAGCCCATGTGGCTTTCCTTGTTGTTATCGCTACTGTTGAAAAATGATGGTGATTCTTTTACTTCTTTATTTCTTCATCCATATCTTTTTCCTGTTCAGCTTTTGAACCTTGAGTAACATAGAATGATGAATATGGATCGATATTTTGCTCCATTTTTTCACCCATAGCCACTGACGGATTGTAAATATCATAAAAAAGCTGTGCAACTTCTCTTGTAGAGAGCTGATCAGCTTTAATACCAATGCCAGAAAGTTGACTTATTATTAGATCTGCACGTTGTAATAACTGTGTTCGGGCATTTTCAAATTCAATTTTTTGTTGCTTACTTTTTGATTGAAAAACACTCAGAATACTTTTGGTTGTTGCGCCTTCAACAGAAGTGAACGGGATAACTACATAAAACTTTTTATCGAGGATGTTGGCAACCTCTACAAGTCTTTTGATGTATTCAATATACTCTTCAGTTTGTAAGCGGAGTAATTCATTATCTTGTTTATCTAGAAAACCCTTTAATTTATTTAAGTAGAAATCAATGTCTAATTCACGTGACCGAATTAGAATTTGTATTGGAAAAGAGAGTGCATTTAAGAAATTTCTATAAGCAAAGATCATTGCGTTTTGTTCGACTTCGGATTTAAGTGAGAAATTGACATTTGTTGTACGAATAATCAGTCTGTAACTTCCGTCATTTAGAAGGATGATACCATTTTTTATCTCTCGAATTTCGAGAAATTCTTGTGTGCTTGGATCGCTGGTTGACTGTTGTTTCTTTGCCATAATATATAAATTTATGCTAGAGGATCTGCTTCTGAAATAATTCTAACAGACTGTTTGTGTTCCATTTTTCCAGATTCTAAAGCATTTTTTGTTTTGCTTTCTTGCTGTTTTTGCAATTTTTGTAATTCAGCGATGAGTTGTTCTGGGGATGCTGCGACGTCTGAACCGATTTTGGGCGTATTTGGGTTTTCTGATACCAAAGATTGAGTTTGTTCTTGTGTGTTGCTCAGTTGAGGTGGTGTGTTTTTCTTTGTAATCAGTGTATTGACATTGTCTATATTGGTGACAAGTTCGACTGATGGTGCTGATTTTTTTGCAGGAGTAACATTATTTATCACAGAGGAAAATCCTCTTGTGATAGATGAAAAAAGACCTTTAATTCCAGTTGCAGGTTTTACTAGTACCATGCTTCCAGATGTATTTGCATCTCTAGGTGCTTCAGATGATTCATTGTTAAGTTGGGTGATAATTTCTTCAGATTGCTTTTGCTGTTTTTTTTGTGTTTTTTCGGTTTGAAGAGCAGATTGTTCATCAGAGATAGTTTTTTTTATATTTTCTATTTCATCAGAGTCGTTGAGTATGTCTAGCCCTGTATCGTCTTTGTTTTGTAGAAGAGCTTTTTCGGGGTTATCTATAAGGCTCGAGAGCGTTGCTAGTGTTTGGTTGTCTTGGAGAGCTTTTTTACTCAGAAGTGGGGATTCTTTTTGTTCTTTTTTTTCTTCCTGCAAGACGCTTTGTTGATCATAGGAAACAAGAGATATTTCCTTTTGCCAAAGACGTATTTTGGGGGAAGTTAAGAAGGTAATAAATTCTACTACCCATGTTTCTAGACCCCTTTCTTCAGGTTTTATAAAAATAAAAACAAATCCTAAAAACGCCATTATTCCTATAACCGTTAGTAGTTCTTCGAGAGAAAACTCGACAACTGGATTTTTAGGAAGGAGTGTGAATACAAAGTAGCATCCTAAAGCAGTTACGAGGAGTAATAGAATATCCCTCATTGTGAAGGGCCCTATAATCTTATCCTCTGGATTGGCTCTTTGTGGTATTTTGTATGTTGACATAACCTATTTCATTTTCTTTTTTATATAGAGTGCACATATAATCTTACCATAGTAGCAGAAAAATGGTTCTAGAACAAGTGGGGTTTTTACTTTTATGATAAGAATAAGCCGAATTTTTATGTGGTAGTTGAAGTGTATGAAATGAGCTGAGTATTTCTGACAATTGTTAAGATTTTCGCTATAATGATTGCTTGTAAGCTTTTACCATCATTTAGGATTGAAGGAGTTTAGTTTGTTTTCTTTTTTACTACATAAGCAATCTCAAAATAGTCATGCTAGGGCTGGTGTTCTTTCTACAGCTCATGGGGATGTTTTGACACCAGCTTTTATGCCTGTGGGGACATTGGCTAGTGTTAAGGGTCTTTCGCCACGTGATCTGAAAGAAATGGGAACAGAACTTATCGTCGCCAATACATACCATCTTTTTTTGCAGCCAGGTACGAAGGTTTTGGAGGCTTTTGAAGGTATACACTCTTTTATGGCGTGGGATGGTCCAGTACTTACTGATAGTGGTGGTTTTCAGGTGTTTAGTTTGGGGTTAGGGAAAAAAGATAAGCAGGTTCGTTGGTCTGCGGGAAACAATGATCAGAAACTTGCCTATGAAATTAAAGAGGATGGCGTATGGTTCAAGTCACATATCAATGGAGATAAATATTTTCTTACACCTGAACTTTCTATACAAATTCAGGAAAGTATCGGGGCAGACATTATTTTGGCATTTGATGAATGTCCACCTGCTGGATGTGGCTATGAATATACGAAAAAGGCGATGGATCTCACTCATCGGTGGGCAATACGGAGTATCGCAGTAAAGAATAGGAAAAATCAGGCTATCTTTGGGATAGTTCAAGGGGGAATTTATGATGATTTGCGAACTGAAAGCGCCGCATTTATTCGCGAATTGAGCACTGATGGATTTGCAATCGGTGGATTGGCAGTTGGAGAGAAAAAGCCCGATATGCATCGCGTATTGGATGTGCTTGCGGTTGAGCTTCCACCTGAAAAGCCAAGGCATTTGTTGGGAGTGGGTGCTCCTGAGGATTTGATAGAGGGAGTGAGAAGAGGGATAGATATTTTTGATTGTGTTTTGCCTACAAGACTTGGGAGGCATGGAAGTATTTTACGATCTACAGGGAAAATTAATATTAAGAATGCTCGGTTTACTTTCGAAAAAAAGCCAATTGAAGAGACTTGTTCTTGTTATACCTGTAAAAATTTCTCGTTGGCTTACCTTCAACATCTTTTTAAAGCTCATGAGGCCTTAGGTGGGTATCTTGCTAGTTACCATAATGTGTATTTTTTACTAAAGTTGATGAGAAAAATTCGTGATGCTATTTTGAAAGATCAATTTGAGGGGTTTGCAGAAGAATTTTTGCAGTCATACCAAAGATAATTACTAATTTTTTTCAATTATTTTAAGCGAGAATTCATTTTTTCTAATAACTAGTGGGAGTTGATTTTTTTCACCACAATTCTCAACTTTTGCTTCGATTGAGGTATTACTAGTGAAAGTGCCTTCCTTGATCGAAGAGAAGCACTGATTGTTCTGTAGGTTTGGGGAAAAAAGTTCGTTGAAAGCACTTAGATGAATATCAATTAGTCCAATTTTTTCCATGGTGGTTCCACAGCAGGCAACAGAGTCATCAGCCAATATATATTTTTCATCTGGGGAAAATACACTTAGAGTTGGTGACTGGTTGGCAAAATGGGGGATCTCGTTTAATTTGTTATCGATGAAGGAGTAACTAAACACTTGATCATTGGTTATTCTTTGCTCTCTTTCTCCATTTCTAATAATAAATGCTACGTTGTTTCCTGAGGGACTCCAAAGAATGTTATCTGTTTTTTGTGTTTTACAATAGTGGGCGCTGTTTTCTGAGCATTTGCTGTCTTTTGTTTCTTTGAGTTTGTTCCATTTACCCTGATCATTTTTTACCCAAATTTCTTCATCAAATTTTTCCTGCCAGTATTCTGGGCTTTCAGGGGCAGCATCTAATGCATATCCTGAATCGTTGTAATGGATAAGGTGCTTGTTTTTGTCTACTATGCAGACTTGTTTTACAGATTTTGTATTGGGGTTGGAAATTGATGCGCATTTTTCGGGTGCGTTGCCGACACTTGTATTATTTTGATTTTGCGGGGTTGTTGTAGAAGGATTTCCTGTATTTGTGATGGTTTTTTCTTCAGGTTCAAGCAGAATCTTAATGCTTTGACCTTGTTCTTTGTAGGAATCGGTTGCTTCAAAAGAAATGGTTACAGTAGCACTTTTTTTGTTTTCAATGATGAATTCTTGTAAATATTCTTTATATTTTTCTTTCACCACTTTGAGTGTGTGTTTTCCAATTTTTATGCGTTTAATTTCAATGGGGGTTTCGCCTTGGTACAAAGTATCGATGTAGACGTGTGCGGGCTCATCTACTGGGTCGGTGATGACTTTCAGACTGCCCTTGGGATCAAATTGATCTAATAGACTGTTGCGTAGGTTTTCATTTGCCATAGTTCCTACGGTGCCTAGTAAGAATACTGCGGCAACAGTTGCTACAAATTTTTGAAATGAGCTTAAAATGTAATGGTGAGTTTTTTGGGGTTTTTTCTTGAGTTGGCGACTAATTTTATTTTCTGATTTCAGCTTTGCTTGATTTTTGGATCGGTGCAGAAGAATTTTTTCTTTCAACTCTTGTTGAAATTTTTCGGTAAGAGGTTTTTTGTGTGATTTTAGATCTTCCTGCAGTTCAAAAAGTTCCATTTGCTCAATTTCGGTTAAAGGTGTATTTAATGGGTTATCCAGCTGTTTCACGATGTGCTCCTTCTTTCATGCTCTGAGATATAGCCAATTTTTGAAGATCTTTTCGAATCTTTTGTAGTGTGCGGAACACTATTACCCTGATGTTTTCAGGTGATAGACCGGTTATATTGGCTATTTCAGTTGAGTTGTACTCACTACCATATTTGAGGGCGATGATATCTTGTTCTTGTTGAGGAAGTTTACTAAGTGCTTGAGAGAGAATTTTTCGCTGTTCCTTCTCTTCAAGTTCTTTTTGTACATTTTCTTTACTGCTAAGGTGATATTCGACATCATCGAGAGAAACGATCGTTGGTTTCTTTTTTCGAAGATAGTCGCGGATATGGTTGTTTGCTAGTGTAAAGAACCATGCAGCAAAGTGACCTTTCTTAGGGTCAAATTTATCTAGATTATCAGACGTTTTTATCATAATTTCTGATGTAATATCTTCACATTCAGTTGAATTAGTATAGATTTTATACTGTACATACGCATGTAGTTTTGGAAAATACCTGTCATACAGTTCTACGAAGGCTTCTTCGTTGTTTTGGGCTGCCATAGCAAGGAATGTGTCTTGCGATTGGTGTTGTTCACTACTCATTGAACAGGTTCTCCAGCTGATTAATGTATAAACAGTGTTCACATCCATTATCTAGTACGTAGGATATGATTGATTGTTACAATGTAATAGTAATAGTTTCTTCTTCAATAAGTAATAGTCAATGAATCCCTCTTCTTTTTTGTGTTTACAATCTTGTAAATTTACTGTTCATCGTAGAAAATGTGCATGGTAACTTGAGATAAAAGGATTTTTAAATGCATATTGCAATTATTGGTTCTGGAGGACGTGAACATGCGCTCTCCTGGAAATTAAAACAGTCGGTTCGTGTTAATAAGATATCAATACTTCCTGGGAATGGTGGGACTGCACTGGTTGGTACCAATGTTCCTATTGCAGCAAATGACCTTAATGGAATTATTAGTTGGTGTGAGGAAAATCACCCTGACTTTGTAGTTGTTGGTCCTGAAGAACCACTTAGTTTGGGGCTTGTTGATTTATTAGAAGCCAAAGGTTTTCCCTCGTTTGGACCATCACAACAGGCTGCTCAAATCGAAAGTTCTAAGGCCTGGTCGAAGAAATTTATGTTGAAGGCTGGTATTCCTACAGGTTTTGCTGAGGTTTTTGAAGATTATGTTAAAGCAAGACAATTTGTTCAACAGCGTGGTGCTCCTATTGTCATTAAGGTTGATGGTTTGGCAGCTGGGAAAGGTGTGTATGTCTGTCAGGAAGTTCAACAAGCCTATGATGCTCTTGATGAAATATTGCTGAAGGGGTCTTTTGGAGATGCTGGTAAAAAAGTGATTGTTGAGGAATTTCTTGAGGGAAGGGAAGTCTCTTATCTTACCTTTGTAGATGGAAAAAGTGTTGTGCCGATGAGGCCGGTTTGTGATTATAAAAGGGTTTTTGATAATGATCAGGGTCCAAATACAGGTGGGATGGGTGTGTATTCTCCTCCTGGTTTTGTTTCTTCTGACACTTTGGCTGTTATTCAAGAAACTATTGCTGAGCGGTCTTTGAAGGCTCTCTTGGCTGAAAATATTGATTTTCGGGGAGTACTTTATATTGGGATTATTTTAACCAAGGATGGTCCTAAGGTTTTGGAATATAACGCTCGTTTTGGTGATCCGGAAACCCAGCTGTTATTGCCCGCACTAGAGAACGATCTATTGGATGTCTTACAGGCTTGCAGAAATGGAACGCTTGAGAGCTTGAATTTACGCTGGTCTACACATGCATTTTGTGGTGTTATTCTAGCTTCTGGTGGTTACCCTGGAGTGTATGAAAAAGGGAAAGTTATTTCTGGTTATAATGTAGTTGAACAAGCATTAGTTTTTCATGCTGGGACTAAAATAAGTGGGAATGAAGTTGTGACTGATGGTGGACGAGTGTTGTGTGTTGTTGGGGAGGGGATTGAAATGCGAGAAGCGCGGGAAAAGGCCTACAAAGGTTTACAAGGAATACGCTTTGATGGGCAGCATTATCGAAGTGATATTGCTTTGAGGGAGTTGTAGTTCATTATTCTTCAGCAGTTTTTTTTCGTATTTTTCTGATAGTTATCCAGGCGTACCACGTTGAGAAGATGAGCATTGCGAGTATTGCCCAAGTTTTGAGATCTATTAGTCCACCGGTTGTTGGAAGAATGGTTGCGCCGGATTTTGTTATACCAAGATTTTGATTGGTTAGTAAATCATTTTCATTGATTTTGATAGAAACTGTTCCAGTTCCGATGACGTAGTCTCCTGTTGGCAAGGAGGTTTGATCTATACGAATGACTACTAAATCACTACCTCCTGGTACACTTGTGAATTCATAATACCCTTGATCATTACTGGTCGCGAGGAGCAGTCCATCTCTGAGAATTAGCCTGATGTTTGGCATTAGTTGATCGATGCCAGAATCGAAGGTTCCGTTTCCATTTTTATCTTCGAAAATGATTCCTGTTATTTTTGCTGTATTGCGATTGAGGGGATCAGTGCCTTGGAGAATTTCGTTTCCATCTGTTACACCTCCTTGATCAGTATCTGTGTTAAGGGGATTTGAATGGTAGAGGGTTATTTCTACTCCATCTTGAAGTCCATCTCCATCTGTATCTGCAATGTTAGGATTTGTTTGATGTTGATATTCTTCTAGGTTTGTTAAACCATCTCCGTCGAAGTCTTCTTGGGCGTCTGTTATTCCATTGCTGTTTGAGTCTACGATATTAGGGTTAAGTGGGTGAGCTGAAGTTGAGTATTGTGTCTCAAACCAGTCAGGTAATCCATCATTATCCATGTCCGTTTGGTCAAGATTGTATCCTGAGGACGTTCCTATTGCTGTCGGAGTAAATGTTGCTGAAGTTACTCCCCTAGGAGTATTCGTTGCTTGGGGAGTGAAACTCAATGTATTAATTGGTGTTGCTGTGGAGCTACTGCCAGATTGAGGAGTGTTACTGTTTGTTGCTGAGCTGATAGGTGTATTTGTATATGATAGGGTGTTGGTGTTTGTTGGAGTTGCTGTTAAAGGTGTGATGGTTCCTGTTGCAGTTATTGTTGGTGTATCTGTATCGAGAACTAATGCACCAATTGGGATTATATAATTTGTGATATTTGATTTTATTGCATCCAAATTAGGGGTTCCTATTGCAACAGGTGTTAGTCCTGCAAAGTATGCATACACACTGTGGATTCCTACACGATTATCGACAGCACTGCCGCTTGTTACACCGTTTGCATCGGTTATACCATTGAAGTAGAGGTATGGAATTGGCGTTTTTGCTTCGTAGAACGAGACTGTTACATTGGGAATAGGAGACCCACTATTATTTGATAAAACTGCTGTTAATGCGACATGATATACATTTGGTGTGGTTGTAAAGATGAATGGAGATAAAATTGTTAGCCCCACATTTGGAGTTGGAGTTAGGGTGGCAGTTGACGTACTTGTGTTGATAGGGGTTATAGTAACCGTCGGTGTGATGGAAGAAGTTGTTGTTATTGTTGTTGTTTGAGTAATGGTTGAGGTTAGTGTTGTTGTGGATGTGGATGTAGCTGTTGGTGATGAAGTGTTGGTGTTGGTTATAGTAGGAGATGCTGTCGCTGTGTATGTAGTTGTAACTGATGCTGTTGCAGTTAGAGTTGCAGTATTGGTGCGTGTTGCTGATGATGTTACCGTCGTGGTTAGTGTAGCGGTATTGGTTATAGTTGGTGTATTGGTTTGAGTTGCTGTCTCAGTAAATGTTGGACTAGCGGTAAGGGTTGGTGTTGGACTCATGAAGGTTACTTTTAAGCTATAGCAACTGTTTGGTCCTGTATTAAATGTAGTATCAAACGGTTTAACTTTGACATAAAAGTAGCTTGGTCCTGCTGGGATGTATTGTGTGGGTTGAAATTTAATTACTGAAGCTGGATTGGTAGGTGTACTGTTATCGTTGGAAAGAATTGGTGTTGGCGTTGTGATTGGTGTTGTTGAGAGGTTTTTGTATAGTTCGAGAACTGTGTCGGAATAGTAAGGATCACCACTGCACAAGTTTAAGGTTTCGATTTGGAACACTTGATTTTCTTGAAAGCGAGGAACAAGGAATTTTCCCCAATCTTCGTCATTGGTATTGTGAAAGTTGTGGTTTTGTAATGTTCCATTGATTAACAGTGTTGAGGCATTTTGGAACGTATTGTCAACTTCATAACTATCCTGTGGCGCGGAGTAGGTTTCAGTTATAGTTGCGGTTGTTGTTGCGGTTGTTGTTATAGTTCCTGTAGTCGTTATACTAGGGGTTTCAGTACTTGTAGCTGTGTTTGCTGGTGTGTTAGTTATAGTTATGGTGTTTGTTGCAGTATTTGTTGCTGTGCTTGTACTTGAATAGCTTGGAGTTACAGTGTTAGTTGTTGTAGCTGAATTTGTTGCAGTGGCAGTATTTGTAGAAGTGTTGGTTACTGTGTACGTTATTGTTGGAGTAGCCTTCGATGCAGAAAGTTGATATGTACTATTAGCTCCTGTCTGTGAGCCTGGATAATTATGCACTTTTACAATGAATTCTACGTTTACAGGTGTTGCTGGTTGAGTTACCAGCATAGTAGGAGCAAATGAGATTTGGGATGCTTTATTTACATTAAATATGATATCGTCTGAACTAGAGATGGGTGTAGGTGTAGTTGGTGATGCAGTAAGGATTTCGGGGGCAACATACAATTCCATAATTGTATCAACATTTGTATCGAGATTTGATGTTTTTATTGTAAACGTGTCTGAGAAATCTTTTCCAAGAACTGTGAATCTAGTCCAATCTTCGTCAGGATCAACGTGAAAATTATGGAGTTGAGGAGTATTTTGAGTTGAAAGTACGGCAACAGATTCCGAAGGGGCATTATCCACTTCGTAAGCATCTTGAAGAGGGTTGGTAGTTGGAGTTGTGGTCGCAGTGTTTGTTCCTGTTGGAGATGCTGTTGGTGAATTTGTAGCTGTATTTGTGAATGTTATTGTATTTGTTTCTGTTGGTGTGGATGTAGCAGTAGCAGTATTTGTCGCAGTTGATGTAAACCCAGGCGTGTTTGTTGTTGTTGCTGTTGCTGTGAGTGTTACCGTCGGGGTTGTTGTTATTTGATTGCCTGTCAGCTTGTAGCATGTTCCCGCTGAACCAGGGTAAGGTTTTATATGTATAAAAAATTGTACGTTTTGTGGTGTTGGTTGTTGGGTAATTACGGCTGTTGGTATAAATGAAATCAGTGATGATTTATTGCCATTGTAGTCGTCATTTTGAAGTATATATGCTGGCAAAATTGGTGTGAGTGCGTCAGGCCCATATATTTCTAAAATAGTATCGCCATTTGGACAACCAGTTAAGTCAGTTTGAATGGTGTAGATATCCCCAAATTCTTTTCCTTTTGCCGTAAATGATGTCCAATCTGTATCGCTATCGGTATGAAAGTTATGTAATTGTGGAGTGCCTTGTAAAGATAAGGGGGAGAGTAGTAATGATGGGGCATTATCTGTTTCATAGGTGTCTGGAGTGAGAATAAATGTTGCTGTTGAAATAGGAGTTATTGTCACAGTTGGAGTAATAGTTACAGTACTGGTTATTGAAGGGGTTGAAGTTTCAGTGTTAGTTCCGTTTGATGTTGGTGTGATAGAGGGGGTTGAGGTTATTGAAGGTGTCAGTGTGATTGTTACGGTGTCTGTAATAGTTGGAGTAAGTGTTTTCGTTGCGGTAGGTGTTTCCGACGGTGTGAGAGTTGGTGTAGTGGTGGCAATTTCAAGAATGAGGTTGTACCAGCCAGTAGACAGGCTTCCATTTGGTGGAGATACCTGATTAATTTTAGCATAGTACTGAGATATACCTGGTGAGTTTTGAACAACTGTTGGAATAAAACTGATACTAGCAGTTTGTTCGAAAGGTATGCTTGTTGCAAATGGTGTCATACTACCTTGAAGATAAAGTTCTATGTTTGCATTGAATAATGCTGGTTGTAGGAAAGGCGTTAAATTGTCTGTTCTTATTGTAAACACGCTATTTCCTGGTGCACCGTTGAACCAAACCCAGTCCTGATCGGTTGAAATATCAAAACTATGAATCTGTGTTGCAGTTGTTAATGGTTTTGCTTGAGAGGATAGATTGTCTATTTCATAAGAATCAGTTGTAGTGGTTTGTGATGGTGTAACTGTAATTGATGGTGTTGCTGTTTTTGTAGGTGAATTTGTTTCTGTGAATGTATTCGTTGCTGTCATTGTTTTTGTGTCAGTCGGTGTGTTTGTTGCAGTTGCTGTATTTGTTTCGGTTGCAGTTGCAGTATTGGTAACCGTCATAGTAGGTGTTGCTGATTCTTCTAGTACTACAATTTCATATCCATTATTGTTTGGTGAAATGTTATTAATTTTTACAAAGAAATACTGTTTGCTAGTCGAATAATATTTTATTTCTGAGGCTGGATTTCCAAGTGGATTATCATCATTGTTTGCAACGAAAGCTTCAGTTGCGGATGGTTGAGAGAGTGGTTTTTCATATAAGGTAATGTAGGTGTCTACACCTGGAGTAAGATTTTGGGTTTTTATCGTATATACTTGTGAAGCACTGCTTGAAGTAAATCGAACCCAGTCTTCATCAGGTATTAACGTTGCAGTAGAAAATGGTTGAAAGTTATGCATTTGGGGAGTAATAAGGGTAATGTAATTTGCTTGTGATAAGTTGTTGTCAGATTCATAACTGTCATAGTTTGGTGTATTTGATGGTGTTGGCGTTATTGATGATGTTGGTGTGTTTGTGATTGTTTCGGTTATGGTAACTGTTGGTGTTTCTGTAATCGTTCCGGTTGTTGTAACTGTTGATGTTTCAGTTGGGGTGTTGGTTATTGATGGTGTAGCACTTTCTGTTGCAGTATTGGATGCAGTTATTGTTGAAGAAGGTGTTGATGATGCAAGAGGTGTGTTTGTAGGTGTACCAGTGGCTGTCGGAGAACTTTCTACAGCTCTTAAGCTATAGCAGCTATTTGCTCCAACATTGAAATAGTTATCAAAGGGTTTTACTTTGACATAGAAAAAACTTGGTCCTGTGGAGATGTATTGGGTTGGCTGAAATTGGACTGCGGAAGACGGGTTTGTTGGACCAATATTGTCGTTTGTCAATAAAGGTGTTGGTGTCCCAGCAGGAGGAGTAAGCAAGTTGCCGTAAATCTCAAGCACTGTGTCTCCATACACAACTGTTGATCCTGTAGGTGAACAGAGGTTAAAGGTTTCAATCTTATAGGAACTTCCTTCGTGAAATACTGGAATGCTCAATCTTGCCCAGTCTTCATCACTGGCTTGATGAAAATTGTGCGTGCTTTGTGGTGTTCCATTTGTTTGTAATAATGTTGCATTTGAGTATATATTGTCATTTTCGAAGGTGTCTGGAGTTGTGATTGCCGTAGGGGAATTTGTGTTCGTTGTTGTAGAAGTGGCGGTTGTTGTTGACGTATTGGTGCTGCTTGGAGTGTTTGTTGAGCTATTTGTGGGAGTGCTAGTTTCTGTGCTTGTTAGAGTATAAGTTATGGTCGGTGTTGAAGTAATTGTTGAGGTGTCTGTAATGGTAAAAGTTGCTGTTGGAGTTGGTAAGGATGATGTAATTTCAAATTCGTAGTTTCCAGCAGATGTACCTGAAAAGTAAGAAATTTTAACATAGTAAAATGCTTTTATAGCTGTTGAAAATGTGATTTTTGACTGTTTACTTCCCGGTATTGATAAATCATCATCATTTGAAGCTATTGTTTGTAGAGGTGCTCCAGGTTGTCCCCATGGTTTGCTGTAGAGTGTCAAGATTGTGTCGACCCCAATCCCTAAATTACTTGTTATTATTGTGTAGTCTGTCTGAACATTGTTTGAGTCAAAAGTAACCCAGTCTGTATCTATTCCGTTGTTTTGATAAGGGTTAAAGTTTCTTAGTTGCGGAGTAGCTGTTGATGCGACGATGTAGATTTTTGCTGCACTGTCGGAGTCATCAGGTTCATAACTATCCCATATTGGTGTTAGAGATGGTGTGGTTGTTAATGTTAACGTTACAGTATTTGTTGGGGTAGCTGTTGAGGTTATAGTAAAGGTGTTTGTAAGTGTTGGTGTAAGTGTTGGTGTAGCAACGGATGTTACTAATGAAAGGGTATATAATCCAGTTCCTAGTGCACTTAGATTTTCTACTTGGACGTAGTATATTGTGTAGTCGGTTGCAAACACAGAATATTGTTCCATAGCTGGAAGGCTTGGTGTTATCACATTATTATCATTAATCGCGATTGGTGTAAGAAGATTATTGTAGGCTGTAAAACGAAGGTTGAGAGATGTCCCTGTCCATGGTGTTAGGTTTGAATCCTGTAGTGTATATATGTTTCCTGGTATTGCATCGAATTCTACCCAATCGTATTTTTCTGGCCCTGCAGTAGTGCTTGCAGCTGGTGTTGTATGAAAAGTTCTAATTTGGGGGGTATTGGGATAGATTATTTGAGCGTTTGATGAGTAGTTGTCAGGTTCCCATGGATCCTTACTTGTAGCGGTGGCGGTAGCTGTTAAGGTCTCCGTTGGGGTATTCGTGCTGGTGTAAGTGAAAGTTGGAGTATTGGTGTATGTCGATGTATTAGTGTTTGTAAAGGTAATTGTTGCTGTTTGGCTGGAGGTTGTTGTGAAGGTAATAGTTGCAGTAAATGTTGGAGTTGAGGTAAATGTCATCGTGTGCGTGAATGTCTGGGTTGGTGTATAACTTGGTGTTTGTGTGTTTGTTGCAGTTATTGTGAACGTTGGTGTTGGCGTGAATCCTGTATCTTTAACTTCCAGTAGGTAACTTCCAACTCCAAAATCCAAGAGAGGGGAGAACCGTTCTACTTTTACATAAAAAGGGCCTTTTCCATCATATTGGCTAGGTACGAAATACAGAACGGCTGATGATGACGTTCCTCCATTGATTCCTCCTCCACTGTCGTCGTCTTGAGAAATTATTGTTGAAGCATTTTTTCTGTATAATGTTAGTTTAGGATCCGTTGTACCAAGAGCAGCCGCATCTATTCTAATCACGTTATTTATTGACCCGTCTGGAACTACAAAGACTACCCAGTCGGTATCAGCAGTGCTTCCGGTAGGGTCGGGGGTGTTTTGATAGTATAGTTCGTGTGCTTGAGGTGTTGCATCAACCGTTATTGCCCCTGATCCAGAGCTTGTAACATCTGCAATTCCCCATACTGGACCATCCCACTGATCCCATATTGTTGGTGTTGCGGTTGGTGTATTTGTTTGTGCGAATGCGGATTGTTTTCCAAAAGGGCACAATGTTAAGAAGAGGAAGAAACCAAACGCCAATATGATTTGTGTTGTTCTTTTGTTGTTGTTGATCAATGTAGTGATCGACTGTGTTGCAATCATAGCCGTGAGGCCTTTGCTATTATTTTGTTTTTTTATATTTTGGTTACTTTATGAAAATTAAAGTATCATATAAAAGTAGCACAGAAAAAACAATCTGTCAATAGTGACTTTTTGTACAACTTGTATGACATTACCTTTGTTAAACAATTTACTAGATATTTTTATTGAAAAAGAACTTCTTCATTACGGGGTTGCTTTGGTGAATGTTCAAATTCTTGAAAGTTCTCCTCTGCAACTTGTTGGGACTGTTCTCACTTCAAAGCAAAAAAGCCGATTGTTAAAATTAGTGAATGATACTGGGATAAGAGTTGTGGATCATATCAAAATTACTTCAGCTATTGAGGATCGTACGGATTTGGGGTGGGCGAGGACAGCTGCTTTACTTACTGATGTTTATAATCAACCAAGAGCGCTTTTTGACTCTTCTGAGTTGCAAGATAAAGCTAGGAATACTCAGTTGTTTCATGATGAGATTGTTAGAATTTTGGCAAGGCATGAAGGGTTTTCTCTTATCCAAAAGATGGACTATACCCTTGGTTGGGTTTTGGATGAAATTCTTTTACCGCAATCACAATCGTATTACTTGGAGTGGGAACAAATTATTCGTGCGAGAGTCAATGGTCTTTACCCTGGTTCGGTTGAGAGGCTACTTGTCGAAGCACATACATATCTTGAAACACCTTATTTATTGGGTGGGATTAGTAGAACAGGTATTGACTGTTCCGGTTTGATGCAGCAGGTGTATTGGGAAGTGATGCATCTGTTGTTACCAAAATTTTCTCAGGATCAGCTATCTTGTGGAAAATTTGTGCCTTTTGAAGAGGTGCAACCTGGGGATATGGTTTTTGTTGATCGGATCAAAGATGGATTTCATCATGTTGGAATGGCAATTAATGATCAACAGATGATTCATGCTTCTTCGAGGATGAAGAAAGTGATTGTATGGGATTTTGAGCTTTTGTGGAAGTTTTATAGGCTTGTGGGGGTTCGAAGGTTGGTCGATACTTAAGTTTAGAAATTTTTGCGAATTATTTCGCCTGGTCCAATGGCTTTTTGTGGTCCGATGGTTATGCCAGGCATGGTGCTTACTCGGATGCCAATTTTGCAATTATTTCCGATCATGGTTCCTAGTGCTGTTAGGTGGGTATTTATTTTTTCACCTTTGACCATAGTGTTTATTGCTGTGCGATCCAGTCTTTTGTTAGCGGAAATAAAGTCTGCTCCGATGTGGGTGTTTTCACCGATGAGAGAGTCACCGATGAAGCCTGAATGTAGGGTTGATTTCACTCCTAGAAGCGTATTTTTTATTTCGGTGTAGCAACCGATGCTGGAGTCTGACTCGAGAGAAGTGTAATTTCGTACTAGCGTATGACTGCCGATGTGAACGTTTTTTCCGATGTATGCAGGACCTTTGATAATTGCATATTCTCCAATTTTTACTTGCTCTTCCATAATGATGTGCCCTTCAAGAATTGCAGTTGGATGAATAGTTACCTGTTGTCCCATTTTTTCTTTGCTGTTTTGCAAAATGTGTTGCTTGATGGTGAAAAGATGCCAAGGATATTTTAGCGAAAATGTAGGTTTATCGGTTGTAACAGCGGTTAGTGGTTGTTCTTTGGTAAATATATCTAAGGCAGTTTCAAATTGATCCTGAGCAACTGGAACTTTCTGTAATGTGTTTAAAAAAGTGGGATTAAGTAGATAGATGCCGATTATTTTTTTGTTGGATGGAGGGGATTCGGGGCTGGGTTTTTCTATTACAGACACTACTTTATCTTGGTCAAGAAGCACTACACCATAGTTTTGAGGTGTGTGAGTTTCTCTGATGAGGAGTACTCCTCTTGAGTTTGTTGAAAATTTGCTGAATAGTTCAGGAATAAATTGAGCGGCGTTGATATGGTTGGGATTTAATACGAAAAAAGGTCTTGTTAATAGTGGTGCCGTTGTTTGGACAGCTTTTCCCATGCCTAGTTGTTCTTTTTCATAGACATATCGAATGGAGATCCCCCATTTTTGCCCTTGTCCGCAGTGGGCTACGATTTCCTGGCTTCCAGCTTCTTTAGGTCCTAGAACAATGATAATATCTTTCAAACCGCAGGAAACTAATTGATCTAAGGTGTGTTCAAGTATTGGTTTACCAGCAATGCGAATCATGGATTTGTGAAAGGAGTCAGTGAAGGGGTAAAAGCGGGAGGATTTTCCGGCACAAAGGAGTACCACTTGAGGGTTTGTCAGTTGCATAACGAGTGTAATTTATTGTAGTTCAATTGTAGATATAAACATCAACAATGGAAAGTTGAGAGCTAAGGGATTTGCCGATAAATACCACGTATAGATTTAACGTAAATGGAGTAAGGCAGATGTGTGAACTTGTATCTAGTAAACTCTTACTCTTTTGGAGCTGGAGCAACTTTTTTAGCTTTTTCTTGTTTTACTAACAAGATGAAATCTGCAAGTTTCGTTACAATGAATTCAAGTGATTTTATAGCATCGTCGTTGGCAGGGATAGGAAAGGTAACTTTCGATGGGTCACTGTTTGTGTCTACAAGTGCAACGATAGAGATTTTCTTGTTGTTTGCTTCATCAACGGCGATATAGTCGCGGTTTGTATCTATAATAAATACTGCATCAGGTGTCGTTTTGAGAGTTCTGATACCTTCTAGGTTGACTAGAAGCTTTTCAAGTTGTTTGTTGATAATAGTCTGTTCTTTTTTAGTAAGTTTTTCGAATTCTTCAGTGTTTTTTCTTGCTTCAAGACGATCAAGTCTTTGGATACTTTTTTTGATAGTTTCAAAATTAGTAAATGTTCCACCAAGCCAACGAGTGTTTACATAAGGCATTCCGCAACGAATGGCCTGTTCTTTGATGATGGTGCGTACTTGTTTTTTTGTCCCTACAAACAGAATTGTTTTGTTCTGCTCAATTATTTGCTGAATAAATTCAAAAGCGGTTTTCATCGAAGTTAATGTCTGGGCAAGGTCAATGATATGGATATCGCCGCGGCGAGTGAAAATAAAAGGTTTCATCTTTGGATTCCAGCGTTTTTTCTGGTGACCAAAGTGAACGCCGTTGTCCAGCAATTGTTCTATTGTGATCGGATCTGAAACTTGAGCCATACAAACTCCCTTGGTACGCTTCCCGTCGATGAACGGGTCATAAAAAAAAGTACAATGCTATTTTTACCAGATATAAGAATGAATGGCAAGAGGATGGTTGTTTTTTCTCGTGTATATTGTATTATTTGCTTTTGTATAAAGGTTTTCAGATTTAATAAGGAAACATTGTTATGAGAACAGCAGTCCCTCTTATTTCCACGTCGATGGCTGATTTACAGAAGAGCATTGAACATCATGATGGTCAGACAGATATTCTGGAACTTAGAATCGATTTTCTTAAAGATGCCGATAAGGGTAAGCTTGCAAAAATTCTTGAGCAGCCATGGAAAAGTGCGATTTGTGTTACCAACCGGAGTGAAGAAGAAGGTGGGAAATTTCTTGGATCTGAGCAAGAGAGGGTTTCTTTTCTTCTTGCTGCTGCAAAGGCAGGGGCGGATTATATTGACATAGAGTTGGCGTCGGGGGCAACAGTTATCAAACAACTACTGACGGTCAAATCTGAAAAGACGAAGCTGATTATTTCCTATCATAACTTTGATCGTACGCCTGAGTATCATGTTCTGGAAAAAGTTATGCAACGACAGGCAGATTTGGGTGCGGATATTTGTAAAATTGTAACGACTGCTACGAGTCCTTTTGATACGATCACTATTTTCAAGCTGTTGGAAAAGGCACATGAAGAACGTCGCCAGTTAATTGCTCTCTGTATGGGGGAGAAGGGGCGTTTGACGAGAGTTGTAAGTCCATTGCTTGGGGGGTATTTGACGTTTGCTTCTATGGATATGGGTAAAGAGTCTGCTCCTGGACAGATGACGCTTGAACAGATGAGAACGATTTGGAAAGAGCTGGGCATTGAACAGAAAGATAAATAATAGCTTGTTTATGCTTTGTTTGAAAATAGCTTTGATGGTTTGAAGTAGGAGACGCTTCTCATGTTCGAATTTCTACGACGTATGCGAGAGCTGCCTGTATTGGTAATTATTGCGGGGGAGCTTGTAGGCGGTTTGTTGTTGAGCTTTTGGTCTCTGTTTATATTTGGTTGGTTTGCTAGAGAGGTATTGGAGCGTGAATTGTTGGATACTGATGCAAAAATTGCTGGTTTCGTATATGACTTGCGGTCTCCGCTGATGACGCAAGTAATGTTTTTTATAACGTCTTTGGGTTTGGGTTTTATTTTCTTTATTGTATTTGTTTTATTTCTTTACTTGGTCTGGAAAATTCATCATCGAAAGCGTGAGTTGATCCTTTTTATTTTTGTAGTTGGTATGGGGGGAATAATTAACGTTATTCTTAAATATTTTATTAAAATACCTCGACCTAATGATGCCCCCTTGGTTCAGGAGTTTTTCTACTCGTTTCCTTCGGGGCATGCCATGAATGCTTTTGTTTTTTATGGCATTGTAGCGTATTTTGTTTTTGCAGTTACAAAACAGGTGTGTTGGAGAATTGGATCGATTTTTTTGGCAGTGATAATGATTTTTCTCGTTGGTTTTAGTCGGGTGTATCTTGGAGTGCATCATCCTAGTGATATTCTTGGTGGATATATTGCTGGTTTTTGGTGGTTGATGACGGTCATTGTTATGGACAAAACTTTTGAGTTTTATTCCTTGGTGAAAATAATGCGGTTGGGTAAACTGAGTCCTTTGCAAGTTCAGGGTAAGGAAGGTATTTCCGCAAGTGTTGTTCAGAGATCTAGGATTCAGAAGGCAAAGGTGAGTAGAAAAGGAGAGTCATTTAGTGCTGTTATTGCTGGTGGAAAAGACGACAACAAAGGAAAAGTGAAGGCCGTAGTTTTAACTCAAAAAGGTAAAAAAGTTTCTCAGGCCAAAAATACTGGGAAAACCGTTGTTGCGATTAGCTCCAAACTTAAGCCTAAACTCCCACTTTCAAAAAGTGGAGAGAAGGAAAATAAATTACTACAGAAAAAAAAGAAGGCGTAGTTCAACGTTTAAACAGTTTTATTTTTCCTCGATTAACTTGTTTAAAAAAAAGTGAAACAAAATTATATTAGTTTTCGTATACCATTTGAATACTCTTTTGATAGCACTCTCTAAACAAAAATTGTAAGTTGTTAAATAATGCGTACTACTTCGTTTCTTGCATCCTGGAAAATTGCTTTATTTATTGCTTATCGGACGATTTTGCGGGGGAGTAAGGCTACTCTTGGTTTGATTATTGCGATGATAACGTTGTCGTTGATCAATCTGTTGTTCTTTTCGTCTTTGATGGCAGGAATGGGGCAGTCAGTTGTTGATCAGTTTAAGAAGAATGTGTATTCCAATGTTATTATTCGTCCTGAAAGCGGGAAGCGTTATATTAGTGCCTATTCAACATTGGAAAATGTTGTTAGTCAGGTTGATGGTGTTACTGCAACGGGAGCTCGGGTTAATGGGCAGGCTACATTTCGCTATGATCCTTTGAAAAATGGTCAGAATGTTGTGGAAGGTTCTTTTCAGGTGACTGGAATCGATCCGGCTCAGGAGGAGCAGATTACCGGTGTACATAGCTCGATGATTGCTGGTTCATATCTTTCATCAGATGATAGGGATTCTATAATCATTGGCAAAGATATGGCGGGTTCTACTGCGGGTACTTCAACTCAAAGCAATAGGGCTTTGTCTATGTTATTGGGTGGTGGAGGGGGTGGGGG
>JBAXVQ010000017.1:0-30594 GCA_037128935.1 bacterium | reverse complement strand
CAACTTAACTCTACCGTAAAAACTCTATGTCGCATTTTTAGTGAGAATACAACGGTGTTCATCTTTTTGCTCATTCTCAAGAGCAAAAAGACATCTAACAACTTACATTTATTTTCGATATCTCTGCTATCAACAGTGGTAAACTTTTCCAAAATTTTGATTTGGAGTAGGTCAGTATACTTTTTTGTACAAATATGGTCAAGGGGCGCATTAAAATCCAACCCCACCCAGCCTCCCCTTAGAAAGGGGAGGAGCAAACAGCATTACCCTACCCTTCCACTTCAGACTTTGTGTTAATGCAACCGAATGCAGCGACTTTGTCATCGGGGTTATTGAAACGGAAGAGACGAACACCTTGGGTTACGCGACCGACATCGGAAATGCCTTTCACAGGGATGCGGATAATCTGGCCATTTCTCGATGTAATCATGAGTTCATCAACTGATTCGTCTATTAAAGAACCAGCAATAACCGTTCCGGTTTTGGTGGTGACGTTGGCGGTTTTCATGCCGGTACCACCACGTTTTTGCACTTTATATTCAGCGAGGGAGGTTTTCTTACCATAGCCGTTTTCCATGATGACGAGAAGCCAGGTTTTGCCTTGATCGATAATTTCCTGGTCAACGGCGTCCATCTGCACAACGATGTCATTTTTACGGAGTTTGATACCACGAACACCTTGGGTTCCACGTCCCATGGGGCGGACGTCTTTCACATGGAAGCGAATGGACTGTCCAGCTTTGGTGATCATGATGATGTTGGATTCGCTATTGGTGAGTTTTACCCAACCGAGTTCATCATCTTCGATGAGTTTGATTGCGATAATGCCGGTTTTGCGGATATTTGTAAATTCGGAAAGGGCTGTTTTCTTGATCACACCGTTGCGGGTGGTCATGGTGATAAAGCAATTTTCGGCATCTTCCCAGTGGGATTTCTGTAAAGCAAGGATTGAGGTGGCCTTTTCGTCAGAATCCATTTCTACAAGATTGACGATTGCCTGCCCCTTGGCTACACGACGGGCTTCAGGAACTTCATAGACAGGGAGACGGAAGACACGACCGCGGCTGGTGAAAAAGAGGAGATGGTCGTGTGTTTGAGCGATGAAAATATCCTGCACATCGTCGTCATCTTTGGTTGTCATACCGATAACGCCTTTTCCACCGCGACGTTGGGTGCGGTAGGTGTCTGGGGCGATTCGTTTGACATAGCCATTCTTGGTGATCATCACCACAGTTTCTTCGTTGGGGATGAAATCTTCAGGATTCCAGTTGGTATCGAGTGGTTGAGGGAACATCCGTGTGCGGCGTTCTTCGGAATATTTTTTTGCAAGTTCTTCGAGTTCGCTTTTGATGATGGCGCGAACTTTCTCAGGGTCAGCGAGGATGGCTTCGAGTTCGCCGATGTAGGCGAGAATCTGCTGGTATTCGTCGATAATTTTCTGGCGTTCGAGTGCGGCGAGACGACGGAGTTGCATGTCGAGGATTGCCTGAGACTGGAGTTGGGAAAGTTCGAATTTGCTCATCAGATTGCCAAGAGCTTCCTCGGCGCTTTTTGATTTCCTGATCGTGTCGATGACTGCATCAAGGTGATCGAGAGCGATGTTGAGGCCTTCTAAAATGTGGGCGCGGGCTTTGGCTTTGGCAAGGTCAAACTCTGTACGACGGACAACAACGACGTTGCGGTGTTTGAGGTATTCAACAAGAACCTGTTTGAGATTGAGGAGCTGAGGTTGCTTGCCGTCGATAAGGGCGAGCATGTTCATGGGGAAGTTGCACTGGAGGTCGGTGTATTTGAAAAGGAGGTTCAGCACTTTCTGTGGTGGAAAGTCGCGTTTGAGTTCGATAACGATGCGCATACCTTCGCGGTCGGATTCATCACGGAGTTCGGAAATGCCGTTTACCCGTTTGTCACGAACCAGCTCAGCAATTTTCATGATGAGCGTGGCTTTGTTGACCTGGTAAGGAATCTCGGTAACGATGATCTGCTCGCGGCCTTTGACTTCGATAATCTCGGTGATGGCGCGCATGGTGATGCTGCCACGCCCAGTGGTGTAGGCATGCACAATGTCCTGCCAGTTGTAGATGGATGCGCCTGTTGGGAAATCAGGGCCGTGGACAAACTGGAGGAGGTCTTCGATGGTGGCGTCAGCATTTTCTAGTAAATGAATGGAGGCTTGCACAACTTCTTTAAGGTTGTGAGGAGGGATGTTGGTGGCCATACCAACGGCGATACCGGTTGAGCCGTTTATCAGAAGGTTGGGAAGTCTGGCGGGAAGAACAGTAGGTTCTTTCCTGCTGGCATCGTAGTTGTCACCCCATTCAACGGTGTTTTTATCAATATCGGCAAGGAGTTCGTCGCTAATGGAATCCATACGACACTCGGTGTACCGCATGGCCGCTGGGTTGTCACCATCAATAGAACCGAAGTTTCCCTGACCATCAATCAGCGGGTAACGCATGGAAAAGTCCTGCGCCATACGGGCAAGAGAGTTGTACACAGCGGTATCACCGTGCGGGTGGAATTTACCTAACACTTCACCGACAACAAGTGCGCATTTACGATACTTGGCTTTCGAAGTTAGGCTGAGCTCGTTCATGGCGTAGAGGATACGACGGTGCACAGGTTTGAGCCCATCACGAACGTCAGGAAGTGCGCGCGCAACAATAACACTCATGGCATAATCGAGGTATGACTGAGACATCTTTGTTTCGATGTTGAGGACGATGGGGAGTTTCTCACCGAGTTTCGGTTGCACAGGAATATCGGAATCGGACATAGTGTACTGCTCTCCTGGTGATGTGAATTGGCTACGGGCGATAGATTGTAAGCTCTAGGCTTGAATCTGTTGCAAAACCTACAGCTTATTGCCTGTCGCAAAAAGCTAAGAATTTTCTTACCAGTTGATTGTAACAAAGAACCTGGGAAAATTGAAGAAAGTGTTTTGGTCGTTTATACTATTGAGCGTGTGCTGGTTTGGCGCACCGTTTTTATTAGCAATAAGGGAAAATACGCTATCATGCAAAACGCAATTTATATTGTGCTTTCAGTTGTTTCGGTTCTCATTGTGATTTTTGTGCTCCTGCAGGAACGTGGCGGTGAGCTTGGACGAACATTTGGTGGTGGTGGTGGGTTTTATCGTAGCCGTCGGGGATTGGAAAAACTACTGTTTCAGGCTACTGTAGTCTGTGGCGTGATTTTTATCGCCTTTTCTTTATTTAATACATTAACGCAGCAATAGTACCGATTTGTGTGTGTTGACCAGCATTAACCTTCTACTACTTTTTTTTGTTTCTGTATCAGCTGTAGGCTAGTAGCCAGATGCTAGTAGTCACAGCTACAACTACTAGTTGCTTCTTATGATTTCACGGCGTTACATCATAGCGTTCTGCGTTACTCTTAGTTTTTGTATTCTCGTCTGGTCACTTGGACAACAGGTGTACCTTTCCTCAACAAAGGAAGTTCCTTTGTCGGGGGGGATGTATACCGAGGGTGTTGTTGGTCAGCCGAAATTCCTTAATCCGGTGTTTGCAGTTTCCGATGTGGATCAGGATATCACTTCTCTGGTGTTTTCTGGATTGGTGAAGGTGAATGACAAGGGAGAATTTGAACCTGATCTTGCTGAGTCTTGGAAAGTGGTTGAAGGTTCTAAAGGACGGCAATACGACTTTTTTCTGAAAGAGAATATTTCGTGGCATGATGGACAATTATTTACCAGTGATGATGTATATTTTACGATTGCTTTATTACAAAACCCTGAGACCCAATCCCCGCTCAAGCAGAACTACGAGGGATTAAAGGTTGAAAAAATAACTACCCATCAGGTTCGCTTTACCCTGCCCTCTCCGTATGCTTTCTTTCTTAACAGCATGACCATTGGTATTTTGCCCTATCATGTGCTCCGCGACCTTCCCCCAGGTGAGCTTCTTGCTCATTCATTCAACCTCACACCTATTGGCACGGGGCCTTTTCAGTTTAAAAAGTTGATCACGAAGAAAAAGGAACAGCTGGAATACTCTTCCATCCTGCTGACGAAGAATCCTAACTACTACATGAATGCTCCTTATCTCGACTCCGTCGCGTTGAAGTTTTACGCTGCGCATGCTGACCTCCTTAATGCATATCAAAGGAGAGAAATCGATGGCATTTCTTCGATTTCGGCGCTTGATTTGCCGGACATGAAATACACGAGTATCAATCTGCATTATATTCGTATTCCTGAGATGAAGGCGGTCTTTTTCAATCTTCGCTCTGATTCGCCAGTGAATGATCCTGTGGTAAGAAACGTGCTAAACATGGCGGTGAACAAACAGGGACTGGTGGATGATATTTTTAACAAAATTGGCTTTCCTATTAGTGGCCCACTGCTGAATCCGTTAACCAAAGAGCAAACTGAAACTGGGACTCCACAAACAGCTGCTTTGCAGGCGATGCTCGAAGAAGCCGGCTGGCATCAGACTGGTGAGGATGAGGTAAGAAAGAAAAATGACAAGCCGCTGTCATTCTCTCTGGTTACTGACGATAGTATGGAAAATTTGAAGATCGTGAATTATTTGCAGGAAACTTGGAAAAAACTGGGTGTTGAAGCGAACGTGCAGATTTTCTATCAAATGAGTTTTATTCAGGATTATGTACAGCCGAGAAATTTTGAAGCAGCATTGTTGAAAGTAAATCTTGGTTCAGATCCAGATCAATATCCACTGTGGCACTCATCACAGAGCGACAGGGAAGGATCGTTCAACTTTTCTGGGTACAAAAGGACTGATGTTGATGAGTTACTTGAAGACGCAAGAAGGCTTGATGACGCAAAACTTCGTGAGGAAAAATATCAGCTGTTTGAAAAAGCCATTTTGCATGATAATCCAGCAATATTCCTGTATTCTCCTTACTATATCTATGGTGTAGATAAAAATTTCAAGGGAATTGAGACTGACACTATTTCCCAACCTTCTGAACGGTTTTCATCGGTCTCGAACTGGTATCTTAATACGAAGAGAGTACCGAAGTAGTAGTTCTCAGTTGAAAGTATAACTCCTCCCCTTTCCAAGGGGAGGCTGGGTGGGGTTGGATTTCTCCAGTTCCCCCTTGCTCTTGCACAATGCAACCCCCTCCAACTCCCCCTTCCAAAGGGGGAGAGAAACAGTATGTTACCAAACGCCTTTCCGCATTTCTCAGGCACAATAGTTTTTTTATTCTTTACCGGTTTCCTGCTGTATGAAAAAAAACCTGTACCTCCTTTATGGCGACGAGACCTTTCTCTTTCGGCACTGGATGCGAAAGTTAAGGGCAGGAGATGTTGAGTATATAGTGTACGATGGGAAAACTATTTCAGAGGCGACTTTGCTTAATCTTTGTACCACCCTGCCATTCTTCGCTTCTGAACAGCTGTATCATATTACTAATATTTTTGATAATGCTGCTATTACCGCAGACAATCCGAGTTTGAAAAAGGCGCTTCTTTCCCCTCCTGATGGTGTAACGATAGTGTTTTCCCAAGATGGTTCGCCGGATAAACGAAAGAAGCTGTTTAAACTGCTTTCGGAGCTTTGTACGGTGCAGGAGTGCAAGCCATTGGCGTCACATCCTTTGCAGCAATGGATGCAGGAGTATGCGAAGGAACTTGAAGCAACGTTATCTTCTGATGCGGCTTCTCTGCTGGAAAGTTCTGTTGGAAGTAATCTCTGGTTGCTGTCTAAGGAAATTGAAAAGCTGGCACTCTATGCCCCGGATAAGGCAATCAGTGAAGAAATGGTGGCAACACTTACGATTGCTTCAGCTGAAGCGAATGTGTTTTCGTTTATCGATATGTTGAGTGAAAAGAAAACTAAACAAGCTCTTGAGTTGTTACACCGCTTGGTTGAAGATCAGAACGATGTGATCCCTTTACTGGCAATGATCTCTCGGCAAGCTCGACTTCTTCTTCAGGCTTTAAGCCTGCAGAAAACTGTTGGATCCAGATGGAAAGACCAGATGAGTATGCACCCTTTTGTGTTGCAAAAACTTGAACGGCAGGTAAAGAACTTCAAAGAGCCTGAGCTGCTGGCATTGTATAAAAAAATCTATTCTCTTGATAAAGCGATGAAAACTTCGGGAGTTAATGCGGTTGGAGCAGTGGAGCGGTTGGTTATTGAGATGGGAATGACTAAACCTTAACGTCTTATAGCAAAGGAAAGAACCCCATAAGAGTAAGAAAAACCTACTCTTATAGGGTTCTTGTGTTCTGGTACTTGAAAAAGAATTTCTTACTTAGTCTTGTTTACTTTCTTCATCAAACGAGATTTGATTCTGGAGGCTTTGTTTCTGTGGATGACATTGCTTTTGGAAGCGATGTCTACAGCTCTCTGGGCAAGCTTGACCTGTTCGACAGCTTTTTCAGGAGACTTTGTGGTCTCTTGTCTGGCGATTTTGACGATGGTTTTCACTTTGGACTGCGTCTGTTTGTTGATGTCCTGACGGCGTGTTGCAACGCGCATTGCTTTTTGAGCTGCTTTCGTATTTGCCAAGTTGGTTCTCCCTTTGGTTATGGTGACAAGGGGCTAAAGCCCTTTGTTTATACTATTTTCTTGGTAAGTGTGTCTTCGATGTATTTTGCGATGTCTTTTCGACCAACGCGGCAGCTTTCGGCTACCATGATCGACCAGACTTTTTCTGAGGAAACTATAGCTTGATCGTTGTGATTGATGATGAGGTAATCGTAATTGTATACCTGCTGAAGCTCTTCTTCGGCGATAGCAAGGCGTTTTTTTTGCTCTTCCAAGAGGTCAGTCTGACGGCCTTTGAGCCGTTCGACAAGTTCTTCTCGGCTTGGCGTGGTGATAAACACGAAGATGGCGTCGGGAATCAATTTTTTGATTCTTTTGGCTCCTTGTACTTCGATTTTAAGAACCACAATCTTGCCTTCTTTGAGTGCCCGATGAATCTGACTTTTTGGTGTTCCGTAGTAGTTTCCGTTGTACTCCACCCACTCTAGAAACTCGTCATGACTAAGCATATCTTCAAATTCTTCACGGCTGACAAAATGGTAATTTTCCCAATCGATCTCACCTTCTCGCGGCTTTCTGGTGGTTACTGTCACGGTGTAATGCAGCATGGCGTGACGACTGCGAAGAATCTTGATCACGGTATCTTTACCGGCACCAGAGGGACCAGAAAGTACAACAAGTAATCCTTTGATCTCATGGTTTTCTTTTACTAAATCCCATCCATTCTTCTGTGCTGGTGCTTGCAAGAAATGTCTCCAGTGATTGATTACTATGCCGTTTCTACGGTTTTGTGCAGTTTCAACGCTCTGCGTCTACGCTAAACAGTTGATAAAAGCCGATTTCTAGCTTTCAAAGTATCTTACCAGATCGACAACGCGATGAGAATAGCCCCATTCGTTATCGTACCAGGCAAGTACTTTTACCAAATTGCCGTCAATGACCATGGTGTACGGAAGATCGACAATTGATGAGGCTGGGTTGCCTTTGAAATCGATGGAAACCAAGGGTTTGTCTGAAGCGAGGAGGTAGCCTTTCATCTTCTGGCTGGCGGCGGCGGTTTTGAAAGCTTGGTTTACTTCTTCAATTGTGGTGGTGCGTTTGAGGGTGGCTGCAAGGTCGACAATAGACACTGTTGGCGTAGGAACACGGAGAGAAATGCCGTCGATCTTTCCTTTCAATTCAGGAATGATCGTGCCGATGACTTTGGCGGCGCCAGTGCTGGTAGGGATGATGGAAAGGGCTGCTGAACGAGCGCGACGGAGGTCGCTTTTGTGCCAACTATCCTGAAGACGTTGATCCATGGTGTAAGAGTGCGTAGTGGTCATGGTTGCTTTCTCGATACCGAAAGCATCGTGAAGCACTTTGACAACAGGGGCAAGCGCGTTGGTGGTGCAGGATGCGTTGGAGACAATTTTGTGATTGGCTTTATCGAGCTGTTCTTCGTTAACGCCGAGAACAACAGTAACATCAGGATCATTGGCTGGTGCGGAAATAAGTACTTTCTTCGCACCGGCGGCAAGATGTTTTTCTGCATCAGGACGTTTTGTGAAAAATCCTGTGGATTCAATTACGACATCAACATTTTTCGCAGCCCAGGGAAGTTGGGTTGGGTCTTTTTCGCTGAGGTAGTCAATTTTTTTGCCGTTGATGAGGAGTGAGTGGCCTTCTTCTACTTTTACTTCTTTGGCAAAAATGCCGTAGTTGGAATCGTAGGTCAGTAAATGGGCCATATCGGCAATGGGGGCAAGGTCGTTGATAGCTACTATTTCAATATCGGGAAAATCAGTTGCGATCCGAAGCACGTTACGTCCGATTCTACCGAAACCGTTGATGGCTACTTTGATGGACATGGGAATCTCCTAAAAAAGTAAATCTAATAAAAACAAGGGGCAGAAGCCCCTTGCTCGTGGAAAAATACCTGTTGATACCGAGTATTATTTTCTTAAACCGAGCTTTTTGATGAGAAGGTTGTAGCGGTTTTCGTTTTTGCCTTTGAGATAGGTAAGAAGGCGACGACGGCGGCCGATCATTTTCATAAGACCGCGACGAGAAGAATGGTCTTTTTTGTGGGCTTGAAGGTGAGCAGTGAGTGCTGTAACTTTCTTGGTGATGATGGCGATTTGGACTTCCGGTGAACCAGTATCTTTTTCATGTAACTGGTTGTCGGTGATCACAACTGTTTTGTCGTCTTTTTTGAGAGCCATGGGTGTTTTTCTCCTTGGGGTTCGCTTATTCTCCAGTGGTGCCGAATGGCATTGACCAGAGGAATAGTAATAATGATGGTTTTACCCTACCACAAAAGGGAGCTTGGCGTAAAGGAGCTGTTGACTGTAAGCTGTAAGTTGTAGGTCTATTTTTCATAAACATTGTTTTTTGCTCTTACAATGCCATATTTGCATAACTGAATGCGATAACTATGACCATTTCTATTCTCTCTGTTGCTATCTCGGAAATGAGAAAAGATGAGCTGCTCAGCCTAGTTTCTCAGCGACTAAATGTTTTGCCGACTGGAAAAGCAAGACCGTTGGTTATCGCTACGGTGAATCCAGAAATGATTATGTTGGCTCAGAAGAATGAAAAATTTAAATCAGTCCTTAACCAAGCTGATATTCAAACTGCAGATGGTGTAGGTGTTGTCTGGGCAGCAAAAAAACTGTTCAACCAATCAATTGAGAGAATCACTGGATCTGATTTCCTGCCAGAAATCTGCGAAATGGCTGCGAAACACGGTGCTTCTGTTTTCTTTCTGGGAGCTGGTGAAGGAGTCGCACATCTTGCTGCACAATCTATCCAGAAATGGCTTCCGAATCTACGCATTGCGGGAATGTTTGGCGGAAGTCGAGATGATGATTTTTCAAAATTACCAGAACATGTAAAAAAGCAGCTTTCCCAGGCTGATGTGATTTTCGTGGCTTATGGTGCCCCAGCTCAAGAGCTGTGGATCAGACGAAATCTTTCACATCTCATGGGGTGCAAAGTTGTCATGGGTGTGGGAGGGGCGTTTGATTTTGTTGCTGGAACGGTAAAGAGAGCTCCAAAGTGGGTGAGAGTACTGGGATTGGAATGGTTTTTTCGGCTATTGCTACAACCATGGAGGTGGAGAAGAATGTTGGTGTTACCGAGGTTTGTGCTCCGTGTGCTTTTGAGTACTCGGTATTCTAAGAAATAATACTTCTTGTTGAGTTTATTTTTATGGTTGTAAGATGTTTTGAAAATCAAAAAAATTTGACGTTACCTTTAGATTGTATGAGCTCAGCTTGTCTTTGAATTTTTCGACGTTTGTTATATTTTTCTATTTTTTCACTGTATCTACCTGTGTTCATTTCGTAAATTGTCTTTATACGTGACCAACTCAACAAATCACCTTGAGTTATTTCTTTAATTTTACCGTAGTACTCTTGCAAATCTGAATCATGAATCAGGTTTTCTTGTCTACGTACAGATTCGTAATAGCCCTCTGGAATATGCCGAGAAAAATGTCCGGGTTGCCAAATAGTATCGAAATCTATTGCAATTCGAGCTAGCAACGGGTCGGCTAACCCAAGTGGATCAATTATTATTTTTTTCGGCCCTGCAGTGTACCCAAAATATCCGATTCCACCAGCACTGTTACCTCCTCCAACCTGCATAACCTCTTGTGAGTAGCGAAAGGTTTCGCCTTTTAGAAACCATTGGTGGTCAGGCAGTGGCTTTCCTCGAACTATATTTACCAAACAGGCACCTTCTGAACAGACTACCGCGCGGGTATCAAATCCTCCAGGTTTTATTTTGTACCAAAAGGTGTTTGCCTTTATCGGTGCAACTGAACTGGTGAACGTGAAGATAAAGATGACACCTAGGTAAACGGAGAGCAGCCGTCTTGATCTAATGGTTTTATTGAGAATAAAAAGAGCTAAAAGAAAAGGAATGCCAATAAATCGACCGCTCATGTGGGTGGCTATTGCAGCAAAAAAGCCGATGTAGAGAAGGTAAAAGACTACTCCAATGCTTACAATTTGGGCTTTGCGGTCTTTACTAACTGTGCAAGCGACAATTGCAGTTATAATAACGATCCAGGCAAATGAATCCCAAAATATGCTGGTTTTGATAAACTCGTATCCTGTCTGCAAATAGGCAGTATAAGTAACCCCTTGTGTCATACTTTTGGCATAGGCTGTATTTGGAAAGGGAAATCCGTAGTAAATGATTGAAAAGATGTGCCAACAGATCGCAGGTACCATGCCAAGAAACAAGGATTTTCCGGCTTCATAGTTCCCTCTAGATTGTGCAACTTTTAGCACTATATAAAAAATTGGCGCGATAAAAAGGAGGATGCAATCCTGACGGGTACAGTATGAGAGAAAGGCAATCAGGGAATAGAAACTGAGATCTTTCCCGCTCCATGTGACTTTTTTGCGAAATAAAAATGAGCCGTAAAACACAGCAAGCAACAGATAGAGCAGCGGGTATTCCAATCCTGAAGAGGTATAATCCATAAAGGTTTTGGAGGCAATCAGTGCGAGAGTGAAGAATGACAGCTTCAAAAGCTCTTTCTGTCCCCAAATTCTATATGCAACAAACAAAACTCCCAAGCAACAGATGAGTGAAATCACTAAGACCGTGTAAAAGGCCTCTCTTGTAAAAAAATAAATAACCGTCATGAGTAACATCCATAGCGGATGTGTGTATACTTGCACTCTTTCGAAGGTATTCCAGGTAAATCCATACCCGCGAACTGCATTGTCTACGGTGCGAAAGGTAATGTAGGCATCATCAACAACCCAAGCGTTCTGGAGAAAAACAATGATGAATACTACTGCAAGAAGAGCTATAAAAAGCACTTTACTCTTCGCTAATAATTTTGATTGTTGTGTGATTTTGTTTTTCATACACCCCTGAAGAATGGCGAGAAGTAAGATGCATCTCGTTTAACTCCATAGTACTATAGTATTGATTCTTCGTTCCAATAAAACAAATGAAAGATATGAGTACGTGGCTCAACAGTTTTTGAAAATCAAAACAGAATTCAAATCCATAGTGTCGATAATTTCACACGTTTGCCGTTTTGTTTTTCTTCGATTATCTCGTATTCCTTTCAGTGAATTTTTACTTATAGTCCTTGGGCTTTTTCTGGTTATTTCCAAGCAGTGGATTAGCGATGATGGGTACATCAATTTTCGTTATGTAGATAATCTTGTGATCCACAAAATTGGGCTGGTCTATAACCGAGGTGAGTTTGTGGAAGGATTTACCAGTCCGCTTTGGGTAGGAATCCTTAGCTTGTGCCGCTTTTTCCTGCCATTTGTGCAGCTTCGCCATATGACGTTTATTATTTGCTGGATTGTTGCTTTTTTTACTTTTTTTTTGTTGGGGCACCTTAATCGTGCAGTTTTGTCAAAGTTATTTGCCGGAACAGGAATTTCAGCTGCTACGTATAACTTTTCTACACCGTTGCTATTTGTAGTTTGCACTGCAGTGGTAACTGATTTTTTCACTTCAGGGCTTGAAACTCCATTAATAATCCTTTTTTCTGTATTAGTGGGGTATGAATTGCTGGTGCAACCAAGAAAGTTGTGGTTATGCATTTTTTTGGCTGGCATTGCACCGTTGATCCGTAATGATCTTGTGTTGTTTTCATGTCTTATCTTGGTTGCTCGTCTTGGGACCGTTTCTCGTTCAACTCTTATTAAAATGGTTCTGCTGTCGATTACGCCAATATTTCTGTATGAACTTTTTAGAGTTTGGTACTATGCAGCATTACTGCCAAATACCTACTACACAAAAGCCTCATTGGGAAGTTATTGGAGCCAGGGTTTTCTGTACCTTCGAGATCTTTTTGATTCTTACTACAGCTACATACCACTACTTGCTGTACTACTTAGTCCCTTTCTTATTGCTATTCTCTGCAAAAACAACCGATCACAATTGATTTGGTCACGATTGTATCTCGTCACTGGAGTAATTCTACATAGCATCTATGTTGTTTGGGTGGGGGGGGATTTTATGCATGGGCGTTTTTTTATCGCACCTTTGGTGCTTTGCTATTGTGGTCTTTCTGGAATCGGAGAGCTTCTTGCGTGGCGTTTTGTAAGAATTGAGAGACAGTTCGCTTCGGTTCTGCGTGTGCTGGTACTGCTTGTCTTTTGTACCTTGCTGCTGCCTTTGCATTCGATACAGGAAGGGATGAGTAGACCGGATAATATTTCCAATGAACGGGAATGGTACATGATGTTTGATAACCAGCATCTAAGTGACTGGAATTTCATTCCTCAAAATGATCCTGCAAAAACAGCCTTACGTCTGAATGCCTTGGCAAAAAGGAGTTCCAAACAGATAACTATCTTGGGAGGTTCAATCGGATATCTAGGATACTATGCAGGACCCAATATTACGATTCTCGATACACTGGGCTTGGTGGATTCCTTAACGGCCCACATCATCCCTAAACAACGGGCAAAACCTGGACATGAAAAAATAGCCCCCCTTCCCTACCTTATGATAAGGCAACCGACTATCTGGTGGACACCGTTCACCGAATACAATGACCTTATGAAGCTCATTCCTGAAGAAGGACCGATTACGGCTTTTGATCCTACGCTGCTTGTGGCCTTTAACTCTATTACTAACCGAAATAATGCTAAAGATGTCAGGGAAAAAATCTTGCAACTTCTTCAAAAACCCACACTTGATGCTAATCTTCTTTTTTTTCTAAAAAATAGTGCTGCTTTGGATGCTGATCTGCAAGAAATAATTGACAAAAAATATAGGACTATCACTACTAGTTCATCTTGGGATAGTTGGCTTACTCAATACTCAAAAGAGCTTTCATTGTTGGAACAACAACGTTCAAACCAACATAACTTTTGGGAAAATTTGCATATTGCTTTTAAGGCTCATTTCATAGCAGTACAGACACTCCAAAATGAATAGCACTTTCCTTGTTGGCCTCACTAACACTATAATCAACGCATAGTACCCTATCAGAAAACTTAATGAAACAGACTGTATTTCTTTTTAACACGTTAACCAGAAAGAAAGAGCTTTTTACACCCCAGAAGCCTTCGGTTGTTTCGCTGTATACCTGTGGTCCGACAGTGTACAATTACGCGCATGTTGGCAATCTACGAACCTACATTTTTGAAGATATTTTGCAACGAGTGTTGGAGTATAACGGTAACCGAGTTGAACGGGTTCTAAATATTACCGACGTAGGGCATTTAACTTCTGATGCGGATCTGGGTGAGGACAAGATGGAGAAAGGTGCACAACGGGAAGGGAAAACGGTTTGGGATATCGCAAAATTTTACACCAACACGTTCTTTGATGACTTGAAAGCGCTGAACTGCACACTTCCTGATGAAAAGCATTTACCGCGTGCAACAGACTATGTACCTCAGATGATCAAGCTGATTCAAAAATTGGAGAAGAAGGGATTTACCTATACAACTTCTGATGGTATTTATTTTGATACGGAAAAATTTCCTCAGTATCCCGATTTGGCAAGGCTTGATCTTGAAGGATTGCAGGAAGGTGCCAGAGTAACTCGGAATGATGAAAAAAAGAACCCAACGGACTTTTCGCTGTGGAAATTTTCCCCACAAGATAAGCAACGACAGATGGAATGGGAATCTCCTTGGGGCATGGGTTTTCCAGGTTGGCATATCGAATGTTCGGCAATGGCAATGGCACTTTTGGGCGAGACTATTGATATCCATTGTGGTGCGATTGATCATGTACCGATTCACCATACTAACGAGATCGCACAATCTGAAGCGGCTTCAGGAAAGCTTTTTGCTCGGTATTGGGTGCATGGCGAGTGGTTGGTGATCGGAAGTGCTGGAGACAAGATGTCGAAGTCTTCTGGTAATTTTATTACATTAAAAACTGTGCAAGAGCACGGATTTGATCCTGTTGATTTTCGTTATCTCTGTTTGATGACGCATTACCGTTCAAAGCTCAATTTCTCATGGGATTCTTTGCAAGCAGCGAAGAACGGTGTCGAAACATTAAAAAACCGACTTAATACCGTGCTTCCTCAAGGGAAACCTTGGTCTACCTTGGTGGAAAAAAAACTGATTGATCCAGTTGCAAAAGAATCCTTCCTTGTGGCTGTAAACAATGATTTGAATATGCCTCAAGCAATGGATGTGGTAGGGAGAGTATTGAAATCAACCACACTTTCACCTGAGCAAAAGCTTTCTACATTAGCCGACTTTGATTCCGTGCTGGGATTGAACTTACTCTCTTTTCAGAGAAAAGTCTCAAAATCTCACGCTTCTTCAGATGCTGATAAACCGCATTCTGACGAAGAAGTTCCAGTGATAAGTGATGAACCTGTTTCTGAGGAAGTTGTTGTATTGATCAATGAACGGTATCTTGCTCGTAAGACACAAGACTGGAAGAAAGCTGATGAGATTAGAGATGAGCTAAAAAATACGCATGGTGTTGTACTTGAAGATTCTCCAAGTGGTGTTATTGTTAAGCATACATAACAAACACTTTCTATGATTTTACGAGTGGCATTGCTGGTCTACATGCTCCTTCTACTTCTTTTGTCGATTCTTATGGCTTTTGTGTTTTGGCATTTGCGTCAGTTTTCACTTTGGAATGATAAAACCAAATTCAGTATTTTTCTGTATTCTATGGCTTTGCTGGCGATCCTTTCAGTAACTGGTTATTTTCTGATCACTGCTGATTGGGCTTCTACTCCCTCTCTGCTAGAGGGTTTTATACTATGACCACTGCAAATTCTTCCATAGAGACATTGACTCTCCATAAGACTCCTTCCAACTACTTGCCGTTCCAAGGCCAAGAGCAGGGAGAAAAAATATTAGACATCGCAAGAAAATCACCTTTTACTTTTTTCACCACTGTTGCAATATTGTTGCTTCTTCTTCCTGGACCTTTTCTGATAACTTGGCTGGTGACTTTTTTTCTACCCTTCCCTCTTATTCGTACGGATGCCGACAAGATCATTTTCACCTTGTTTATAAGTCAGTACTTCATCATGCTTACAACAGCTTTTTTTATCAATTGGCTGGAATACTACTTTGACTTTACGTTGATTACTGATCGAAGAGTTTTGGATGTCTCGTATGTAAACCTGTTCTCGCGTGTTCAGTCTGAAGCGAGGTTAGGAGATATCAAGGAAATTGTTATTGATATGCATGGGTTTTGGCAGAATGTAGTGAACTATGGCACGATTCAGATGTTTGTTTCCAACTCTACTACCAGTATTGTGATCAATGATACGCCAAAACCTGATCGAGTAGCCAAGCTTATCTCCGAGCAACAGCGTGTTGCGCTAGCTCAAGACCATCGCTCGCAGAATGAAATTTCTAAATTGCAATGCAGTGTGAAGAGAACTGGCTAAAAAAACAATCTTGTGCCCGTTGTCCGCCTACGGACAACGGCAGGCGGTTGGGGTGACGAGAGTGTTGTCCGTGGGCGGACAACTACCACGGGAAGTACGGGTCATCGGTTTTCTGCTACCACGCGCCCCTGAGACGCGATGAATCGAGTCTCTACAGTTTGAAAATGTAGTGCCATGAGGTTTTTGTGAAGGCTGGGGTTGCAGTTTGCTCCCGAGATGCTTGTCCTCGCTCCCTTTCCATAGTAGTATTATTCTGTGTTGAGAGACGGCAATTTGTGCGTCCGTCAAAATACTAGCTCGGCGACGTACCCAAGTGGCTAAGGGGGAGGTCTGCAAAACCTTTATGCGGCGGTTCGAATCCGCCCGTCGCCTCCATTTTTGATCTTACAGCTTTGTTTTTTGCCATAAAAAAAGACCGCATAAGCGGTCTTTTTTTATTTAAAAATTCAAAAACTCTAGCTTTTTTGTCTGCCTTCGATAGCGGAAAGAAGTATTCCTGCGGCAAGTCCAAGGCGTTTGTCGTACTGTTTCTCAGTATCACTTGAAAAATCGATAGTGATTTTGAGAACAAACGGGTTGAAGTTTTGTTTGTAGCTGGCAACTTGTTTTTCACCGATAAATGCGTAAAAGGTCTGAGGAATCAGATTGATGAATCTTCGGAGTAAAGCCATAAGAGTGCTGTCTTCTTTGATGAGTCCGACTTCTTTGTCTTCTGCGTCGAGAATGATCCATTCGTCTTTGAGAATTGATTTCAAGCCTTTTCTTTTCAACGCTCCAAGTTTTTTTTCTGTTTTGCTGTCGTATATATCGTATGTGGCTGCGAAATCGATGATTTGGCGTGCAGCAATCTTGAGCACTTCGGTTTGTTTATCTTCACCAGTGTAAATGCGGATATCTTCTTTGAGTTTGAACGCTTTGAGTTCTGAGAACAAAACTAGGTTGCCGGATGGATCGTATATGTGGAATGCACCGCCAAAAAGCTTCATAACTTTTTTTCTGATCATGTAGGTGTCGTGACTGAAAATCGCTGATGTGGTCATTTGTTTTCCTTTAGTTATATGACAGGCTTATTATACCAATCTTTTTTAGTTTTGTGTTCCTACAATTTCAAAGTATTTCTTTACCTGTGTTGCTGATAGTTCATCGGCAATGCTGAGGTAGGCTGATTGGAGGAGAAATCTGATTTGCACATGCACTTGTTCATCGGCCTCTATGATTTGCTTGCTTTCAAAGGGTGTAGTGGAATGGCTGGTGATTTTGTTTGAAAGTTGCTGGGTAAACTGATTTTCTTTTTCTATCAGTGCTTTTGTCTGTTCTGTGAGGTTTGTTACTATACCGTGAATTTTTCCTAGCTGATCTGGAGTAATCTCAATATCATTGGCGTAGGAAAGGACTTTGTATGGGTCGGCATACCCAGCTTTTTCAAACAGTGCACTATCTTCGGCAAGGGCAATTTTCAGGCTTTCTCTTGCTCCCTGGGTGCTTAACACAGTTTGGGAGTTTGCGTCTACGGTGAAGGCTGAGTTGCTTCGGGCAACGGGATCTTTCTGAAAATAATGCTGCACAACATTGATACTGAGTTGGATGATCAGTAAAGAGAAAAGAGCTGCAAGCGCAATGTAATTTCGTTTCTGGTTCTTTCTCATAACTATCACCTCTATGATTTTCACCATCCTAACAAGTATTTATTTTTTTGTCAAGTACGCTGCCGCTTCCGATTTTTATGTAATTTTTTCTTTTTTTATCCCAGTGATAATTCCTACAATAGCCACCTCACTCATGTGCGAATGCACAACATCATCAACAACAACTGTCGGTCCATCCTCACAAAATCCTCGGCAACCACATGTTCGGATTTCGATGGTTTCGTCTTCACCTGTGGCTTCTTCGGCAGCGCGCCTTATGTCGTTTGCAAATCGCTGAGAACAAGCTGGGCCTTTGCAGATTTTTATAACATGTTTGGTAATCACACTGAACTCCTGAGCAAATGACATTGATAAGATAAGATTGCTAATCATAAAGAATTGTAAACGTTGAAAACCCTTTTAGGGGGGACTCTTGGGTTTTGAGTTCTATCACTTTCGCTCCTTCTGGTCCGTTTTGGCACCAGGTAAGAAACTCTTGGAGCTGCTGGTCGTCGCCTTCGGCTTCGATGTATACACTGCCATCTTCTTGATTGCGAACAAAACCAAGGATTCCGATTTCTTCAGCTTTTTTCTTTGTATTTGCACGGTAGTAAACGCCTTGGACTCTTCCCCAGACTGTAATATTGTATTTTTTCATACCCACTCCATTTCTTGAATCAATATCAGTAAAAAAAGTTACTTGTGACAAATGTATCTACTGAGAAATTCTATGTGCACCCTGACAAGCTATGTGTTTCTGTAGTTCAACTGTAAAGAGTTAGAAGATTTATGTCCAATAATAGTGCCTCATCACCTGTTCTAAAACGAAAAATACATTTTATTCTTGCGTTATGTAATAGAAAAAATAAACATTCGTAGTACTAAATATACAAAGGAGAAAATTGTATGAAAAGACCAAAACTGTGGGGAGTTGTGCTAGGAGTTATTCTACTTTTAGCACCAGTGTGTTCAAAAACCTATGCCGCAACGGGCGTATGGAGTAATTTGGGAGCAAGTGATTTTTCTAATACACCTGGCTCAAACTTTATTTCCCTGAGATATGCTCAGGATGGGACAGCGTATGCAGCGTTTCAGGCTATACCAAGCAGTGGTTGGTATTCAACTGTGTATAGGTATAGAAATAATGCCTGGCAACGTCTACCGGATATTGTCCCTGTAACAGCAACGTCTTGGAATTATCTCCAAGCAATGACTTTGGATGATCAAGGAAGACCCTATGTGGTTTGCAATAATGGGGTAGTCTCAACGATTAAGCGTTTTGATGAAACGCAAGGGATTTGGGTGCAGGTTGGCAATTCTATCAGCAACAAGGGAATTAGTGCGATTGCTGTAGATAATGCGACAGTTTACGTTGCAGGAGCAGGCACTGGTACTAAACCTCTGGTACTACTTCAGCTTACTCCACCAGCTACTACCTATACTGAAATTCCAATACAAGTCCCTGGTAGTTTCTACCAATTTATTAAGCTTGAACGCGATATTAGAGAGCCAGGTAGTCGTATATTCCTTGCTGCTGTAAACAATACAAACACAATTGATGTTTGGGGGTATAGTTCAGCATGGTCACGTTTACCTTCTTTACCGACAACATACTCGATGAATGGAGTCGCTGATTTAAGTATGACCGTAATAAATTCTGTCCCGTATATTGCGTATAGTTTTTATGACCCTTCAAAGTCTTACACGCAGGTTGCGGTAAACATGCTGAACCAGTTGACTTGGGATTTTGCGGGTGGAGTTATCGGTTCACCATCACAGTCTCTGTTGTGGCCTTCGATAACAGTTGATAATCTGCAAAATATTTTTGTTTCTTTTTCAGAAACAACTTCGCAGAGTATGCAGCTTTTTCAACTTCAAAATACTAGCTGGACTCAGTACGGAGGAGTTGCTTTTGCGCCTGGTACTAACCAATCTAGCGTTGCAATTGGTACAGATAATAATCCTTACATTGCTTACTTTGACTCACTAAATAATAATCATCCAACTGTGAGGTATTTGGCTGCACCACCTACTGCAACCAATACCGTGACCAGTACCTTTACCTCAACGCCTACGGCAACAAACTCGCCGACGAACACCTTCATCTCTACAGCCACGGCAACAAACTCGCAGACGAATACCTTCACCTCTACAGCCACGGCAACAAACTCGCAGACGAATACCTTCACCTCAACAGCTACGGCAACAAACTCGCCAACGAATACCTTCACCTCAACAGCTACGGCAACAAACTCGCCGACAAAGACCTTCACCTCAACAGCTACGGCAACAAACTCGCCGACGAACACCTTCACCGCAACAGCTACACCAACAAACTCGCCGACAAACACCTTCACCGCAACAGCTACACCAACAAACTCGCCGACAAACACCTTCACCGCAACAGCTACGGCAACAAACTCGCCGACGAATACGTTTACTCCGACTCCAACCAGGACTATAACTTATACTCCAACCAGAACAATCACGTCCACAGTAACCTCAACATCCACTCCTACTGACGGTATCACCATCTGTCTCGTCATCGTCAACAAAGATGGAACCCTAGCCGACAATGACAACCTTGCCGACACTAGTTTCTCCATTCCTCTCTACGACCAACCTCAACCCGGCTATCCGAAAGATCCAAGCAGTTACGGCACAAGTTCAGTAACCGTAAAATTTAAAGCACCTTTCATCCCTAACACAACTATCCTCGACACCGAAACCCGCCGAAGAAACAATATTGGTGATGACAAAGAAGAAAGAAAAGGCAACGAGAAGAGTACCACCAAACCAACCAGCAAAAACGATGCTATCTGCCAGAAAGTGTCTTTCAGCACCGCACTTAAAATTCCCCAAAGCATCGCTTATGGACAGCTTAGCACTACTTCTAAACTTAACTGGGAAAAACCTAAGTATAACGATCAGTACACAAAACTAGTTGATGAACTCCGCGACTTTTTCTTCTATGACAACAGCCTCTTTGACGGCAAGAAAAACAACGAAAAGAACCGCAATCAAAATGCCGACGGCCATATCAGCGTAACAACCAAAGCCCGTCTCAGCCGTCCGCTCGTAATCCTAGCTCGCCAGAGCAAATTACAAGGAAGAAAAGAAATAGGTCAGCAGTAAAGAGGCTAATCAAGAGAACGATGATTATTTCGTGAAGGACAAACAACAAGCTTACTAATAAAAGTTGACCAAAAATAGACGCCCAAACGGGCGTCTGTTTTTTTTATGATACTGGCTGCTGATCGGGTGTAGCGCCTTCAGGTAATAACTGCAACGACCCACCTTCATTTCTAACTATTTTGAACAGTGTTACATCAGAAATAAAACGCTTATCCTGCTGGTTCTGAAAAAAGTCTCCATAGGAACGAGGAAAAAGAACGTATTTCGTTTTGTTGTTTTTTTCGACGAAGATAACTAGGTTTACATCGTCGCGTTTCTCGATACCGGTATTTTCTTTTGAATCAAATCCTAACGCCGTGATTATGGTGTTTTGGGAGGTATATGGTGGAAAAATATAAGCTTTCTCGAATTGGAAACTGACCGATTCACGCAGGTTGAGAATGGTTTCGTTACCGAGAAGCTTGCGGTTGATGGCGGAGAGAATCGTATTTTCCGTGGTCAATCTGGCTTGCTCTTGATTCGACTGCATGAGGAGAAAACCGAGCAATCCGGCAACTGCAGCTATTAGAAAAAAGCTGAGTATCCAGGTGAAAATGTTTTTTACGATACGAAACATGTCAGCTCCTTTGAAAAGTAAATTCGCGTGATTTTCCTGTTGGGTATCTTGCATTGTGTACGGAACAAAGATTTTTGTTCCCTACTGCGTACGGTATTAATAGTCTCATAAATTTGACGAAGTTCAATTGATAGCCCTCCTCCTTCCCTTCTGGTACCATGGACAAGAACTGTAAGTTGTCGAAAGAAAACAAAAATATGCCTACACTTCTGGCTTTACGCGATATTACCAAACAGTATGCAAATACTCTGGCGGTGAATCATGTTTCTCTTGAAATCCCTCGTCAGTCGATTTTTGGATTGCTGGGTCCCAATGGGGCGGGAAAGACTTCTCTCATTCGTATCATTACGCAGATAACGGTAGCAGATTCTGGAGAAATCCTTTTTGATGGTGAAAAACTGCGATCAGAGCACACCAGTCAGATTGGGTATATGCCGGAGGAACGGGGATTGTACAAACGGATGCGCGTTGGGGAGCAACTGCTTTATCTTGCGCAGTTGAAAGGTCTGTCCGCTGTTGCAGCACGGAAAAAGATTGGCGAGCTGTTTGAACGGTTTTCGATGGAGAACTGGTGGAAAAAGAAAGTCGAAGAGCTTTCCAAGGGTATGCAACAGAAAGTGCAGTTTATCGCCACAATACTGCATGAACCCAAGTTGCTGATTTTGGATGAGCCGTTTACAGGACTGGATCCGATCAATGCCGATCTGATTACCGAGGAAATCCATCGTTTGCGAGATAATGGCGCGACTATCATCTTTTCTACGCATCGCATGGAACAAGTTGAGGAGCTGTGTGACAACATTGCCTTGATCAATCATGGAAAAAAGATTCTTGAGGGAAAAGTTATAGACATCAGGCAGCAGTTTAAAAAACAAGAGTTTTCGATTCGGTTTGCTGGTATGTGGAAACTTGTTCCACCGGAGTGGTTGCACGTAAAGGAATCGCACAGTGGTGAGGTTATTGTCAATGTTAGTCAAGGGAAACTACCTAATGATATTCTTCGGGCAGTGATCAATGATGGTATACAGATTGTGGGATTCAATGAATTGCTACCGAGCATTCATGATATTTTTATCAGCCTGGTGAAGGGAGATGAGCATGCGTAAAATTTTGCTGGTCATCAGAAGAGAATATCTTAGCAGAGTGCGACAGAAATCCTTTTGGATCACCACCTTTCTAGCGCCTATTGGCATGGCGTTACTGGTGGCGGTTCCTGTTTTTTTGAGTACCTATTCTGGTGGGACTGCGGAAAAAGTTGCGGTTGTCGATCTGAGTGGGTTGTTTGAAGGAAAGCTGGTGAGTGATGAGACTATTACGTTTACTTTTGTTGATGGTGATACTGACCGTTGGAAAGCGGATTATAAAAAAGAAGGATATTCAGGCCTGTTACTGATTCCAAAATTTTCACCAGAATCCCCATCAGGGATTACGTACTATTCTGACCGACAGCTCGGTATCATCGCGCAAAGTTTGTTGGCACAACAGCTGAATCAGGAGTTGAAAAATGAACAACTAAGAAAAGCAGGTATCAACCCAGATGATCTAAAAAAGCTCTCGGTTGAGGTATCGCTGGATACGGTTATCATCGGTAGTGATGGGGAAAAAAGTGGTGACACGAGTGTTGCAACGGGGATTGGCTACGGGATGGGACTTCTGATGTATATCGTGTTGATCATCTATGGCGTGATGGTGATGCGCGGTGTGATCGAGGAAAAAACTACTAGGATTGTGGAAATTATTGTTTCCTCGGTGAAACCGTTTCAGTTGATGATGGGAAAAATATTGGGGATTGCGGCGGTAGGAATCACGCAATTTATTCTTTGGGTTGTGCTTGGCTTTTTGGCGACTACTGGAGTGGGTTTACTGGTTAGTCCCATCTTGATGCAGCGGGCGGCTACTCTTTCCCCTGCTGCGCAGCTTGCACCTGGGCAACAGGCTCAGGTCACTAATTCACTTCTTGCGTCACTTTCAGCGATCAATTTGCCGATGATGCTGGGGTTATTTCTGTTCTATTTTGTGTTTGGCTACTTGCTGTATGCCTCACTTTTTGCAGCGATTGGGTCGGCTGCGAATGATGAAGGGGATGTGCAGTCGCTATCTTTTCCTGTCACCATACCGATCATCATTGCAATGTTTATTATGCTTTCAACAATACAGAATCCGAACAATCCGGTGACGTTCTGGGCTTCGTTTATACCACTGTTTTCACCAGTGGTGATGTTGGCAAGGATTCCGTTTGGTGTTCCGCCATGGGAAATTGGCGTTTCAATGGCTTTGCTGGTTGGTGGATTTATTGGGGCAACGTGGATGGCGGCGAAAATTTACCGGACTGGAATCCTGATGTATGGGAAAAAAATTACCTTACGTGAACTAGGAAAATGGCTTTTTTATAGGGGATAAATCAGCCGCTTGTAACTTTCACGAGGGGTGCTAGGATGGTAGTTATTAGGACTGCATAATTATGGCAATACAACTGCATCGGTCAAAAAAAAATGTGATGATTGCAGGAGTCGCAGGTGGGCTTGGTGAATATTTTGCTATTGATCCGGCACTTATTCGTATTTTCTTTATTTTAACTGCTCTAGCGAGTGGGATGGGTATTCTCCTGTACTTTATCCTCTGGGCAGTGTTACCAGAAGCAACGGAGGAAAATAGTATGACAGTATCTTCTAAAAAAGAAGAAAAGAGTAATTCAGACAATCAAGATCCTGTTTTAACTGCACCAAAAACACGTGAAGAGCGAAGAAAAACGAGTATTATGGGAGGAGTTCTTCTCGTAACACTAGGGCTTATCTTTTTGGCGGAAAACCTTTTTCCAGGATTCGGTTTTAACCGTTTTTGGCCAGTTATTCTGATAGCTATTGGCGTTGGGCTGATGATAAAAAGCCGTAGCAAATAGCTTCTAAAAAAAACACTTTACTTCCTGTATTGTCATTTCTTTATAATGGCCATGGTGTGCCTTTTACTATTTCCAACAAGAAAGTTACTTATTTTATGAGCAATAAACGTCTGGTGTGGGGTGTATTTTTAGTGCTTTTGGGATGCCTATTTTTACTGACTAATTTTAATGTTTTGGTACTGAACTGGTTTGTGTTGTGGCGCTTTTGGCCTTTATTTCTTATCGCTCTTGGGGCTTTTTCTCTTTTTGAAACGGGGAAGCGTGTTCCGATAGCTGTTGGGCTGAGTGCAGTGGCGTTGGCGGGTGTACTTGTGGTTATCCCACGGTATTTGCCTTGGATCACGAGAGACGTGCAAAAAGCTAGTGTTATAGAAACATTGACAGAACCTTATACTTCTGGTGTGGAAAAGGCTTCTCTTTCAGTAGATGCTGGGGCTGGGGAGTACTATCTCAAGGATAGTACCGATGCTTTTGTTTCGGTTGATACGGAAACTAACAACGGGCGCTTTATGCTTTCGAGGGATCGGAATGGCGATGATCCCCACTTTCTGTTTATTAAACGAAACCCTGGTCCAACCTGGATGCTGGAGAACACTAAAAATCAGGCGCATGTGAGCTTAAATCAAAATCCTTTGTGGGATCTTACGTTTGATCTTGGGGCAACGATGGCTGACATAGACCTTTCCTCATTCAAAATAAATCGCTTGGTGATGGATGCGGGAGCATCTAGCATTGCGATCAAGCTTGGGGCATTAGCAAATGCAACATTGGTGGATCTTGACACGGGAGCTTCTTCGATTACGTTATCAGTACCGGAGGCGTCGGGATGTGAGATTCTTGGCGATATGGATCTTTCTGCTCTTCAGTTCAAGGGTTTTGCAAAAACTGACCAGCAGCGCTATGTGACGGAAAACTTTTCTACGGCTTCTCAGAAGATTACGGTTAATCTGGATACGGGGGCTTCGAAGGTGGTGGTGGAGAGGTATTAGGGTGTTGCATCGGAGACCAGGCGCAAACAAAGTTGAGGCATTGGCTCTACCGTAAAATCCGATATCTGACTTACCAATATATATAACTCATTCTGCTTTCTTATACCAACTTACCGAGAGCGCTAAATAATTTCTTTTTATTTTCATGTAACACTTTTCATCCTCCTTCGTTCTAGTAAGTACCAGCAGCAAACAAGGAGCGCAGGATGGAAAGAACTTTATTCCTCAAAACAGTGCTTATTACCGCCACAATCTTTATTCTTGGGTTTCTCAGTGTTACTTTGAATCCTAGTTTTCGAAGCTATTCGGATGGCAGCAATACTGCATACGACCGTTTTGGCATAGCAGTTGAACAGCACATCGACATCACAATTTCTGATCAAACTTTTCTTGCTCAAGAGTAGATTTCGCTTTCTACTGTAATATCCGTCTCAGCTGCTGTTAACTACTGTACAATTTTCTGCCCGAGAATTATTGTTCTCGGGCTTTTTTTTATTTCATCAGTCTTCTACTCAAAAATTAATACTAATTTGTTGACAGCAACATCCTCTTATTATAAGATTACACCTTACATTTTACACCCAAAATAATAGAAAGATGGTTATATATGAATACTAGGATAGCAGGAGTATCGATAGAAGGACTCCTTCCCCATACAAACGAAAAAGAAGCTACTAAAAAAACTGAAGCGTTACGTAGAGCTCTCAGTAGTTCCTTCACAAGAATTTTATCTGCCGACAATACTCAGAATATTCGTAACGACTTTTTTCGGGTTATTGCAATCAGAAATGCTACCAACATTTTTGTTCAGGAAAATAGAACCGCCATATACGAACAACACCTTCATTCTTGCGGGTTCTGGCAACAACGAAGAGTACATCTTTCAGCACAAGAAATGCAAAACGACGATATCACTCTTCAAGCGCATAAAGCGTTTACAAGAGCCAAAAATAAACGCAGACAAGAAGCTGGTAGCAGGAAATTGGCCATTAGTGTGGATTTAGAAGAGAAAGAACAACTAGCTTTTGAGACAACACTGCGGCAAGCTGAGCGCAAAGCGTATGCCACCACTACTGCAATAAGGGCTTCTGTTTCTAAACAACTTAATCGCATAGGTGAACATATAAGAGAGAATATGCAAGCTATTGTGATGGAGGAATGTTCAGGGCAAAGTTATCGTCCTTCTAAAAAAGATCTAATAACTGGAACCGAAGACCTGAGTGCTCTTACAGATGCGTTTATATCAGCAGGAACAACTGATTCTATCGACGAGTTTAGGGCTAAAACGCTTGCAAAAGAAGCTGCAACGGCTTTAGCCAGCAACAAAGAAACAAATGATGGATTTAGTCGGATAACATCTTTCTTCATGGAACAAGTTGCTTCAAACTACCAAGGTCGTCGCTTTACTCTTTTTCTGCTTCACCGACTTACTACCTCAGAGCAAATTTCTGATATAGCCTACCATGCAAGAAGCGGTAAGCCAGCAAGACGAAGCGGAACCCAAGGAAGAAGAGTGGATGGAGGTTCTTCTTCGGGTGGAAATTGGCTTGCCCCTCGAACCCCTAGAGGTCTTTCTTTTTGGACTTTGCTTGGCCTGGCTGCAGCAGGTGGGACATGGGCATGGCAATCAGGGTTATTTGACCAACACCAGAGTATACCATTAGGACCTTTTGGCGATACATCAACCAATCCAATATATGATGAACATGCTCCTGATATTTACCAGACTTTAACCACTGACTTAAAAAGTGGCATTGATGCTTTTACTATGTCGAAAAATCCTTTTACTCAAAGAGTGCTACAAGAAACATACAGTTACCTTCAAACCACTGATGATTTTATGTTTGGCTATACAACACCTTCTTCAGATATTTTCGCTTCATCAGTAACTGGACTTGACACTATAGATGGATCACCCAAGGTACTGATATCACTGAATGCAGGTACTTCAGCAAATTTGCTCAATGATCTCCATCCATCAATAAACCCAAGAAGATCTGAAGAAATGGCTATGGGATGGCTTCTTGCTGCAAAAGAAATAGGAGGAGCTTCACTGGGATACCCTATTCAGAGCTATATGGAGCAATTCCCTACAGGTTTTATTCAAGATCAATACAACGTTTTCTCAGCACAACAGCATGGATTCTTGCCACAGGATATTTCTCAATTGTCAGCGAGTCAACTCAATGATGGTCTCAGTAGAGATACCTTTCGCACGGAAAAACTAGGATTTGTCGGTATGGTTGCAATTGCAATGAAAGAAAAAACTCCCGACGGTACATCCTATTATGAGCATTATCTTAGAATGTTAACCGCAAACGAAAAACAAGCTGACAGTATCCTAATTTCGGTACTCACTTATGCAAAACAATGGCAGTCTGAAGTAGATGCGATTCAAAACCCAGATGAGCTCATCACATGGATAAATAGCAAAACAGATGAGCGTGGTGGATTTGGTAAATTTTTAGCCGAACATTTTACCGCCCTACCTAGCGGCAGATCAAACAGGGGTGCACAATTAGAGTTACAGAATTAGGTATTTACTCAGCCTTGATACTTATTTCTATATTCAAATAACCCCCGCAGTGCCTAAGAAAATACCTCCCTTTTCCCCTCCCCTTCCTTGTGCTACAGTAGAACAATCAAGAATACTACGGAAACCGTACTATGTCGATTGCAGTAACCCACGAACTCAGCACTAGCGACCAAACACTAACAAAGCCACGCGATACACTGATTGAACTTATCAATGTGGTTAAAGATTTTGAAACTCCGGCGGGGTTGTTTCGTGCGTTGAACTGTATTAATCTGACGGTTTTTAGTGGTGAGTTTCTGGCGGTGGTTGGTAAATCTGGGAGTGGGAAGTCAACGCTGACAAATATGATCACGGGAATTGATCGACCAACTTCGGGGGAAGTGATTGTGAATGGGACATCGATCCATCATCTGCATGAGGAAGAGATCACGGACTGGCGCGGGAAAAATCTGGGAGTGGTGTTTCAGTCATTCCTGTTGATTCCGGCTATTTCGGTTATTGATAATGTGATTTTGCCTATGGCGTTTAGTAATCTGTATACACGAGAAGAAAGAACAGAGCGGGCGATGGAGTTGTTGAAAATGGTGGAAATTGAGCAGAATGCGTACAAACTACCATCCCAGATTTCTGGTGGGCAACAGCAACGAGTTTCGATTGCTCGGGCGTTAGCGTGCGATCCGGCGATTATTGTGGCGGATGAGCCAACGGGGAGTTTGGATTCGAAGACGGCGCATACGGTTTTTGGTATTTTTGAAAAGTTGGTTGATCAGGGAAAATCGGTGCTGATGGTGACTCACGATCACGAACAGGCGGATCGGGCAACGAGAATCATTCAGGTGGCGGATGGGGAGATTGTGTAAACGCCTCTTCTTCTTGCCTGAGCGAAGTCTTCGTAGTCGAAGGCCAAAAGAGTTGGAGCCCCTCGATTTCGGGGACTCCACTCGGTGAAAAACATATGCTTGACCCACGATTAAAAAAAATTGTTCGGGAATTGTTTAGCCAGCCGTCGAGGACGGTGCTGGTTATTTTGTCGATTGCGGTGGGGGTTTTTGCGGTGGGGACGATTGCGGGGGCGTATGAGATTACCTTTCGTGAAATGACGGCGGAATATATGAAGGTTGAGCCGAATCATTTTTCGATGGGACTGGGAAAGTTCGACTATGATCTGGTTCGCAGCATTCAGGCGCTGCCGGAGATCAAGCAGGTTGAAGGGATTTATTCAAAAAACTTTCGCTTTAAAACCAAAGAAAATTCGGATTGGCAAAATCTGCTGGTAACGGCCAGACTTAACTACGATGAGCAAAAAATCGATATTATTAGGCCAGACGAGGGAAAATGGAAGACCGACAAGGGAGAATTGCTGATCGAGCGGAAGGCTTTGAGTTTGATGAATAATGGTAAAGGGAAGCCAATTGAGATCGGTGATTCAATCATCATGGAGCTTTCCAATGGTGATGAGCGGGAGGTGAAGATCGTTGGTACGGTGCATGATATTAACAAATTTCCGTCGCCGCTTTCCAGACTGAAATATGGGTATATCAGTTTTGAAACGCTGGAGTGGCTGGGGGAAGAGAGAAAATTCACTGGACTGTTGGCTCAGGTGGCGAAAGATGAAGGAAATAAAGCACATATCAAAGAGGTGGCAGATAAGATTCGGGAAACGGTGGAACGTGGTGGGCTGAAAGTAGGTAGTACGAGACTTCCAAACCCAGGTAAGCATCCGGCAAATGATCCGATTGCGGCACTGTTGGCGCTGATGTTGGCGTTGGGTGGCTTGACCCTTATTTTGAGTGGGTTTCTGGTGACCAACACTATTTCGGCGATTCTGACGCAGCAGATCAAACAGATTGGGATTATGAAGGCGGTGGGGGGAAATACGAGGCAAATCACGGCTATTTATTTGTTAAATGTGTTTGTGTATGGGGTGCTGGCGTATCTGGTCGCGTTGCCGTTGGCTTACTGGGGTGCGATGGGGCTGTCGAACTTTCTGGGTGGGTTGATCAATTATGATATTCAGAGTTTTGCCACTGGGACCGTGGTCAATGCGTTGAAGATTGTAGTGGCGATTGTTGTGCCTTTACTGGCTTCTCTCATTCCCATTTCCCGAGGAACGCGGATCAAAGTTGTTGATGCGCTGCGAACGGAGGCGGGGAGTGCATTGAAGAAAAAAGGGCCGATTGACCGGTTTTTGGAAAATATTCGCAATCTGCCACGACCGATGATTCTTTCGCTGCGCAATACCTTTCGGCAGAAGGGGCGGCTGGCACTTTCGTTGATTACGTTGACACTGGGTGGGGCAATTTTTATTGGGGTTTTTAGCGTGCGGGCTTCGCTTTTTGCGACTATTGATCAGGCGTTGCAGTATTATGGCTACGACATTTCCCTGAATTTCAAGGAAAGTTTTGCCGTGGGACGGCTGCAGAAACAGGCTATGACCATTCCTGGGGTTGTCTATGCTGAATCTTGGGGTGGTAGAAGTGTGCAGCGGGTGTATGCAAACAACAGCCTGAGCGAAGACATCACCATCGTTGCTCCACCGCCGAAAACAACGCTACTTGATCCAATTTTAATGGAAGGTCGCTGGCTGGAGACAAAGGATCGCTCGGAAGTAGTGGTGAATACCAACCTGTTGGATAATGAGAAAGATTTGAAACTCGGGAGTTCGTTTAAGGTGAAGGTTAACTCGCTGGAGAAAGAAGTGGTGATCGTTGGCATTGTGAAAGGGGTTTTGGCACAGCCGACGATTTATATGTCGTTTGATTATTTTGGGAGGATGGTTGAAGAGACGGGAAAGGCTGCCCAGTTGCTGATCAAAATCAATAGTCCGAATCCTGATGAGCAAATCGCTGTCGCAGAAGCGTTGGAAAAGCATTTCGAAAAGGTCAATATGCCTGTGGTATCGAGACAAACAACGAATGATGTCCGAACCCGCATACAAGGGCAGTTTAATATCATTATTGTGT
>JBAXVQ010000016.1:0-30809 GCA_037128935.1 bacterium | reverse complement strand
ATGCACCAGTGTGTCATCCTGAGCGAAGTCCACGGAGTCGAAGGATCTCTTCGAACAACGTAGGGGCAAGAAAAAACCCACCCAAGTACGAAGAGATCCTTCGCAAAAGCCTCAGGATGACACAGTTAGAGATTGTATTGCATTTTGCTTACATCGAACTCACAGTAACTAACTAGCTCAACGCAAGCATGCACCAGTGTGTCATCCTGAGCGAAGTCCACGGAGTCGAAGGATCTCTTCGAATACCGTAGGGGCAAGAACAACTGCAGAATAGCTTGACTTTTATAAACTTGATTTTATATAAGTATTGACTTTTGTAAAATCTGCTACTACCATAAACTCATGAAAACCAATAGAATACTCGACAATACTCTCAGCACACATTTCACCACCTTCAAACAGGCACTTATACTCCTTGGAGCCCGTCAGGTAGGAAAAACCACCATCCTAAAGAAACTTTTTCCCAACGCACTATACCTCTTAGTTGATGAAAAACCTGTGCAGGATATACTGGAAACCTACAATATCGACACCTACCGCACAATAATTGGAGATACCAAACAGCTATTCATTGACGAACTCCATCTCCTCTCCAACCCAGGTCGTGCAGTCAAAATCCTAGTTGACCAGATACCAGACATACAGATCATCGTCACAGGATCATCCTCCCTCCATATCAAAAACAAAACAGCAGAAAGCATGGCAGGCAGAGCAATCCACTACCAACTCTACCCCCTCACCTTCGGAGAATACCTCCACCAACAGAATATCGACACACCCTATACCTACATCCATCAGAAAATCCTCCAAAATAACGCAAAAAAAACTATAAAAACATACAACGCACAACAAATCCTTCAACACTGCTTGCTCTATGGACTCTACCCCCAAGCAAACACCCCCCCACAAGCAAAGACATACCTCCAAAACCTCGCAGAACAAGCAATTTTCAAAGATATCATCGAACTCAACCTCATTGACAACCGCGCAAAAGCGATGGAACTCCTCAAACTACTCGCCTATCAGATCGGCAACCTCATAAGCTACTCAGAACTCTCCAGAACACTACAAATCAGCTCACCTACCGTCCAACGCTACATCGAAATCTTTGAACAAAGCTTCATTCTCTTTCGCCTCTATCCCTATACAAATAACGCCCGTGACGAAATTGGCAAAGCTCCCAAAATATACTTTTGGGACCTAGGATTGCGAAATGCCATCATCAACAACTTTGAGAATATCCCCTTACGAATTGATGCTGGAGCCATGTTTGAAAACTTTATTATCAGCGAACTAAAAAAAGAAATAGCATACCTAGACCTCGACTACACCCTCCATTATTGGCGCCTCAAATCAGGATCAGAAGTTGATCTCGTCCTATCCAATAATAAAAAAATTATCGGTTGTGAGATTAAATTTCATCAAGGAAAGATAGCAAAGGCATTTCTTAATAGGTATCCCCAAGCACAAACGCATGTTATAACGGCAGATAATTTCCTGTAGTCCAAAGTGCAAGCAAGAACTAGTATAATTCCAGAAAACACAGTTAGTGAAAATATAAATTCTTATAGTTTCAGAAAACACACTTAATGCAATTATTGAGATACCATATGACCCTCCCCATCGGCCAACCAGAAATAAAAACCCAACAACGCATTGTACAACTTTTCCAAACCAAACTCGGCTACACCTACCTCGGCGACTGGAAAGAACGAGAAGGAACCAGCAACGTAGAAGAAAAGCTCCTACATACCTTTCTCACCAAAACGGCAAAATACAGCGACATCCTCATAAACAAAGCCATCGACAAATTCAAAAAAACCGTCAACCGCCCCCAACTATCCCTCTACGACCTCAACAAAGAAGCCTACAGCGACCTCCGCTACGGCATAAAAGTCAAAGCAGAACTAGGAGACAACGACACCACCATTCACCTCATCGACTGGAAACACCCAGAAAACAACGACTTTGCCATCGCAGAGGAAGTAACCTACAAAGGCAACAAAACCAAACGCCCCGACATCGTACTCTACGTAAACGGCATCGCCCTAGGAATCATAGAATTAAAAAGAAGCACCGTATCCCTCTCAGAAGGCATCCGACAAAACATCGGCAACCAAAAAGAAGAATACATCAAAACCTTCTTTGCCACAGTACAGCACGTCCTAGCAGGCAACGACACCGAAGGACTCCGCTATGGAACAACAGAAACCAGCGAAGAATACTACCTCGCATGGAAAGAACCAGGCCTCGAACAAGAACTCAGACTAGACCGCTCCATCACCCAACTCTGCGACAAACACAAACTCCTCGAAATAATCCACGACTTCACCGTCTTTGACAACGGCATCAAAAAAACCTGTCGACACAACCAATACTTCGCAGTCAAAGCCGCACAACACAGCGTCAACAACCACGAAGGTGGCATCATATGGCATACCCAAGGCAGCGGCAAAAGCCTAACCATGGTCTGGCTTGCACGCTGGATTCGTGAACACAGCACCGATGCACGGGTACTCCTACTCACCGACCGAACAGAACTCGACGAACAGATCGAAACAGTCTTCACTGGCGTAGACGAAAAGATATTCCGCTCCAAAAGCTCCAGAGAACTACTCACACAACTCAACTGCAAAGACAACTGGCTCCTCTGCTCCCTCGTCCACAAATTCGGACGTGCAGGAAGAGACCTCGATGAAACCAGCGTTGAGCACTACCTCGCAGAGATACGCAGCAACCTCCCAAGAGACTTCTCCGCAAAAGGCGACCTCTTTGTATTCGTAGACGAATGCCACCGCAGCCACACCGGCAAACTCCACAAAGCGATGAAAGAACTCCTACCAACAGCAACCTTCATTGGATTCACCGGCACCCCCATCCTCAAAATCGACAAACAAAACAGCATCAGCACCTTCGGCAACTACATCCACACCTACAAATACAACGAAGCAGTCGCTGACAAAGTCGTCCTCGACCTCCGCTACGAAGCTCGAAGAGTAGACCAGAAAATAGCGTCTCAGGAAAAAATAGACGAATGGTTTGAAGAACGAACACAAGGCTTAACCGATGTCGCAAAATCCGAACTAAAAAGACGCTGGGGAACGATGCAAACCCTGCTATCCTCCAACTCCCGCTTAGAAAAAATTGTATTTGATATCCTAGATGACTTCTACAAAAAAGACCGCCTCTCAAGTGGCCGTGGTAACGCCATGTTAGTGGCAAGCAGCATCTACGAAGCCTGCCAATACTACGATATTTTCCAGAAACGCAATTTTACCAAATGTGCCGTGATTACCTCCTACGAACCCAACGCCCTTTCCACAGAGTCACGAGAATACGCCATTTATCAGCGAATGTTGGAAGAGTACAGACGAAACCACGGAGAAATCTCCCCCAATACCGGCGAAACCATAACAGAAGCATTCGAGCGACAGGTCAAGAAAACATTCATCAAAGAACCAGGAAGAATGCAACTCTTGATCGTTGTCGACAAACTCCTAACTGGATTTGATGCCCCCTCTGCCACCTACCTCTTCATTGATAGAAACATGCAAGACCATAGCCTTTTCCAAGCGATCTGTCGCGTCAACCGTATTGACGGCGAAGAAAAAGAATATGGCTACATCGTCGACTACCGTGACCTATTCAAAAAATTAGAAAAAGCAGTCACCGATTACACCTCAGGGGGATTGGAAGGATTCGCACATGAAGATGTCCTCGGACTACTCAAAGACCGCCTAGACGAAGGAAGAAATGACGTAGAAGAAGCATTGGAAATCGTACGAGCACTCTGTGAACCTGTTGCCCCACCGAGAGATACTACAGCCTTCATGCACTACTTCTGCGGCGATGTCGAAAACCCCTACTCCCTCAAAGAAAACGAGATAAAAAGGATAAAACTCTACAAATCAGTTGGGCACTTACTCCGTGCGTATGCTGATATAGCCAATGAATTAACCAAAGTAGGCTACACCCACGAGCAGGCACAACGCCTACAAAAAGAAGTAAAGTACTTCGAAAACGTAAGCATGGAAATTAAATTAGCGAGTGGTGACTACATCGATCTAAAAAAATACGAACCAGCCATGAGGACGCTTATCGACAGGTATATTACGGCCGACGAAAGCCGGCGGATATCAGCACTAGAGAACATGACCCTCGTAGAATTGATCCTGCAGAAAGAAGAACAGTTTGTTCAGGATCTACCCGAATCAATACAAAACGATCAAAAAGCTGTTGCAGAAACCGTTGAAAATAACCTACGCAGGGTACTCGTTGAAAAAACCCCCACAAACCCCAAATACTACGAACACATGTCGGAACTCCTTCGTGACCTAATTGAACGGAGAAAGAAAGAAGATATTGCCTACGAAGAATACCTCAGGCAAGTTATCGCCCTCACCAAAGAAATCCAAAACCCAGAAACCGCTGCAGTAAACCCAGATATTAATACCCCCGGCAAGAAAGCACTCTATGACAACTTTGGCGAAAACGTAGAAAGAGCATTGCTCCTTCATGAAGCGGTAATACAATACCGCTCAGATGGATTCAGAGGCGACCCCATAAAAGAAAAAATGCTGAAAGTTGGCATAAAAAGAGAGGTACAAGGGATATCCGATGAAGACGCTGCAACAATCTTGGAGATTGTAAAAAAACAAGATGAATACTAACACCCAACTACAACTTGGCAGTGTCGACGCCTACATAGTCCGAAAACAAATAAAACATGTGCATGTATCCGTCCTCCCTCCCCATGGCAAAGTTCGCATCACTGCACCCTCTGATATGCACGTAGACACAATTCGTACCCTCCTAGCCGTACGCTTGCCGTGGATAAAAAAACAACAAGCAAAATTTTCAAACCAAGAGCGACAATCCAAGCGTGAGTTCGTATCAGGTGAAACACACTACTATTTTGGCAAACAATACCGCTTAGAAGTCATATTCGTAAACACCGTCCCCAAAGTCTCACTAAAAGGCAAAACAAAAATTCAACTCCAAGTAAGACCCGATGCTTCACCAGAGAAAAAACAACAAATCCTCATGCACTGGTACCGTGAACAACTAACACCAACAGTGACCACCCTACTCACTAAGTGGCAAAAGAAAATTGGCGTACAACCAAGCCACGTTGGCATCAGAAAAATGAAAACCAAATGGGGAACCTGTAACCACCACAAAGGCAGAATCCTGCTAAACCTCGACCTAGCAACAAAACCAAATGAATGCATAGAATATGTTATTGTGCATGAACTACTCCACCTCATCGAGAGAAAACACAACGAACAATTTATTGCCCTCATGAATAAATACCTACCAAAATGGCACGCTATCAAGCAAACCCTAAATACATATACGCTTTCTCATCAGGAATGGGACTGTTGATATAGTAGGTATGGGTGCAGAACAGCGGATAAGAGGGGAGGGGTGATCGAGACGCAGCAGCAGGTGTCATGAAAGGCTCTTTCTCCAACAACAAGAATATCTCCTACCGAGTATTGCTTTTCCATCGTTCAGTCATGTAGAATGTATAATTCGTTGAGAAAAAATGTAACAAAACTACTATTTCAACGATTCTCTATTTAGCAAAAAAAATTCAAAATAAGGAGTCTTCAGCTTGCTCAAAACTAAACGGTTTTTTTTCTGTCTTCTCTGCACCATGTTTCTCCCCTCCTTAGCACTAGCAGCTCCCACACAACCAGATAACAGTAAAGCGATAAAAAACTTTTGGGCAAAAGGTTATAGAGCCCAATGGGTTTCACAAACACAAGCAATAGACTGGGAAAAAGACTCTACTAAAAATATTTTTGTTCCAGATACCGATGAGATGTTTGATGTACTACCAACACAGTCAGTTACCATCGAGGCAAATTTAAAAATATCGGTACCGAAACTTGGTACAACGCTCCAGCAGATCGACAGGTGTGTATAGCTATTTATAAAGATCCAAAAGTCGTGTCCAGTTGGACAGGAGCTGATCAGGTAGGAAACTCCAGATTTGGGCAAAGCGATTTTCAAGATGCATCATGGGCAAGCAAATACAGAATTGGCTGTATCCAAGAACAGGAAGTCAGACCAGGCGACACCGGTACATTTACCTTAACATTTCAAATACACCAGAGATTTCCAGCAGGCCAGTTTAGAGAAGACATCACACTAGCTTCAGGTCCCTACTGGATGGCTGCAGATGGTTCCTACACGCAAGGTGGGACAGGAGATGAGATCGGGGCAGCACACATATGGTCAGGGTTTCACGTTTTTGGGTTTTTAGAAGAAGTTACTGTCCAGCGGGCGATTGATCCGAATCATATAGAACTGACCGATGGAAGGAAAGTTGAATATATTGGCGTAAATACTATTGCTCCTGGAACCTGCTACTACGACGAAGCACTGAAAATAAACCAAGAACTCACCGAAGGAAAAAAAGTACTTATCCATGCTGACCCCATGAGTCCAGTCAGCCAAGGAGAGTACATGTTACGCCATATTATAGCTCCTGCTGTTCCGTCGATGAATGATAGCAGCAAGAGTGGCTCAGGATATGTAAACCTATACCTTCTTGCAAAAGGCTTTTTGTATTACTCGCCAAACTACGACAGTCATTGGAATTGGATATACGAAACACTGCAAAACGATGCAAAAAGCAAAAAAGTAGGTGGTTGGGGGAAATGTATTGCGACAACCTCCCCAACAGCAACTCCTCTAGTAACTACAACGCCAACTTCAGTTGTATCAAGGACAGCAACACCTTTTCCAACGGCATTTTTCACACTTGTACCTACACAATCTCCCACACCTACCTCGTTGCAATCTCCCACACCAATAACCGGTTACAGCCACCACATTTCCTTTGATGATTGCCCTCCTGGCTCTGGCTATATACTTACAACAAACTATTCGTCAGAAGGAGTTGTTTTTACTGATAACTACAGTGATTTTTCGGTAACGTGTAATAATCAGTATGTTGCCCCTCTTTCTGGATCTCCTTTGGAGCCAGGAGCTCCAAAGGGAATAACCGGAACAGAATTTACATTTACCACTCCTACAGATAAATTCGGGTTGATTTTACAAAGCGGAACCCCATTCTCAATAACTACACGCAACTCCCAACGCTTCAAAATAATTACCTACGATGAATCCGGTCAGATATATAGTTCGCAAGAGAAACAGACGTGTTCAAATGGCCAGACTGCATGTTTCCCAGAATTAGTAAGTATTTCTGCAGATACAAAAATAATAAAGCGAGTGCAAATTATCTCGCTGCAACCATATTTTTACAGTTTTAAGCATCTCTACTTTAACTGATACATCTTTTAGCAGCAGGCGTCTTAAACGCACCCACACCTTTCCCTCAGGCATGCGTGCAATGATGAAACTTAAACACTCATCCCATCCATTCGCATAGCACAGGAGCAACAGACGTATGCAGTTACTTAATGACACCATTTTGGAAGCAGTGCACAAGATGTCCAGCTGGCACAAAGCTATGCTGATGGAGGCAAAGATCTATGGCTGCTTTTACTGCTTGACCATTACAACGCTGGAACAGAACCCAATCAAAGACTGGTGTGACGAAGGGCAGACGGCACTGTGCCCACGCTGCGGGATTGATGCTATCATTCCACAGCATACTACCTATCTTCTAACGCCGGACCTGTTACAAGCAATGAATAACTACTGGTTCTAATTATCGTTTGCTAATAGCCAGCATGCTAAGTCGAGTGTTCGGATTCTCCCACCCCTCTTCTATCACAAAAAAAACTTATAAAGAATGCGTAGGGAGAAACGGTACGCTTTATTGTAGGAAAAATAAGGTAACTACAGCTAGAACACAGTGATTTTTAAATCAGAGTAAGTAGCGATAAAATTTTTAAAAAGACTACCAATTTTGCAACAGAGAGTAATACTCGTGAGCAATAAAATTAAAGACTGAATAAAAAAAGCCCTTCACAGGGCTTTTAACAAAATTCCAAAATGGCTCCCGAAGTTGGACTCGAACCAACAACCCCCTGGTTAACAGCCAGGTGCTCTACCATTGAGCTATTCGGGATTAGCTATACAACACGTTTACTATAGTATGAAAAATTCAAACAAAATTCAAGACACAATCAACAGAAAGTTTTTGGATCAAAGACTTACCTTCTACCACGAAACAAAGCATAGAGAACATACAGAACTAATCCAACTAATCCAACCAACCCTACAACAAGAATAATATAACCAGCAAAAACCCCAGCAAAAGCAACCAGCTCAGAAAAAAAAGACTTATTATTCCCATTGTTACTTAAAAAGTTCCGCAGTGGTTGACCAAACAACGCCAAAAACACAATCACCCCAATAATAATGCCAACCTTCTTCAATCGCCTATTAATCCATAGTGTGAACTGCTTAAGCATAAATAAAACCTCAATTTGTTAACTATAAACATTTTTGTTTGGAGCGGGAGACGGGGATCGAACCCGCGGCCTCAACCTTGGGAAGGTCGCGCTCTGCCAGCTGAGCTACTCCCGCAAACTCGAAAAAATATCAATAGCACACAAGCTACTGACAACTGGCCACTAGTACAGGATAATAATACTGTGATAAGGTTAGAAAAAGCAATGAACCAGCAACCAGAAACCGGAACCCTCTACCTCGTAGCTACACCCATCGGCAACCTCGAAGACATTACCTTTCGCGCCGTTCGCATCCTCTCCGAAGTTGACGCCATCTACGCAGAAGACACCCGTCAGTCAAGTAAACTCCTTCACCACTACGAAATCAAAGACAAACCCCTTCGCTCTTTCCACGAACACAATGAACAACAACAAACTGGTAATCTTATAACACTGCTTCAAGAAGGAAAGTCTCTAGCACTCGTTTCAGATGGTGGCTGTCCAACCATCGCCGATCCGGGCTTCAAACTCGTGCGAGCCTGCACCGAAGCCAACATCAAAGTCGTTCCCATCCCAGGCGCCAATGCAGCTATAACCGCCATCATGGCATCAGGGTTGCCAACTGACGAACACAGTTTCCTTGGCTTTCTTCCTAGAACATCAGGAAAAAAAGAAAAAGCATTTGCCCGCTGGAAAGACTACACCGGCACACTCATAATCTACGAATCCCCTCATCGACTTACATACACTCTGGAAACCATGAATACCGTTTTCGAAGGAAAAGGCAAACTAGTCATCGCCCGTGAAATGACCAAACTCTACGAAGAATTCGTCCGTGGCTCTTTCTCCGAAGTGCTTGCTTACTTCAACAAAAAAAATACACCAAAAGGTGAATTTGTCATCCTTTGGCATCAGTAAAATATCGTGAGATCGATACTCAACAGTGTCATCCTGAGCGAAGTCCTCGAAGTCGAAGGATCTTTTCGAGCAGTTCCAGGTAGAAGAAAACCACACACAAATTCAAAAATCACAGAGGAAACTTCCCACGCTCAACATCATCTTTATACTGCCCAACTGCCCAAATAACCAAATTTCGCAAATTAATGTAGGGTTTTGCATGCCGAGGAACCGTAGGAGAAAGACCAAGCAAATCATGGAGAACCAAGATTTGGCCATCACAGTTAGATCCAGAACCTATTCCAATTGTTGGGATAGAGAGCACTTTGGTAATTCGTTCTGCAACAGGTGGGGAAATTAGTTCCAGCACAACCGCAAACACGCCAGCTTTCTCAACCAATAATGCTTGCTGCAGCAAGGTATCTGCTTCTTTTTCCGACTTTCCAACAACTCTGTACTCACCCAACTGTTTAATATGCTGCGGTGTCAACCCAATATGTCCAATAACAGGAATCCCAAGCGAACTAGCTCTGTTAATCGTAGCGAGAACAGCTGGAGATGACCCCTCAATCTTTACGCCATCAGCCTCAGTTTCCTGAAGCACTTTTTTGATAGCATGCATATCGCTTGAAACATCAATTCCCACAGATAAAAAAGGCATATCGATAGCAACAAAAGCCTGTTTACACGCACGTTTGACTGCTTTGCCAGCAGTAATAATATTTTCTAGTGTTACCGGCAGTGTTGTTGTTTCACCCAACTCAACCATCCCAAAAGAATCACCAACTAACACCAACGGCACTCCGCAAGAATCAATCAGTTCTGCAAAAGGAAACGAGTATGCAGTTAGCGAAGAAAAAACTCGCTTTTGTTTTTTCATCTCAAGAAAAAAACTTGCTGAAATAGGCATAATATGCAAAATCCAGTTAGGAGATTGATTGTAGCAAAAGGAGAGGGAGGGGGAAAGAAAAAAAAACACTCTAGGAAAAGTTAGTTCGGCACTAGCACAATTTTTTCACCGCCCTTGATTACCACTGTAAGATAATGCGTATCTGGAGAAGTTAACTGCATCCCACGAGGAAAATCAAAATGGAAAATATAGTCTCGTGGAAACACTGAGTAAGTAGACTGTAGTTGCTCATTATCTAATAGCACTAACTGATATTCGCCAGCGGGAATGTGCTGAAACTCAAAGAAACCAGAAAATTTAGAGTAGTTGTAATACGTCTTTAATGGTACATACTCTTGAGAAAGAAGGTCTGCTGCAGAACCAGGGCCATTTCCCAAATCTGGAAAACGAGCAGGAAACCCCGAAGGAACAGGAATAGTAGGGCTTCCAACTTTAGTAACAGGATTAGGAACAAACGCAAGTGTTTTATCGAGCGTTGCGTTTGAATTATAACCAGTTGTAAGCGTAGTCGGGGCTAGTCCACCGGCATAGTAACCAAGAGGATCAGGTGTAACAAAAGGCGTGATAAAAGGTGTCAGACTTCTTGGATCTCCGCCAGTAATGGCCACAGGATAAAACTTATAATAAGCAGCTTCTTCGACGGTATCAATTCGTTCGGTTCCACGTGGTCCACCTGCGCACGGTGTCGCGCATGCGCATGGAGGTTGAGTAACACCGCATGTCTTCGGGATCACATCAGAACCGTCACCATTTCTCAGCAACACTTCAACATCATTCACTCCCGGCTCAACCCAATACTGCCAAACCCCATCTCTATTAACATCGTTATAAACGTATCCAGCTATGTCCGCTGCAGGAGAAGCACAGGGAGTGTTTGTAGGAGTACTACTTGGTGTTGGCGTAACAGTAGGTGTATTTGTTGGGGTAAAAGTCAGAGTAAAAACAGGAGTGAAAGTTGGCGTAGATGCCGATCCACAGGATTGACAGCATTGAACGCTGTTGCTAGCACAATTGTTTCCAAAACCCGCACCATTAGGTTTGCATGGTCCTCCATCGCACCCTGGGCTGCATGAGGTAAAGTTTCCATTGGGATTTGTACACCTCGATGAGCAGGTTGTATCACCAACTGTACATTGGCTAGGGCTACCAGTTCCACCGGTGTTTCCGGTTTGACCAGCTGCACAGTTCGTAAATGTGAAAGTGTACGTTTGTCCACCGTAAAGGTTCCCAACATCAGTTTGTGCAGGTGGTTGCATGTTTGGAAACCTAGAATCAGCACTCACAGTTATTTTTGCATTGTACGGGCACCCATTTTGAATCTGGTCGAAGTCATGACCTGTTGTCGCAGGGCCTTGATAATATTGATTACAACTGCCAGAAGTTGCACCCCGGTATAGTTCAACAGTTTGTGAAAGTGATTGCCCACTGTCGCATTTTGCTTCAACTCGTATCTTTTCCGTAGTAGGGGGAGAACACTGACATTTACCACCAGAACAAGGTTTACCAAAACATTGATCGGTGTTGTTACAGGAAGTAGTATCTAGACAAGAGCATGCACACTTATTATCTGCATCACATTGGCCATTAAGACAAAGATTTTGATTGCCACTACAGTTAGGTTCACCAGGTTTGCAAGTCGGACTACAAACACACTGGTTTTTACTATCACAACTAGCACCAGACTGATGGCAATCACTTGCTTGTGAACATGTATCACCATCATGGCAGGTTAATTGTTCAGGACACCAAAAGGGGTTACTACAACTAGTGCCATTACCTGTGTCTGTGTCGTTAACTTGTACATAACTTGGAGCTTGATAGCCAGATTTATTACCAGTGCAGTTTGCTTTACAAACCAATGATCCACAAGACACAGTTCCTCCAGAAACAGTTCTTCCATCGCCTTGTAGTGTACCTCCTGAGCAATACACCATTTTATTTGCTGGGCAGGAATCGCCATTAATAGTCACACTTTTCATATCGGTGCAGTTAGGACAATTTCTTCCACCAGGGCAGTCGTAGCTGCAAGCTCCAAAAGCCTGAGCAGTTTTTGTTTGAGTTCCAAGGTTTAACCCTACGCCTGCAGAAATTCCAAGCACCAAAGCAAAAATTTGAAAAATTAAAAAAGTTCTGTTGATTCGCATATTAAGATTTTATTTAATAAGAATAGTTGCGTATTTTTCTGACCAGAAAGGAATAACATTATCTATATGAAGTAAACCAGGCGTATACTTTAACGAAAGGTTTGCAAGAGAATCATTTGGGACCTCCCAAAGAATATTTGTAATTATTTTTTCTGAAGGATTTACTGTATTTCCAACCAGCATTGTTAAACCTTGAGACGCAGTATCATTCTTCAAAATTGGAATATACAGAGAACCGCTAGATAGCGAAAAATCTTGGTCATTTACTAACACAGTGTCCGATGAGTTATTAAAAAGTTGAATTTCTGCTAAAACAAATGAGCTTCCAGAAGCAGGCTGAACACCAGAGGGACTTCTCCAATTTTTTTCGGCAAGTATTTTTAGTGTCCGAGACTCAGATGTAATTTCTTGTCCTAATGAGAATTCACCAAGTGATGAAGTAGTAGACGCAGACACATAACTCCCACTTGGCTTTAGAGGGAAAACATATGTTATGAGAGAATAGGTAAGAAGAGCAGCAAAAGAAAATGTTAGCAATGAATAAAAAAAGTCTTTCGAGAGTACAGAGCCTGAAAATCTACGCTGATACGGTTTCTCCATAAATTCAAACCCTTTGTTTAAAGTTGGCAAGTACGTAATCTAGTAGCATTATACTACACTTGCTTACAGAGAAAAGATAGGGGATTTTATGAGAAAGCGTGAACTGCTGAAATTAAAAGGAATTAATCCACAATCCACCAATTAAACTCCACATCCTTTGACAAAGGAACATCAATCGAAATCGCAAATCCCTTACCCTCTTCCTGCCTTGTCACAAATGCAACCTGCCCAGCCGTAGAATCTTTCGGTGTAATAAAAATATACGATCCTGCATGTACTTTATGATTCGGAATGTATACCTGAGTACTACCGGAAACTAAAGAAGCCTTACCAATAGTCTCACCAGATTCCTTGATCGAGAGAGAAGAAAAAGTACCGCTATTCGCTTTCAGATTACCGTCACTATCAATCGAAGACTGTAAAACGCCCTTATTATCCAGCACATCAAAACGTGAAGCCCCAAGATTATCACCCAGCTTTGCACTAATATTTGAAAAAGCCGGCGCATTGATCGTATCAGTAGTAAAATCTTCAGTTACATACAAACTCATCAACGTACTTTCCCCGGTAGAAGTAATATTGCCTGTGGAAATTAATGAACCAGTCAGCGAAAGGTTACCGCTTTTATCAACTTTCATTGCCCCATTGCCAACCTTCAAACTGTCTTGAGCTTCAAGATCAGACTTCGAAAGACTATTTTGCAAAGTGAAAAATGATCCATCCAACCACGTGGGTGAAAGCAGAATTTTTAATTTTTGAGCTGGTTTATCACCAGTCGTAGGAGTTGTTGGTGCGAGCGTCAGGTCTTCAAGAGCTTTACCGATAATGTACCCAGCTCTTTTTGCTTTGATCGCAACACCAGGAAGCGATGAAGAAGTAATAAAATCACCCTTGGAAATCGTATCCTCACCCAAATCAACGAGTACACTCACTTCACCGGAAATAGCGACTTTAGGTTCTGTGGAACCTGTAGAAAGATCGTCAACAGTTACGCCGAGTACATGTGGATCATACATAATATCGGTTTTAGCAATCACCAGTGCAGAAGGTGTAGCCTCAGGCGTTTGCTCAACAATCGAAACAATACTCCCAGACTCAATTGCCTGATTTGCAATAAATGGCTGCTGCAATGTGACATATAAAGGTTGACTCTGTTGCAAACGAGGTAGCGCATCTTGCGCAAAACCAAATGATACTGCTCCAAGAGCCAACACGAAAAAAAGTAAAATACGTTTTGGATGCATAGTTGACCGTTTCTTTTGTACAGTTTGTACAAATTGATAAGGATATCGGTTCATAATAATATATCTCGCCTCACTTGTCAATTGGTTTTGTGTTATGAACTTGTACAGTTATCTATCAGCTAATAAAACGCTGTTATAGGTTGTTTATTACAAAGCAGAAAGTGTTGGCATACTCACAACACACGACTCCAACAACAGACGCTTGTTCATATTGTACTGTAAATCTTCCTGAATGCTAGACAGAACCTCAAGATACTGAAAGGCCTCATCAGAATCCATCCGAGAAATTGTAGCTAAATGCTTTCTCAGTGAAGAAAAATGCAAGTGTTTCGATCGTTGGTGGGAAAGGAAAAGAACATCCTGCCACCATAAGAGAAGGTAAGAAAGGACTTTATCGGGAGTTACTCCTGCCTTGTGCCACTCCTCGACGATTGAAAATCGATCATGTAGTGGTTGTGTAAGCAACTTAAAAAAAAGCTCTCCATACTCCTTCGCTTCATCAGCAATTCCTGGATCAGCCAACACAGAATGCAGCCAACCAACACGACCACGTGCAAGAGAAACCAAAGACTCCTGATGCTCTGCTTCAAAATTTTGCCCTGACAACGTTTGGGTGATTTCATCAGAAGGGACAGGCGAAAAAGACAATTTTCGCACCCTGGAAATAATAGTCGGAAGTAATTTCGCAGGAGCAGCAGTAATAAGAATGAGTAAGGAGGCAGCTGGAGGTTCTTCCAACACTTTTAAAAGTGCATTGGCTGCCTCTCGGTTTAGCGACTCAGCCTGATCTATAATCGCAAACTTATAGGGACTAGAAAAAGGTTTAAGACTCAAACTTTTCTGAAGAGCTCTCACTTGATCAATACCCGTACTTTTCTTTCCTTGAAATGGCTGCAACAAAAATAAATCCGGATGAGTTCCCGCCAACACCTGACGACAAGCTTGGCAATTTCCACAAGGTTTTTCCTCACCCGTACAAAACAGCTTCTGTGCAAGCCAAAGTGCCACGGTTCTCTTTCCAATCCTCTCAGGGCCAGTGAACAAATAGGCATGAGAGAGTTTTTCCTGCTCAATGGCTCGTAACAGCAAACTTTGCTGCGCCTGATGCCCAATAACGTCAATGCCGTTCATAGTGGTTTCCTCTATAAGCTTCTGTAGCATAGCACAGCAGAAAACAGCTAAGCTACTTCATTGAATCATTAACAGAAAAAGGAACTTTTTGCTTTAATCACATCCTCATTACTATAATCATATAGTGAAAGCGAATGATGCACACAATGAATGTCACAAAAGGCTTTACAGCCATTGTTATCACTGCATTAGGAACTATTTTACTTCTTTTAGTTATACTGATATTTCAACTAAGTCAGAGCCGTCCTATCGAACTGATTTATCAGACCACCCCCCAGCTCACACCTCAAGCCACCGCAACACCAAGCAATGTTGTTATTGATATAGAAGGTGCAGTAAATTACCCAGGTGTATACACTTTGCCATTTGGTGCCCGTATAGAGGATGGCGTGAAAGCTGCTGGAGGATTTTCGCAGGATGCAGCACCGGAAAAGTTAGCGATGAGCCGCACTGCACTTTTACGAGACGAACAGCGAATTACCATTCCTAAAAAAACAGAAAACCAAGCTCAGCCAGCAACCACTGATTCATCCGTTAAACAACCCTCTCCTGAAACTACACAACCAAAAGACCCAGGAGCAAAAACAAACATCAATACAGCATCACGTCAGGAACTAATTGATCTCAGTGGGGTAGGAGAGAAAATTGCAGATAAAATAATCCAACGACGAGAGCAAAAAGGAAGCTTCTCTACAGTAGATACATTGGTTGAAGAAAAGATACTCTCACAAAGCGCATTGGACAAAATTAAAGAGCAAATCACCGTTTAGTTTAGTTTTTTCCTATAAACGGAGGACAGCTCCGATTGCATGATAGAGGTTGTTACAAGAACAGAGCACTACGGCTCTCTGGAGCGTCGGAACATGATTGTGGCTATGTTTAAATTTTATGATGCTCAGCCGTCAGTATGATTCCTTTTAACGTCAAATCTGCATCGTGGATCCAATGAGATGGAAAACGCCCAACGAGCAGATTGCTCCAACCACCAGTAACCAGCACAGTGAACGGCTCATCATATTCCTGCTCGATGTTCTCCGCCATCCGCTCAATCATTGCCAGATGCCCACCTACCAAGCCAGCTGCAAGACTTTCCTCGCCCGTAGTTCCGATAAGCTTATCAGGAAATGACAACTCAATGTGACTCAACCTCGCTGCTTTTGCAAATAATGCCTCCGTTCCCGTCCCCAAGCCATCTGCAATCGCCCCACCTACATAATATCCAGTGCTAGACACAACATTAAATGTCGTCGCTGTCCCCAGATCGATAATTAACGCCGGAAGTTTGTAGAGTTTAACAGCAGCATACGCACTTACCAGACGATCAGAACCTACACCTTCTGGGGGATTATAGCTATTTCCAACAGGAATTAGTGCAGTAGTAAGGAAAAGAGGGGAAGTTTCAGAAAAGCTTTGCAGAGCAGATGCCAAAGACGTTTCCAACTGTGGAACAACAGAAGAAATGAAAATAGCAGAAAATCTATAGGCTGGAATTTGTGAGGTCAGTTTGTTCAGCGTTGAGACAAAATCACCAACTTGATCATCCCTGTTAGTTTCAGTTCTCATCTGGAAAAGCAGCTCTTTCCCATCAGAGATTCCCCAAACTATATTCGTGTTCCCAACATCAACAACAAGGATCATGTTTTTTAACCAGTCGATTACTTATGTGTTCCAGTATAGCACGGAGATATGCCGTATTATCAAAACCTTCAGCAACGTCCTGCAGTCGTTCCCTCGACCATGAACGCATCGTTTCAACAGTCTTTGTCAGCAGCGGAACACAGCGAGTAATATTGTCCACGATTGCCACTGTTGCCATTTGCGGTGTACGTGATAGCGGGTTGAGATCAATAGCAATAACCTTTTTCCCCATCTTTATCAACGCTTCAGTTCGATCTCCATCCTCAAGAGCTACCAACACCACATCCGCAGCAGAGATTCCTTCTTTAGAAACGTTTCCTCGCGCAGATTCTAAAAGCGGAATCTTGCCATCAGGATTGACTCCCAACACGTTCTTTGCTCCAAACTGTTCCAAATACTTCGCCAGTTTTCTTTCCCGTTCCTCAGTCCGCCCGTAAAACACATTAACTTCAAGCTTCGCAGGAATAGCATTTCCTAGCGCAATCATTTCCTCTGGAACGAGAACCGTGGTATTTCCGTTTAGAGACAGGACGGGGTGTTTAGCTAAGAGCAGAAGTGCGCAAGCCGCTTCGATCGCAGCTTGAGTTGCTGGTGGCGTTGCTTCACCCAAGAGATAATCAAATGCTTCGCCACGGCCATGAGCAACCATGCCAGTGGGTGTGACCAGACCTTGGTTGACTCCTTCTTCCAATTTGTGGCGGAGGAGAAGTGAGTTGTAGCGGGGGTGATTTTCTGGGATATCCATAGTAATAAGCTCCTCACAACAGCATAAAACAGAGGAGCAATTTAGGGAAATACGCTATACTAAACCCATGCAACCCCTCGCCCAACAATTTCTCGAATATTGCGAGCTCGACAAAGGCCTTTCTCGCCGCACGCTTGAAAGCTATGACCGCTATCTCAAAGTCTTCCTCCGGTGGGCGGGGAAAAAAGTGGCTAAACCAGAAGACATCACAGAAGAAATAGTTCGCAACTACCGCCTCTACCTCAACCGCAAAACCGACAAATTTGGCGACTACCTCCAGCGTCAGACACAAAATTACCACATCATCGTCCTTCGTGCATTCCTAAAATTCCTCATTCGGCGGGGATTTACCGTTGTTCCACTTGAGAGGATAGAACTTGGAAAGCAAACCCGTCGCTCAATTGAAATTATTTCTCCAGAAAATTTACAGCTTTTACTGAGTTCTCCTGAAATTGGTACAGCACTCGGTCTCAGAGACAAAGCCATGCTCGAGCTACTCTTCTCAACAGGCTTACGTGTCAGCGAAATCGCATCACTCAACAGACGACAGGTAAATACCACAACTAGAGAGTTTGCAATCCGTGGTAAAGGTGACAAAACACGCGTTGTCTTCCTCTCGGAAAACTCAGCCGAATGGCTGGATAAATACCTACAGCGCAGAAGTGATCACTACGAGCCAGTCTTCATCAGCCGTCAAGGTTTAAAAAACAAAGAACCAGGACAAGGTGAAGAATTCAGACTCACCGTAAGACAGATCCAAAACATAGTGAAAAAATACGCATTAAAAGCCGGACTGGTAGAAAAAGTTACTCCACACATGCTCCGTCACCTCTTTGCAACTGATCTCCTTTCTGCTGGCGCCGATATCCGCTCCGTACAAGAAATGTTAGGGCACGCTTCGGTACAAACCACTCAGATTTATACGCACATCACCAACGCAAAACTCAAAGAAGTACACAAGCAGTTTCATCGAAAAACAATGGGGCAGGAAAACGAAAACTAGAAAAGTTTTAATGAATTGTAACCTTGAAATTTTCCCTACTAGCTGCGGTACTGGCACCGATGCTCATCAATCGTTATACTAAAACATGTGTTTTATAAGGCAGTGTATGAAAAAAAAGAAAACGCTTACTGTTCCGCCATTTCTAGTATTACTTTGGCACTTGTTTATCGCACTTCGTCCAAAGCAGTGGATTAAAAACGGATTCGTATTTGCTGGTATTATCTTTGCAGGCATTGCGTCAAAAGTTGATGACTTCAAAGTAGTCACCATAATTTTTGTAGCATTTTGTTGTGTATCATCCAGTGGTTACCTCTTCAACGATGTCATGGACATCGACAAAGACAAACATCACCCCAAGAAGCAAAATCGTCCTATTGCTGCAGGAAAAGTTTCAGTAATTCAAGCAGTGTTGCTTGCCATTGTGCTCCTAGTCGCTGGTTTTGCCATCGCTCTAAGCCAATCAATGAACGTTGGTGGCTTGCTTATTCTGTATGCACTAATCACATTCAGCTACTCATTTTTCTTCAAACATGTTGTTATTCTTGATATTTTTATGATTGCTTTAGGATTTGTTGTCCGCGTTGCCGCAGGTGCTATTGCCATTTCCGTTGATCTGTCACCATGGATACTTATCTGCACGTTACTTCTTGCGCTCTTCCTTGCAATCAGCAAACGCCGTGCGGAGTTGTACTCACTAGCTCACAATGCAGGAAATCATAGAAAGATACTTCAGCAATACACCGAGCAATTCCTTGCAGAAATGAGTTCAACAGTGACTTCAGCAACGATTATTACATATTCCTTGTACGCATTTTTCATTTCCACGCCAATAACCACAAGCATTTCCCCTTCATCAATTCAACGCCCCTACATGATGCTGACTATTCCAGTTGTTATCTACGCGCTTTTCAGATATTTATACCTGCTTCACCGAAAAAAAGCTGGTGAGAGTCCTGAAGATGTTATTTTCAAAGACATTCCGTTTTTCATTTCGCTGGTGCTCTGGGCTCTACTTTGCTACATCATAATCTACAGAAAAGAGTGGTTGGCGTTCATCAGCCTGTAAGTCTAAGAGGGTACCAATCAAATGGAACTTGGGAAATTATATAACCGAGCATGGGAAATAGTTAAAAAGCACAAAAGTCTCTGGGTTCTGGGTGTAGTTACAGCAGCGGTAACTACCGGAGGTATAACAACAAATTTTAACTATCGGAACTCCTCGCCCAACAAATCTAGCTCTACTGTGCCTTTGAAAACAGATTTTGAACAGTTATTTACTGGCTTAAACCAGTTTCTAATAAGTGTCCCACTTTGGGTTTGGATTCTCCTTATTTCAGGAATTGTTGCGGCTATACTCTACGCACTACTATTCAGGCTTTATGTCCGAGCATGGGCAAAAGGCTCAATGATAAGGGGCATAGAGGAAGTTGATAAAAACGATACCACGTCGCTACACTCCTCTTCTCTTAGTGCTCGAAAAGTGCTTAATAAACTTGTACTGATTAATCTCATTCCTCTTGGAATAACTTTTTGTTCTTCACTTTTTATCATTGCTGTAGTAGTTATCGGTGGAATAACAATCTGGAGAGAAAATTATAACTCACTTTTCATCCTCATTCCTCTCGCACTTCTTTTTATTGCAATCATTGTCATTGTCAACATTTTATTTGCTGCAGTATCAATTTGGGCAGAACGACTAATAGTGTTAAAAGACTATTCTGTGAAAAAAGCCTTATTGGATGGCTTTAATAATTTAAAACAACAATTTGGAAATATGTTTCTCATCGGTATCAGTAACTTTGGAATAGGCTGCATTGGAGGTTGTGTAGTGCTTATACCAATGGGAATTCTTGGAATAGCACTGGTTTTTTCCTTCTTGGTATTTCCCCCTGTCGCACTAGTCATAGTTCCCTTACTGGTTGTATGCGGTTTGGCTCTTATCATAGTTAGAGGAATATACGAAGCATTCAAAGCAGCAGCCTGGAGCTTGCTCTACAAAGAAAGTGTTTCACCAGCACTTGAAATCAGCGATTATAATGTTATTCCTCAACCGCTACAATCCCAACATAGCTATGCTGGCTTCCTTCCTAGACTCTTGGCCTGGGGAATTGATACTTGTATCCTTGTTCTTCCTGCTTTTTTATTCCTTGCTTTGCTCATTACACCTTCCACATCACTTAACCAGTTGGCCGTACTTCTCTTAGCATTTTTTGCAATTTTTATTGTGTGGTGGACATTTGTCCGACTAGCATACATGGTGTTATTTACGAGTTATCTCGGGGGAACACCCGGAAAGATTATTACTGGTCTTGAAATTGTAACCGAATATAAACAACGTCTTACTCTCAAAGAATCACTTTTTCGTGCAACTATAGGTTACTTTGTTTCCGATCAAGTATTTGGGCTTGGATACACCGTAATCATTAAGGATCAGAAAAAGCAAGGCTGGCATGATCAAGTTTCCCTTACCTATGTCATCTGGAAGAATAAAATCATTACATTGCTGGCAGTTGTTATCTTTATCTTGAGTATTGGAGTTCTAGGGATTCTTTCAGTAAACATAGGTAGCAAGCTAATAAATAACGCTCAACTCGCTAACACAATTGAGGCCGTTCAGCACGAACTAGAATCAAAGAGAGCTAAATGATACAACGTGAAATTTAAAGACATTTAATAACGCCTACAAAACTAACATCTTTGAATCCATTGCCTCCCATACACGCATAAATTTTCCAATACACAACCACGATGTTTTACCATCTGCAACGTCCATTACTTGAATACTTTTGGGGTTTCTTCGTGATCCTGTAAACCCAGTAACAACAACAGTATGTTCATTGAGGCAACTAGATATTGTGCGGTTTTCAGGTGTTTTCCAAGTCACAGGAATGCAGGGCATAAAATAGCTGGTTACCCACACAACAACGGGTTTCCCATTTGAAATTGCATAAGTGATGTCTCCAATCGACGCAAAAGATGTTTCAGTAGCGGATAAACCTCTACTGTGAAGAATTTTAACAAGAGGTGTAGCAAAGACACCCCAGCCTGTTCTTCTCAACTGTGATCCATCTACATCACCCACAAACTGAGTGTCAGGGTCTCCCCAGACATCATTTTGCAAAGGTGCTTCGTAATAACTTAGCGCATCAAGGCAGGAAGATTCAGAAAATTGAGTAGTATCAGAAAACTGAGAAACTACTGCTGCCGCAGCACATTCGCAAGATAAAGCTCGTTGTTGTTTGTAAGAGGAGACATTCAAAGTTGTAATTTTACTGTCAAAGTCCGCAGATGAACTAAAAGCAAAAAGTTTATCAATATAAAAATTGTGGAATAGTGGATTTTCGTACACACATTGGTTTAAAGATTCAGCAGAAGAAAGGGAAGGGGAAAATAGAATCAAAAGAAAAAATACAACAAAAAAAATATTTCTATATAAAATCCTTCCTAACAGAGACATGGTTTTCATCTAAATATTCCTTTATTGTAGGAATCGAGTATTCATCGTAATGGGTCATAGAGGCAATTAGTGCGGCATCAGCCTTGGCATCTATTAAGACACGTGCAAGATGCTCAGGCTTACCAGCACCACCAGAAGCCACCACCGGTATTGAAACAGCTTCAGAAACTAATTGCGTAAGAACGAGTTCGTATCCCGCTCTAGTACCGTCTGCATCAATACTGTTTACCACAACTTCACCTACACCAAGTTTCTCAGCTTCTTTCACCCATGCAATAGCATCTAGCCCTGTGTGTTCACGACCACCTTTTACAACCACTTCGTACCCACTAGGAATTGAAGATGATTTTTCAACCCGCAACACATCCATTCCTAGCACAATTGCTTGATTCCCAAACGCTCGAGCACCTTTCGAAATAATTTCTGGATTGCGAACAGCCGCAGAATTGACAGAAATTTTCTCTGCTCCAGCTGTCAGCACCTGTCTCATCTGCTCAACCGTTGAAATCCCACCCCCAACAGCAAAAGGGATAAAAATACATTTTGCCACAGCTTCAACAACTGGTAAAATCACCGAACGACCCTCTGAACTTGCGGTAATATCATAAAAAACAAGTTCATCCGCTCCCTGCTGATAGTATTTGGTAGCCATCTCAACAGGGTCACCAATATCTAAGTTGTCTTTAAATTTAACGCCTTTAGTCACCTTTCCGTTACGGACATCTAGGCAGGGGATAATACGTTTTCTAAGCATGATAATCCTTTGTGAAGATATATAATGAAAGCAGATTACATCCCCACACTACCATGATTGAACCAGCAAAAAAAGTTGCAAAACACTCCAGAAAGAAAGAAAAAGGGCGTTGGGGCGAGCAATTCGCAACTGATATTCTGCAACAGCGGGGGTATACAATACTGGCACACAATGTCCACTCACGCTACGGAGAAATAGATATCATCGCCAAGGATGACAATGAAATTGTTTTTGTTGAAGTAAAACTTCGAACAAACACTGCATTTGGAACACCTGAAGAAAGCATCACAAAGGCAAAAAAACAGCGTATACTCAACACTATTTGGGATTATCTTGATAAAACAATCGCACTTGAACAAAAAGAAACTCAGAACTGGCGTTGCGACCTTTTTGTCATCGAAATGACTGAACAGACCACTGTCAAAAGATACGCCATCTATAGGAATTTTATCGGAGGATAACAACGTTGATCACAATCCTAAAAAAACGTACACTTGCCTAGAAATAAACAGTTTTTATACTTATGCAAATCATTCCCGCTATCGACCTTAAAGACGGAAATTGTGTCCGACTACTGAAAGGTGATTTTGCTCAAGCGACAGTGTATAGTGACGATCCCATGGAAATGGCAAGAAAATTTATTGAAGCCGGTGCAAAGCGCATTCATATCATCGATCTCGACGGTGCAAAAACAGGTGAACAAACCAACCTTTCCTCCATTCGCATGATAGCCGATTTACTCGATGTCAAAGTGCAATGTGGCGGAGGGATAAGAACAATAGATCGAGTGAAAGAACTCCTTTCAAACGCAATTGATCGAATTATCCTTGGGACAATTCTTTTTGACGAAATGCTATTGCAGGAAATACTGCCCTTTCTCACCCAACAACCTGAACGGTTAATCGCTGCGCTTGATGCCAAAGAAGGCAAAGTTGTCACCCATGGCTGGGTCGAGTCGACAGGAGAAACTATCGTTGAAAAAGCTCGTAAACTTGCAACACTTGGCTTTCAACGAATTCTTGTCACCGACGTCGCCGTAGATGGCACATTAGAAGGTCCCAACATCGCTTTGTATGAGCAACTGGTTAAAGAGCAGCCCATGAAAGTTATCGCATCCGGTGGTGTATCATCACAAAAAGACCTCGACGCTCTAGAAAAAACCGGCGTTGAGGCCGTTGTAGTTGGAAAAGCGATATACTCCGGTGCATTGGATCTTGCACAGCTAAAATTCAACCCTTGAATGATTTTCTGATTTCTGATATTCTGATTTCTGAAAGAGGAGGGTCAAAATGCCAACGCTAACCTTGCGAAACCGAAATCAACTGACGTTAAGACAAAGAGACTGCGACGAATTAGGGATTGCTGTCGGAGACGAGCTGGAATCTCATGTTGATGAGCAGGGACGCCTTATACTCCAGAGCAAAAAAAATCAGGGAAAGCTAGCTCTTCAGGAAATTCAAGCGGTGATGCAATCATCCGGCATTAGCCTAGAAGACCTTCAACAAGAAGCACAAATAGTCAGGGAAGAGCTACTCACAAAAGAATATGGTAAAAAACAATAATCATGTCGCTCATGAAAGTCTTTTGTGATACAAACGTAATTATTTCGGGATTATATAGACAAGATGGACCACCAGGAAAAATCCTGCAAATGCATACGCAAGGACAAATAACAATAATCGTTAGTGCTCTGGTAATTCAAGAATTAGCGATAGTTTTGCAAAGGAAATTTCCACAGCTTCTTGCTTATTTTCTGACATTTCTTGAAGAATTCCCTTTCGAAATAGTAAAAAATCCAATCCCTAAAAATCTTGAAAATTTTTCCGCTGAGTTGCCATTCAACGACGCTGTTATTTTTACGGCAGCGTGTAATTCAGAAGCCACCATATTCATAACCGGCAATAGTAAAGATTTTGACGTCATAAAAGGGGAAGGTCTCATGCCTATTCTGCCACCAAAACTAGCCCTCGAAATAATTCAAAAGGGACAAACAAAATGAACCCTCAAATCGATTTTTCAAAACTGAATGGTCTAATTCCAGTAGTAATTCAGGAATATCAAACAAAAGACATCCTCATGCTTGCTTTTATGAATGAAGAATCGTTAAAAAAAACAATAGAAACCGGCGAAACCTGGTTTTGGAGCAGATCAAAACAAACGCTTTGGCATAAAGGTGAAACATCAGGGAACATCCAAAAAGTAAAAGAAATATTTCTTGATTGCGACAACGACACTCTACTTATTACAGTAGAACAAGTTGGCGGAGTAGCCTGTCACACTGGAAAGAAAAGCTGCTTTTTTACCACAGTTTCTATAAACTCGTAACACCACCGCTTTAATTTGCCTAAGTAATTCTCTACAATAAGCAGGTATTGTTTAGCATTTAATCACTAGTAACCTTATTTTTTTGCCCAACTTAACAAGGGCTTTCTTTCGCACGAAAAGGAGAACGTTTCACATGCCTTATGGAGAACTCAAGATTTTTGCTGGATCAGCCAGTAAACAATTGGCTCAGGAAGTGGTAGATTTTCTCGATTCCAAACTAGGACAGATGGACATTATTCGTTTCTCTGATGGCGAAGTTGATGTCAATATCAAAGAAAGTGTTCGCGGAAAAAACATCTTTATCATTCAATCCACATGCCCTCCTGCGAACGAAAACATCATGGAACTCCTGATCGTCATCGATGCCATGCACCGCAATGATGCTCGAAAGGTATACGTTGTCACGCCCTACTACGGCTACTCCCGCAAAGAAAGAAAAACAAAACCACGTGACCCGATTTCAGGAAAAATGGTTGCCGACATCCTCACCACCGTCGGCGCCGAGCAGATGTTGTTCTTTGATCTGCACACCACAGCACTAGAAGGATTTTTTAACATCCCGACAACTCACCTTGGAACCACACAAATACTTGCCAATGCTTTCATCCATTACAAAGAAAACATTGGCAAAGTAAAACCCTATCTAAAAGATATCCCCTTCAAAAAGATTTCCGAAGAACGACGGTTTAAAGTTGGTGAAGAAACAGTTGTTGTTGCCCCGGACGTTGGTGGTGCTAGGCGTGCCCGTGACGTTGCCCGCTATCTAGGAAGAGCTCATTTTGCGATCATCGAAAAAAGACGTCCTACCAACGACTCAACAGAAGTATTAAACATCATTGGTGATGTGAATGGACTTGAAGCAATTATTATTGACGATATGATCTCAACTGGTGGAACGATGATCCCCTTAGTGAAGATCCTTCGTGAACGAGGTGCAAAGAAAGTCTATGGAGCTGTAACCCATCCAGTATTCGTTGGCAACGCTGTTAAAAACTTACAGGATGCAGGTTTTGATGCTCTTTTTGTTACAAACACAATCCATTTACCAGAAGAAAAACGTTGGAAGGGACTGCACATTGTCTCTGTAGGGGATTTCCTAGCTGCAATGATTCACCGTATCCATGAACACCGCTCAGTAAGCGAATTGTTCTAATAAAGAAAAAACACTATGGACAAAACAAAGAAAAAAAACAAATTACAAACCATCGCTGTAGCTACAAAAGAATTTACTTGGTTGATGGTGTTCCTAAGCACTTTGCTTATTGTTGGACTATATTGCTGCGGATGGGACAATACCCACAATCTTTATGAACTCGGCACACCCTTTACTCCTTGGCAGATTCCCCTCTATACAGGTTTTTTTCTAACCAGTGGGACACTTCTTATTTCTTGGTATAGAAATATTCAACAAGGCTACCATTGGAAGAACGCAGCACCTCTCGGGTATGGATTAAGTACAATAGGTATCGCCATCATAGCTTGTGGTTGGCTTGGAGATATACTTTGGCAGCTTATGTTTGGGATTGCAAGCAATTTGGAAGCTTTCCTCAGTCCAACACGATTGATCATTAGTGTTGGAATTGCACTAGTGCTGCTAGGGCCTTTTCGTTCTTCTCGCCTGATTAAGGTATCTGAAGTTGGATATTTTCAACAGTATATACCTTCGCTGTTATCAATGTCTTATGTTCTAGCATTGTTGTCTTATTGCGTTCAATACATTCACCCTTTTGCGCACACTGTAGCCGCTATATCGGAAAATCCCACACATATCGAACTAGGTGCTGTAACGAATGCCGGTTTCGAGCATCTCAGTACTATGCAACAGGCAATTGGTCTGGCAGGAATAATGGTAGCAACTGCGCTATTAGCTACTGGAACGCTATTACTAGCATTACACTGGAAAAAACTTCCTTTTGGTTCTTTCAGTGTTCTCTTGCTAAGCTCAACTGTTGGTTTAGTGGTTATAAACGAAAAGGTACTTACCACCGGAGTAATGCCTATTTTCGCTTGTATAGTTGCAGCAGGCATAATCACAGATTTTTTCAATATCTATTTCAGTCCAACAATTGAACAGGTTCTACCATTTCGAATCTTTCTAGTAAGTAACTCCGTAGTTCTTTACACACTTTACTTTCTGACCATTCTAATTTTTGGTGGTGGCATTTGGTGGTCACCCTCATTGTGGGCAGGAGCAATCATACTTGCAGGAACAACAACTGTTCTTGTCAGCTATGTTGCGATTCCTCCCGGTACAACTTGAAGAATCTAACTGCGAAAGCAACATAATGAGGAAACTATGCGCATCGGCTACATCTCAACCTGGTTTCCCACAGCATGCGGCATAGCTAATTTTACTCATGATCTTGCAACGCATTTTTCCAATAACACTAAACCCTCTAGCGACTTTGGGGTAATCGCCACAAGCTACGCAACAGGAAATAAATACGACAAGCGAGTAGTATTTGATATCAATGTGCACAAGCAAAAGACCTTTGATGAAGCATCAGATTTTATCAATCAATCAACGTATGATGTTATAGCCTTACAACATGAATTCGACATATTCGATAACGACCCTTTTGGTCATGAAAATCTGATAAACCTCTGTGATTCCATAAAAAAACCCCTTGTGCTTACTGTTCATGGTTTATTTACGCCAAATAAATGTGGAAGTACGTTTGAAGTAAAGAAAATTATTGCTCAGAAGCTCTGCGAAAGTGCAAGTAAAGTTGTGGTAATGACGGATCAGGCGGTAAAGAATCTGGTCGATTACGCTGGAATAGAACGTTCAAAAATTGCTTGCATTCCCCATGGTTCTCATCCATTTCCCATAAAGAGCAACCTATCTGCTTTGAGAAAAAAATATGGATTACCGCAAAAAAGTCTTATTTTTGGAACATCAGGATTTTTTTGGAAAGGTAAAGGCATTGATCAGCAAATAAAAGCATTTTCAGAATTTGCGACAAATCGTCCTGATGTTTGTTTATGGCTTTGTGGTTCGCCTCATCCGCAAATGGATAAAAACCGAACTGACTTCAAGTCCCTTCAAAACCTCATTGCCAAATCAGGCTGCTCGGAGCAGATACTAGTAACCGAAAAGTTTTTTTCGACGGCGGAGCTTGAAGAAGTCTTTTCCCTCATCGACGTGTATATCAACACCAATCTCTGGCATGATCAAGGCGATTGCAGTGGGACTCTGGCATACGCTCTAGGTGCAGGAAAAAGTATTATTGCGTACGACTTCATGCATGCTAGGGAAGCACTCACTGATCAGATGGGAAAACTGGTTCCCGTTGGCAATATACAGGCACTAACCAATGCGATGACACAAATGAAAGAAGATCCTAAATTTCGTGCGTTGTGTGCAAAAAACGCTCTCGAATATGGTGAAAAAATCCATTGGCCAAATATCGTTTCACTGTATAAAAATCTATATTTAAGTATTTAAAAAATTTCACGCTGCACGATCTGACAAACGTTGCTTGAATGCTGCCAAAGACTGAAAAGAGGTTGTATGAAAATTGCTTACGTTTCCACCTGGTTACCGACATTTTGCGGGATTGCTAACTTTACACAAGACCTCAGTGCTGCTGTTGAACAGTATGGTGGAGTTGAATGGGAAGTTGTAGAACTACAATTACAAAGCTTAACAAAGCTTTACAACCCAAAGATCAGGTTCACGGTCGATGCTAGAAAAAAAGAAGAATTTGTTAAAGCCGCTTTTGATCTCAATGCATCAGATGTAGACGTTGTAAGTGTCCAGCATGAGTTTAGGTTATTTAGAAAAGACAGAGACTTCAGATTTTTTTCACTGGTTGAAAAGCCAATCGTCCTCAACCTTCATACCGTCCTCAATCCAAAATCACGATGCTGGGGCAAAAACTTTCTAAAGCTAGTGAAACAAACCAAAGAAATTGCTTCATATTGCGAAAAAGTCGTGGTAATGAATAGTTCCGCAAAAAAATATGCAACAGAATTTATTGGGATACCAACAGAAAAAATTGAAGTGATTCCACACGGAGCCCATCAATTCTTACCAACAATAAAGCGATCCGCGTTGCTAAAGCAGTATCAACTACCTGAAAATGCCGTTATCTATGGGGCAACTGGGATTTGGGGAGGAAAGTCACGTTTCAAAGGATTGCAAAGAGTCATCGATGCTTTTGAACAAGTATAGCAAAGTAATAAAGACACGTTTCTTTGGATCTGTGGAGCAACACATCCTGAGTCAAAAGATGCAGAATTTCTCTATGCCGAAATCGTTGAAGAAGTGCAGAAGAGAGGCTTATGCAAATCAGTTATGTTTACAAGAAAGTTTTTCTCACTCAAGGAACTGGGTGACGTCTTTTCACTGATTGATATTTATATTCAACCGAACTTGGATAAACAATGTGCGAGTAGTGGAACTCTTTCATTTGCGCTAGGTGCAGGTAAACCAATTATCGCCTTTGAGTTTGTTCATGCACTAGAAGCACTTGCTGATGGGAGGGGAATTATTATCCCTTCAAGAAATAATGATGCACTTGTAGAGGCTATGCTAGATCTTGCAGCAAAACCCGAATTGAGGCGGCAGTTAGCTGCAAAAGCACTAACCTACGGAGAGGAAACTTTCTGGCCAAAAATTGGAAAGAAATATTATGAGCTCTTTACTTCAGTCGTCGAAAAGAAACTGTCTAAAATTGCCAGCTGATAATTTTGCTGAAGCTACTCTTATTAAGAGTTTAATCATCATCATTCACTTAAGGTTTCCACACTAGAGACATATTCAAAGATTACTCTTTATTCACCTACATGCCTCTGCTACCCTAAGACCACAAAGAGAAAACACAAATGAAAGAACTATTCAATTCCCTGCCACCAGTAACAAAAGTCTTTACGGGGGGGATCATTGCCCTGCTTGCTATACTTCTACTCCCGCTAACAATTTCTATTATTTTTGTTTACAACGCCCTCAACGCAATCCGTTGGAAAAAAACACGCGATTTTAGTTCAGCAGGACTGCTGTTATTGGGTATAATTGGCTGCTACTTCTGGCTAACACTTTTTTCTTCAGCAACAGGAGTGGTTTCACAGCAAACTCTTTCGGCAAAAATAGACAGCGCAACAACACTTAAAACCGAAGAAAAGCAGGTCGCAAAGTCTGCCACACCAGCTCAACCAACAAACGGAACCTATCACGTAACAAAGATTGTTGATGGAGACACCATCGATGTTGAAATGAATGGCAAAACCCAGAGAATTCGCTTGATCGGCATTGATACTCCTGAACTAGTCGATCCCCGAAAGCCAGTACAATGTTTTGCAAAGGAAGCCAGTGCCAAAGCTAAGTCACTGCTTACCGATAAAGATGTCCGTCTCGAACTAGACCCCACGCAGGGCGACTGGGATAAAAACGGCAGACTTCTTGCCTACATCTACTTCACCGACGGCACTAGCTTCAACAAACTTATGATCGATGAGGGGTATGCGTTCGAATACACTTACAAAATGCCCTACACCCAACAAAAAGAATTCCGAAAAGCCGAGTTGGACGCGAAAAAAGCAGGGAAGGGTTTATGGAGTGAGAAAGCGTGTTCAGGTAAAAGA
>JBAXVQ010000015.1:0-36205 GCA_037128935.1 bacterium | reverse complement strand
CTTTGTTACAATGGAAATGCTTATTTCTAAAAGGAACCCATCACATGCCGCATTCCAATTTCAACTCGGGTATTTGGCAGGAAGTTGTTGATGTACGGGATTTTGTGCAGAAGAATTATACGCCGTATGACGGGAATGAAGCCTTTCTCGCATCGGCGACGGAGAGGACGACGAAGCTTTGGGACGACGTCTGTGTGCTGATCAGGGAGGAAACGAAGAAAGGGATCCTCGATCTGGATGTCACTGCGCCATCGTCCATTACAAGTCATCGTCCTGGGTATCTGGATAAAAAGAATGAATTGATCGTTGGGTTGCAGACCGATGCACCGCTGAAGCGTGCGATAAAACCGAATGGTGGTATTCGTCTGGTGGAAATGGCAGCAAAGGCTTATGGGTATGAAATTCCGAAGCACATTTCGGAAATTTATTATAAGTATAGAAAAACGCACAATGACGGCGTTTTCTCAGTGTATACGGAAGAGCAACGGCTGTTGCGGAAGAAGAGCATTATCACGGGGTTGCCAGATAATTATGGTCGTGGGCGCATTATAGGGGATTATCGTCGTGTGGCGTTGTACGGCACACATTTCCTGATCAAGGAGAAGAAACGGGTGTTGCGAAAGTTACCGCGGGAAATGAATGATGAAACGTTGCGGGTGCGTGAGGAAATGTCTGACCAGATCAAGTCGTTGGAAGATATGCACGAGATGGCGGCGGAGTATGGCTACGATATCAGCCAACCGGCGAAGGAGGGGAAAGAGGCGGTGCAGTGGGTGTATTTTGCTTATCTGGCTGCGGTGAAGCATCAGGATGGGGCGGCGATGTCGCTGGGGCGGATTGATCAGTTTCTGGATGTCTATTTTGAACGGGATTTGAAGGAAAAACGCTACACCGAAGTGCAGATTCAGGAGATTATCGATGATTTTGTGATCAAGTTGCGCATCGTGCGGCACCTGCGTCCTGCGGAGTACAATCAGCTGTTTGCCGGTGATCCGACTTGGGTGACGGCGACGCTTGGTGGTACTGGTATAGATGGTCGTGGCATGGTGACGAAGACGGCATTTCGCTTTCTCCATACGTTGGAAAATCTTGGACCGGCACCAGAGCCCAATCTGACGGTACTCTGGGGCAATCTGCTGCCAGAGAACTGGAAAAAATACTGCGCGAAAATTTCCATTGCTTCCAGCTCGGTGCAGTATATTAATGATGATTTGAGTAAGGAATATTACGGGGATGACTACGGAATTGCATGCTGCGTTTCCGGCATGACGATTGGGAAAGATATGCAGTTCTTTGGTGCACGGTGCAATATTGCGAAGGCGTTATTGATGGCTATCAATGGGGGGAAAGAGGAGCCGATGCCGCATGAGAAAGCTGGGGATCTGGGTGGGGATACGATTATCGAAGGATTGCAGCCACTCAATCAGCATGAGTATCTGGAGTATCATGAGGTGTGGGAGCGGTTTCTAACGATTTTGGACTGGCTTGCGGAGCGGTATGTGAACACGATGAATGCGATTCACTACATGCATGATAAGTATAATTATGAGTCGCTGGAAATGGCGTTGCATGATGCTCACGTTCGCCGGTTTATGGCGTTTGGGGCGGCGGGGATGTCGGTGGTGGCTGACTCATTGAGTGCAATCAAATATGCGAAAGTGAAGCCAGTCTGGAATGCGAACGGTGTTGCGGAACGCTACGAAATTCAGGGTGATTATCCAAAGTATGGTAATGATGATGACAGGGTGGATGACATTGCTGTGGCGGTGGCAAGGGAATTTTATAATGCGTTGACGAGATACAGAACGTATCGGGATGCGATTCATACGCTTTCCATCCTGACGATCACGTCAAACGTGGTGTACGGCAACCATACCGGAGCGACGCCTGATGGTCGTGAGTCTGGTGTGGCGTTCGCACCTGGCGCGAATCCGATGCATGGGCGAGATACGAACGGTGCGATTGCGTCTTTGAACTCGGTAGCAAAATTACCGTACCGATACTGTCAGGACGGCATTTCCAATACGTTTTCGATTGTTCCGGCATCGTTGGGAAAGACTTCCCAGGGGCAGGTTGGGAATTTGGTGCAGTTGCTGGACGGCTATTTCGTTGGCAAGCATGCACATCATCTCAATGTGAACGTGCTCAACCGCGAGATGCTGCAGGACGCGCAAGCGCATCCGGAAAAATACCCGCAACTGACGATTCGTGTCAGTGGCTATGCAGTGCTGTTCAATAAGCTCAACAAAAATCAGCAGGATGAGGTGATTGCTAGGACGTTTCATGAGAGGATTTAATCATACAAAAACAGTGTCATCCTGAGCGAAGTCCCCGAAGTCGAAGGATCTCTTCGAACACTGACGGGGCAATCGTGCCCCCACGATGCTACGAAGAGATCCTTCGCAAAAGCCTCAGGATGACACATACTATACCCATGCCACAACAAACCCAACAACTTATCGGCTTCATCCACTCCATCGAGTCTTTCGGTACGCTTGATGGTCCGGGTTTGCGAACGGTGGTTTTTTTTCAGGGGTGTCCGCTGCACTGTCTGTTCTGTCACAACGTGGACTGTATGATCCAAAAAGGTGCGAATGCGTATCTGGCTGAAGATCTCGTCACGGAAATTTTGAAAAATAGCTCTTACTGGGAAGAACACGGCAACACCTGCGATAAAGTGATCAAGGGCGGCGTCACGATCAGTGGTGGTGAGCCGATGGGGCAACCAGAGTTTCTCCTTGCTGTGCTAAAAAAGCTGAAAGAGCGCGGGGTGCATACGGCTGTTGATACGTCGCTGTACACCTCAAAGCAGGTAATCGATAGTCTGTTACCCTTTGTGGATCTGTGGATGGTGTCGGTCAAACATATGAACGATGAGCAGCATATCAAGCTCACGTCAGTTTCCAGCCTGCCAATTCAGAGTAATATCCGCTATCTCGATGAGCAGATCGGGGAAAGAAAGCTGAAATCTACAATCCGTATCCGGTTTGTAGTGATTCCAGGCATCACTGATGAGGAGCATCATGTCGAGGAGTTGGGGCAGTTTGTTTCTGAGATCAAGCATTTGGATAAGCTCGAGCTGTTGCCGTATGGCACGCATGGGAAGCATAAGTGGTTGGAGAATTTCGGGGTGTACCCGTTGGAAATGATCAGGGCGGCGACGGAGAAGGATATTGAGCGGGTGAAGGGGGTGTTGGGGAGGTTTGGCTTTCCTGTGCTGTTGTGATCGTAGATGTTTTTAGTGTAGTTTTGGTATCAAATTTGTTTCTCCCCGTAGAGACACGATTCATCTCGTCTCGGGAAGATGGGGAATAGAAAACCATCAACTATTTGTGGTAGTTGTCCGCCCACGGACAACACTCCCGCACCCCACCTGCCTGCCGTTGTCCGTGGGCGGACAACTGGCACACGCGTGTTCCTTACAAGTGGGCACGATCAGTACAGCTTCACTCCATCAATCCGCTCAAAATCTTTCCTGTTCTTTGTCACCACGGTAAGATTGTGAGATATGGCTATTGCGGCGATGAGGATGTCGGATATGTTGGGTAGATTTCCTACTTTTTTGAATTTTCTGTATATTTCACCGGCTTTTTCAGCACAGTTTTTTTCAAAAGGAAGGATGGTGATGTAGTCGAAGAAAAGTGTGATAATCGGTTTTGCTTTGGGATAGCTTTCCCCTGAGCAAAGTTCGAATCGGGTTATTTCGGTGGTGTAGACCTTTCCCTGTTTGAGCAGAGATCGCACCAGTTCGACGCTTTCTTGTTGACCACGGAAATAGTCGATGAGTATGTTGGTATCTAGACAGTAGGAGGCTTCCATGTGTTGACAGCCTCCCTAGTTTCTCGAATTTCTTTTTCCCACTGTTCGTCTAACTTTCCCGCTGTTTTTGCCACAAGCTGATCGATGGCATCTGTAGCTGAGTGCTCATCATTTTTTTCGAGATAACACTTACGAACGGCGCCTCTGACCAGATCGGCAATGCTGATTCTTTTTTTCTGCCTTTTGCTTTCACGGTAGGAAAGTTCTTGGAGAGTGTCCTTTTCCTCTGTTGTAAAATAAACCGTTGTTTTCTTCATGGTTTTCCTGCTTTTCGCCATTACGCCATATAGCGGGCAAAAAAGCAACTAATCGCAATAGCTTTGTGGTAGTTGTCCGCCCACGGACAACTACCACAAACATCAATCTCCGTTTCCAATATTAACTTTTTTTTCATCCTCCACGCAAGGAAACCTCACACTACCACCCACCACAAACTCCTATTTAAAGCCAACAGTATTAAAAAATTCTCCTCCACCACTTCCCAAATCACCCAATTATTTGTAATTACACTTTACATTTTTATTAACTCATGTTACTATTGTGTTTTCTCTTTAGCATCTTGCATAAAGAAGGGGTAAGAATATGCGTTCTGAATTCTCTAGCGCCCTCTACAAAGTACGTGAAATATCTGCCAACACATCCTCAACAGTGCCAGAAATTGCTATCCCCTGCATTCTTGGATTTGCAGCGGGAGCTGGCATCAGACGCCTCAAGAACATGTTAAAAATACGCCGCGACAGTAGCCTTTTGAACATTGAAAGAATAGCGAATACACGCTTGATTTATTCCAGCAATCCTTCCTTTTATCAACCGTTACTTACTCGCATCACCGCCAGAAAATTGGAAGAACGTTCAGAAATTTTTGGGAGACTAAAGGGAGCAGCACTGGGTGCAGTGCTACTCGCTGCTTCGTATTTTTTTCCACAAACTCTGCAGGAGGCTACTGCCTCACTATCTTTTATTCCTACATCTTCGGCAACTTTGTTAAACTTCTGTGCTAGTGCCCTGCTGGGCTACGCTGTTTCCCCCGCTACCGCTGCAAAAGATCTTTTCAAAAAAACCGAGCAGCTTGTTGAGGCCAACACTACTTCGACTCAAGGATATCTATCTGATCTTGCTAAGTGTATGCAAGATCGTAATATTCCTCCAAGAACAATTGAAAATTTGACCGGTTTCGTCACTGAAGTGTAATTCTTTTTTCCTATCCTAACTTGCCCAATGCTAGTTGTCCGCCTACGAACAACACTCCCGCACCCCACCCGCCTGTCGTTGTCCGTGGGCGGACAACTGGCACGGGGATAGATAAAATAATTGAAAGCTTTTCCCATTGACATCCCCCCCGAAAACTTTAATAATTGATTGAGGGTTTTACTGATGAACACTGATCAAACTTACAATACGAACGCAGCCATTCTTCTTCTGGAGGATGGCGTTTTTTTTGTCGGCAGGTTTTTTGGTGCGGCGCAGAAGAGTAAGGGTGAGGTGATTTTTAACACGGGGATGGCGGGGTATCAGGAGGTGTTTTCTGATCCTTCGTATGAGGGGCAGATCCTTGTGATGACTTACCCGCACATCGGGAATTACGGCATCAATCCTGAGGATTTCGAGAGTGGAAAGGCGTATCTGGAGGGAATCGTGGTGAGTGAGTCGAACCGTATGTACAGTAACTGGCGAGCGACTGAGAGTCTTGATGCGTTTTTGCAAAAAAATGGGATTACAGGCATTGAAGGCGTAGATACGCAGGCACTGGTAATGCACTTACGAGATCATGGCGCAATGAGGGGGATTATCGCACCGGCAAACGAGGATAAAATCTTGCTGCTGAACGAAATCAAAGCCTTTCCCAAGATGGAAGGTTCCGATTTTGTGAAGGTGGTGACGGTGAAAGAGCCCTACGAATTTATTTCCAAACGCTATCCACATGTTCCACAGCTTCGTACGGTGGTTATGTTTGATTTTGGACTGAAAAATAATACTCCCGAGCTGTTGGCTGCCCGTGGCTGCAAGGTTATGGTTGTGCCCGCTGACTATCCTGCAGAAGAGGTGCTGAAGTTCGATCCTGACGGCATTATGCTTTCCAATGGCCCTGGTGATCCGTATGTGGTTACCTATGCTGTGGAGACGGTGAAAAAGTTGTTGGAGAAAAAAATCCCAACGTTTGGGATTTGTATGGGGCATCAGTTGCTTGGTGTGGCGCTGGGAGGGAAGACGTACAAGCTGCCTTTTGGGCATCATGGGGTGAATCATCCTGTGAAAAACTTGAAGACAGGCAAGGTGGAAATTACTTCGCAGAATCACGGCTTTTGTATTGCTCCAGGCTCACTGCCAAGCGATGTTGAGGCAACCCATATCAATCTTAACGACCAGACCAACGAAGGATTGGCACACAAGACGCTGCCTTTCTTTTCCGTGCAGTATCATCCAGAGGCATATCCTGGTCCGCAGGATTCAACCTATTTGTTTGACCAGTTTATTGCGTTGATGGAAAAAAATAAGCATTAGTGCTCCCTGAGCTTGTCGAAGGGCGCTAGGCAAGGGCACGGGCGGCCTTCGACAAGCTCAGGCAACGACAAGCTCAAGCAACAATAACTATTTACTTTTCAGGAGGGCGCTTGTGGAATTTTTACCTTCTATTATCATCGTCGGCTTCTTGAGTTACTACGCGGTTCAAATTTTACAAAAGCTTGATGAGCTTATTGGAGAGCAGAAGAAAGTGTACAAACTGCTTGGTGGAAAAGTTGAGAAGGAAAAGGTTGAGATTGAGAAAAAGTAAAGCCCAGGCTCGGGCAATGGCGGCCTTCGACAAGCTCAGGCAACAATACTAGGGACTAAGATACACCCCATGAAAATCATCACAGAAAAATCTACATTGGATACTCTCTGGCAACAACGAGAGGTCGATCTTGGTGATATGGTGAAGATTGTGGTGGATATTGAGAAAGGTATTTTGGCGTTGGATGCTGAGCTACATGCTGATTTGGAGGAAATGTTGCTTGAGGAGGGATCGCAGCAGCAATCTCTCTGGGGTGCAAATATTTACCCGGGGAAAACAGGTGATGATTTTATCGAGTACACTTCATTTATCAATATCCGACCTTCTCAGGGTAACCGGAGCATGGAAGTACAGGATGAGGGCATCAAGCAAAAAATGTTGGCTATCGTAACCAACTTACTAGGATAATGCATGTACGCTTTACAGTTTCATACACAGTTAACCAGCGAGAAATGGCAATCATTCTCAACCAGCAAGCAGTTGCTGATGGTTGGAAATGAGCTACAACGGGCAATCAATAAAGCTGCCGATTCCCCTGCTGCAATGCTCTGTTTTGAACGGGCTTTTGAGCTGATTGATCTCACTGTTGAGGCAACTACAAACCGTTCTCAACGAAAGGAATTACTGCGGATGCGGGAGTTGCTGGCGAGAGAGTATGTTTCACAGGCTGCTACGCCAAGCAACATTCAATCGCTGTTGAGGGCGTTGGTTACCCTTGATGCCGACAGTTGTCGGTTGGGGCTTTATTAATACTGGATTACAACCATGCAACTTTTTTCTTTACAACAATCAGAATGTCCCACGGTTGAATTTGTCGTTCTTTTTGGCTCTACGGCGAAAGCGACTGCGAATGCTACGAGTGATGTGGATATTGCGGTAAAGCTTTTTGGAAAGCCGAAACCTGCTGATTTTGTGGCTTTATTTACCTTGTTTTCGGAAAAGCTGCCGGGAAAAAATGTGGATCTTCGGTTTTTGAATGATGCGGATCTGATTTTTGCCTTTGAGGTCGTGTCGAATGGTACACTGTACTATGGCGATGAGGCCAGCTATCAACAGTACAGGCTGCTGATTGCAAAAATGTATGTCGATGATGGGGTGAAGTATTTCCCTTTCAAACAACGGCTGCTGCAACGAAATCAGGAGGCACTGGAAAGTGCCCTGGGGAAACAATCATGATCAGCACATCTATGGTGGAGAATAAAATTGCGGCGATCCAACGGGATCTTAGTGAGTTGATGCGTTTTAAAGATTTGTCTCTTGATCTTGTTGCGAGCTCCTACGATACACACAAAGTGATTGAGCGGGTGATAGAAGTGGTGATTAATGAAGCGATCGATATCAACCAGCATCTGATTGTAGAGAGTGGTCTGGGGCAGCTGGGGTTTAATTTCCGTGAGAGTTTTCTGTTACTAGCAAAGATTGGCGTGTATTCACAGGACTTTGCAGATCGGATTGCGCCTTCTGTAGGGCTTCGCAATATTCTAGTACATCAGTATCGGGATCTTGATGAAACTCTTTTCTATCAGGCAATGCAGGATTGCTTGCGGGATTATACCGAGTACTGTAGACATATCATGAAATTTATACGGAAATAGTTGAGTATCCTCTACCTTTAATGAGACACCTATGCCAAAACGAACTGACATTAAAAAAATTCTCCTTATTGGCTCTGGCCCTATCGTGATTGGGCAGGCGTGCGAGTTTGATTATTCTGGGACACAGGCGTGCAAGGCATTGCGCGAAGAAGGCTACACAGTGGTGCTGGTGAACAGTAATCCAGCGACCATTATGACCGATCCGACTATGGCTGATGCGACCTACGTGGAACCACTGATCCCTGAAATCTTGGAAAAAATTATCGAGAAAGAGCGTCCTGATGCGATACTTCCGACATTGGGTGGGCAAACTGCGTTGAATCTGGCGAAAGCGTTGTATGAGCTTGGGGTGTTGCAAAAGTATAATGTGAAAATGATTGGGGCTGACTACGAAGCTATTCAACGGGCGGAAGACCGGTTGGAGTTTAAGCAGGCGATGGAAGAGATTGGACTCGATATGCCGAAAAGTGCCTATGTGAAGAGCATTGACGAGGCAATCGCTTTTACAAAACTGGTGCCCTACCCTTTTATCAGTCGGCCTTCGTTTACGCTTGGTGGCATTGGTGGAGGTGTGGCGAATAATGAGGAAGAGCTGCGGGAGCTGATTGCGAAAGGGTTGGAGTACAGCCCTGTGCATACGGTGTTGCTTGAAGAATCAATTATGGGTTGGAAAGAGTATGAGTTGGAAGTGATGCGAGACAAGGCGGATAATTTCGTTGTGATCTGTTCGATCGAAAACCTTGACCCGATGGGCGTTCATACGGGCGACAGTATCACCGTTGCACCCGCACAAACGTTAACGGATGTTGAATACCAGAACATGCGTGAGGCAGCGAAAAAAATCATACGCAAAATCGGTGTGGAAACAGGTGGGAGCAACATTCAATTTGCAGTAAATCCAGCAAATGGTCGCATGATTATTATTGAAATGAATCCGCGCGTTTCCCGTTCTTCGGCGTTGGCTTCCAAAGCCACCGGCTTTCCGATTGCGAAAATTGCAGCGAAGTTGGCTGTCGGGTACACACTCGACGAGCTGCCAAACGATATCACCCGCACAACGCCGGCGAGTTTTGAGCCAACAATTGACTACGTGGTTACGAAAATTCCTCGCTTTGCTTTTGAAAAATTTCCCGATGTTGACCAGCAATTAAATACAGCAATGAAATCGGTTGGAGAAGTGATGGCGATTGGCCGGACGTTTAAAGAATCCCTCCACAAAGCTGTGCGTTCTTTGGAAAGAAAACTTCCTGCTTTTAGTCAGGATCTGGCTGAGATTAAAAAACAGATTGGACTCGCGACACAGGATCGGCTTTTTTATCTTTTTCAAGGTTTTAGAAAAGGGCTTTCTGTTGAGGAAATTCATGCAATTTCCAAAGTTGATCCTTGGTTTCTCGATCAAATCAAGCAGATGGTGGAGATGGAAACGGACATACAGAAAAACTTCCCTACCCCATCCCTTCTCCTCCGCGCAAAACAATTTGGCTTCAATGATAAACATCTTGGGAAACTGTGGAACAAAACTGAAGAAGAAATCCGCGCTTTACGCCACAAGCAGGGAATAAAACCGCAATTCAAGCTGGTGGATACCTGTGCTGCAGAGTTTCCTTCGTACACTCCTTATTATTATTCAACCTATGAGAATCCGGTTTTCCAGCTGAAGGACGATGGCTCTGCAGAACAAATCCTTCAAGCAAAACCAAAAACTACTCGCAAGAGTGTGGTGATCTTGGGAAGTGGCCCAAACCGCATTGGACAGGGGATTGAGTTTGATTACTGCTGCGTGCATGCTTCGTACACGTTGCGAGACACGGGTTTTGACAGCATTATGGTGAACTGCAATCCGGAGACGGTGAGCACCGATTATGATACGTCCAGCCGCCTTTATTTCGAGCCGATCACCGTTGAGGATGTGTTGGCGATTTATGAGCATGAAAAACCAGAGGGCGTCATTGTGCAGTTTGGCGGTCAGACTCCGATCAATATCGCTGCAGAGTTGGAAAAAAATGGGGTTAAGATTCTGGGGACGTCAATTTCCAGCATCGATCTGGCAGAGGATCGGGAACAGTTTGCTTCGTTACTCAATGATCTTGGCATTCCAAAGCCGGATTTTGGCACGGCTTCTTCAGATAGTGAAGCGAAGAAGTTGGCTGAAACAATTTCCTATCCGGTCATCGTTCGCCCATCCTACGTTCTCGGCGGACGAGCAATGGAAATCGTGTATTCTGAAGAAGGGCTGACACGCTATTTGAAGGAACACACCCAAGAAATCGCTGATGCGAAGATAATTTTTATTGATAAATTTTTGCAGGAAGCGCAGGAAATCGATGTTGACGCCCTTTGTGACGGCGAAAACGTGTATATCGCAGGAATCATGGAGCATATCGAGGAAGCTGGTATCCATTCGGGCGACAGTGCTTGTGTGTTGCCACCCACAACGATTGCGCCACAAATTATTGAACGGGTGAAAGAGTATACGGTGAAATTGGGTAAAGCGTTGCAAGTGAAAGGGTGTATGAATATCCAAATGGCGGTGAAAGATGACGTACTCTATGTGTTGGAAGTGAACCCGAGGGCTTCTCGAACGGTGCCGTTTGTGAGTAAGGCAACTGGTATTCCGCTGATTACTTTTGCAACTAAGATTATTATGGGGGTGAAACTTTCCGAGCTGGGGCTGAAGGGGTCATATACACCACCGAAATATAAGTCGGTAAAAGAAGTCGTGTTGCCGTTTGTGAAATTTTCCGGAAGCGATACGGTACTTGGTCCTGAGATGAAATCGACAGGGGAAGTCATGGGCATTGGCGAAACGTTTGCCGAGGCGTTTGCGAAAGCCGAGTTGGCGGCGAGTGTGGAATTTCCTACTTCGGGTAAAGTGTTTATTAGTGTTTCTGACGAGGGAAAGCAGGCGATGATGAAAGTTGCACAGCGACTTTCCACGATGGGATACGATCTTGTTGCAACGGAGAACACGGCAAACTTTCTTAAAGGAAAAGGTATCACGGTTGGAACAGTGGCTAAAGTGAGTGAAGACAAACACCCGAATATTGTTGATCTGATCAAGGAAAAGCAGATTGCTCTGATTATCAACACCCCGTCCAGCCACGTCCCCGCCTCCCGCTCTGACGGCTACAAAATCCGAACCAATGCGGTGCGTTACAATATCCCGATCTTCACGACAATACCGGCGATTTATGCGATGTTGGATGCGTTGGAAGTGCTGAAGAATCATGAGCTACGGGTGAAGCCGTTGCAGGAGTATTATTGACCACCCGTAGAGACGACGGCATGCCTCGTCTCACCCCGCGGATCTTTTTCACTGCCTTCGTTGCTAGCGACCTGGTCTTTGTTGTAGAATTCTGGTACCCATTCCGTCACGGAGACGAGGCGTGCCTGCGTCTCTACGAAATTTCTCTCCTGCTGGAGCCTTCTTGCAGATGGCTCCTCATGTTTCGGAGAGCAGAGCCAAGGATCTTTGTTCCTTTCCCAATAGTACTGATTCGGTCTTCCGTTCTACGAAATATTAGAAGGCATCTGCAAGATGCCTCCAGCATGAAAGAATCATGAGCTACGGGTGAAGCCGTTGCAGGAGTATTATTAGAGTTTCTCCTGTAAATTTCTGTTGCACTCTTCCCTTTTCGTTGTAACTACACTATTTCTCTCTGTTAATTGTATCCATTCTCTTTCTTTCTGCTTTGCTTTTGCAAACCTCAACCATCAGTGCTACTCCCAAAAATCCACCAATAAAACATCCACCACCTAGGGAAGTAATTCCACTCAAACCATTTGTAGAAAACACCTCTAACGCTCCAACAATTGCAGCTACGAATACTGTTCGATTTCTCTGAGCTGTTACATCTGTTTCCCAAAACCCAATGCCCATTTTGAGCCGTTCATCATGCTTATCACTTGCTAATTTCCAAGCATATTCTGCAGGAACGTACTCTCGATGCTTCGCCACATCAGTCCAGTATCGTTGCCGTAATTGTTCTCTCGATCGTCCGTGTGCTCTTATTTCCATCGCAAAACCCTAAAAATCAGTCTAGATACCCATTTGTAAGCCATTTTATAGTGCTCCTTCTGCTTGTCCATCACTGGTTTTCTTTTGCTCATCCTCACCAAACAACCCACCCTTCGCCTTCTCCCACTCCCTGTACCCATCAAGCTCCTCATCTGTGACCTTTGTCTGCATGATGAAATGAGGGTCGCTGATAAAAAAACTCACACGGGTAAACGGCAGATGTCCTATGCCATAGTCTTTCGATCCTGCGGTGGTGCCTAGCTCTAGTGTTGCTGGGTCGACGATTGTAGGGCGGGTGTCGAATCGGTTTTTGTAGATCCTGATATGTGCAGCCTTGTCGTTTAAAACCAAAAGCTTCGCAATAGCAAATGTTCCGTTTTTATTTTCTATCGAATAGAGACCACCTTCTTGGAAAGCTGGTTGAAGAGGGACGGGGTTACTCGGACGAATTACCGTGAGGAGCGTGCCACTTGCAAGTTTATCTTTGATTTCAGCGGCTGTGAAAACAAATACTTTTTCTTTGTAGTAGTAATCTGGCGCAGCCGTCTTTCCAGTCGAGATAGCCTGCTTGGCGTCAGAAAGAGTTTTGTAGCTAACGTTACCAGCCTGCAAGAGAAGTTCTTCGCCATCGCGGTTGAGGAGTTGGTAGAGGGCGTAGGGGTATCCTTCTTCTTCTACGAGAAAAACGTAGAGGTCATTTTGCATCGGTTGTTGGAGGAATGCGGTGGTATTCTTCGAGTCTTGGTTTGTTACGTAATTGCCGTAAAGGGTTGAGACGATAAGAAACAGTGTTCCAACAAGCAATCCAGAAAAGAAGTAAAGTGGCGCCCTGATGGCTTTTTTATCTTTTTTCACTTTTGCACGGTCGTGGTCTGGTAATGCGTCCTCGTTGAGTGGTTGGTGGCAGTTCAAGCATTCTACAAACGCTGTTTTGGGAAGGGGAAAAGTGGGGATGAAGAGAATGTGGAAATAGCTTTGTTTGATAGTGCTGCGCAGTCCAAATTGCTTGCAGGATGGACACTGGTATTCGAGCATGTCCTTGGTGCCAAGGGTTTTGGTTTTTATGCCGAAGTTGAAAAGCATGTGAGAGTTCCTTTAAGCAGATACAGTTGTTCATCATTGTAGTGAGAAGTACGGAGTAAGGCAAAAAGAAGCAACAATTCACAAGAGGAAAATGAATAATCGTCGTCACTAGGCTAAAAACAGTAAGCACTTACTTTTTTTAATCATTTTAACTTACAAAATAAACACATCCTTAAACTCTTAAAACTCCAACTTGAAGCCATTATTCTTTTTTTGTAAAAAAATTAACAAGACATAATTCTAACAATTTTTCTTTTTTCTCGTTTACTGATGTGACATTTGATAGCACCCGGCTATCAAGGAGCACGGCATGAGTATTAGAGGAATACTAGAGTCAGATCTACCAGTTATTAAAAAGGCAGAAACACTTTCTACTCTTGCTGCTCCACACATCGGCAGACGACTAGAGCATGCATTTCTTCGTCATTGCAACACTATTACTAGAGAATTATCTCCCGCTCAGACTTTCGCTGCACAACAGCTCCAACAAAAGGTTTCGGGTGCACAAATTGTTGAAGACTTACTCTATAAATCAACTGTTCCGCTGGCGTGGATTAATCGAAGATATAAAGCTCTTTTGAGAAACAGACGCCTTGTTGATGGACAGCAACAGGCTTTGGATGAACATGGAAGGGAAAATCTCTTACAGCTCTATACATTTGCAAGTCAGGCTGTAACAATTCTGCGCGAAAGGCGCGACGTCTCAGCCTCTCGTGCGGCGAAAGCTATTTCTTGGGCTGTCATGGAAACAACCCTGGGATCCAATGCTATTCAATTTTCAAAAGTAGAGTCTTATGTTGAGATGATCTCTCAAACCACCCTTGGTGAAATACATAAAATTTCGGCACATCTACAAACTGCCGCCAACGGAGATAGTCCATTCCCCACACAACAAGCACTTCGAGATCTGGTACTGGGTCAAAATAGCGTTCTCAATAAGTGGGAAGTGGTTGTTCGCAACTCCTTTGCAGATACTGAAGCTAAGAAATATGTATTAAAGGAAATAGAGAATCTTCAAAAAAATGCACGCAAACCCAAATATGGCAATCTGCTAAGTGTTGTTGCTCATGAGATTGCCCAACAAGGTGTTGCTGTTGAAGGTTTTGAACTCTTTACCAAGAAGATGCTTCTTCGATCAATTGAGATCATTAATAGACACACCGAAAACGATGTTTCTCTTGCACTGGAAGAGCGTATTACCAAAGCACAAGAGCGCTTTATTCACCATCGGCAACGGGGACTTGATCAACCATCTCAACAAACTCTTTCAGCTCAAGCGGTTGCTGCAAAATTTGCTGAACTTGCGAGAGTAGATAGTACTTTTTTTAGTTATATTTACAGGGCTGCAGCTGACTATTTTATCACTCCATTTGGATTGAGGGTACGGACTGATTTGGATATGCAACGTGAAGGATTTAATGCAGAAGAAGCAGCCAAAGCGCTTGCTTTTGGATATGAGAACGATGGCAACCGTATTCCTGGCCTTTTTGACCCCTCAGAGAAGGCTCGAATTTATCTAGCCGGAACACCTCAGGATATCTCTCTTGTCCAACCACAGGAGTATGTTGCCTACGAAGATAAGAGAACGGGCAGAAGAGGTCTCCTTTATCGCGATGGAAGCTTAGTTCAAGTCGACAAGAGCAACGCCGAACTCATTAATCAGGCAACAGTTGCCATTGTTTTCACGGATACACCTGCACAGGAAAAAGATGGCAAAGTAACTCAGACGGAATATCTACTCCCCAACGGACGACAACCGTCTGTCTCTATAGAAGTAAATACCAACACTGGTTTTACCTCTCTCCGACTTGTTCACAGTGACAATGCTGCGGTAAAACCAACGGACGCTCTTCTTGCTAACCCCCAATTTATTCCTAATGCTCTTCGCCAAGGGTATGAAAAACCCGCTGAAGGCACTAACGAACAATCTCTATCTGAAGAAAATTCCATTTTTACATCAAAAGAAAAGGACTATTTCAGAAAAAACGTTGTTATTGATGGAGATTTCAAAGAACGCCTGAGTAAAGCTGGATTTAGTGTTATGCGGGGTATTGCTGTTATTTTTTCATTGCAAAACAGACCTGATTTGGTGAATGAATGGCTCACAAGTAATGACTTTAGAATAACTCCTACCATGTTCGAAGCTATGGTACCCGTGAGCATTCCTACAGCAACTTCGGATGAAGGGCAACTTAGCAAAGTTGATTTGAAACCTGCCGAGATCGCATACCAAAACGCCTACAACGCTGCGCTGAGATGGGCACGTCTTGGGCGGGGAAACCTAGGAATGGAACAAGCCGTAGATGTTCCCGGCTTTATGCTTGCGATAATCTCTCGTATTAGCCATAACGGCGGTTACTTTGCTGAGTCTACCGATCTTTCATGTCCAGGATCTGCAACAGTTGAAGGGGCTTCGAGTGTCGAATTTCTGCCAGCCAGAGCCACTTTACCGAAAGCTAGAGACAAGGTTGGAAAAATGCTTGATAGCATTCTTGACGGATCCCCTCATCAGTATCTGGGAATCGGCGCTCTACAAGTTGACCAAGATGGGAATACAGTAATCACTATAACAACACATGCTGATGCAGCTTCATGGTTGAAGAACATGTTTAAAGAGTACGAAGATAAACGCGATAACCGAGTTCTATCACACTTACCGAGTCAAAATGAGTCTTCACTTCTCCAACGCCAACTTGCTGCATAAATAGCAACTAAGTTCCTTGAACCTCACTGCAAGAACCAAACTTTTCTCGCCCGACTTAAATCCCCGTCTCTTAAACTTTCAACCACAAGTCAAATTTCATCACAAGGAATTCATAGAGGATGTTACACAGCCAGAATAAAACATATATACATAACAATAAATATATTTATTCTCAACAAGCAATCATTAACAAATAACATAAATCGATCATTTGTATTTATTATATATATATTATAATTGACATAATTTTAAATTTATGCTATAAGTTTACTTTCATTATCGGGAGTTATCACATGAGAGAAAGAGTATTAGATCAACCTCCTCGAACTAGAGCGATAGATAAGCCTCAACAAAGATTAGAAAAACATCCCGTACTCAATTTGATTGCCACAACAGTAGCTGTGCAGGCGGTGATTGTGTTTGAATTGTCTTCTATGCTGCTTGCTCCTATTATGGATTTTGGGGTAACTCATTCGGTAATAGCTGAAGAAGAAAGAAATGATCCAAATCATGGACATCGAGCTTTTTACCACGTTGGAATAAGAGACTCTATCAGGCTATCAAGTCAAAGAATAGCTTATCAGCTCAACGAACTAAGAAAAACATGGACACCGCTAGGAAAGAATAGATATTTAACTGATAATAACGCAACTGTCTTTATGAACGCTAAAACATTTTACGTCACTAACCGTGGAATCGACCGTGACCAAATGACCAAAAATAATGGCACAACCCTTGCCTACTCTACAGAAAGCGTACAAGGTCAAGACGATTCAAATCCATTTGCTACTGCTTTTAAAAAAATGTTTGGAAGCTAAACAATCAATTATTACCTGCATCAAAAAGGAAAAAAACTATTGCCCTCACCAATTCTCCCCCTCTTTCTCTTCCACGTTGCACCCTGTCTGCTGGAGCCTTCTCACAGATACCTCCAACAGGTAGAACAACGGGCTTCAGCCCATTGTCCCGATGTGGATCGTGGATTTTGGTTGGAAAGGTCGCTACCGGGACAAGGGGCTGAAGCCGCCTTGTTCTGATTTGAGGTAGAGACCCGATTCATTGCGTCTCACGGGGGATGGGAAATAGAAAACCCCCAATCAGGATGGGAAAAATCTGCATTTCCTGTAGAGACGACGGCATGCCTCGTCTCACCCCGCGGATCTTGTTCCTGCCTTCGTTGCTAGTGCCTTGGTCTTTTTCGTCGGTTCTGATGACCATTCCGCCACAGAGACGAGGCGTGCCTGCGTCTCTACGAAATTTCCATCCTCCCCCTCTTTCTCTCCCACATCGCTTCCTGCCTGCTGGAGCCTTCTCACAGATTACTCCTTATATTTCAGAGAGCATAACCCAAGCATTTCTGTTCCTCTCCCAATAGTACTGATCCGGTCTTCCGTTTTACGAAACAAAAGGAGGCATCTGCAAGATGCCTCCAGCAGGGAGAACAACGGGCTTCAGCCCATTGTCACGCGACGGATCGTGGATTTCGGTTGGGAAGACCCGTACCGGGACAAGGGGCTGAAGCCACCTTGTTCTTGAGCTGTAGAGACCCGATTCATTGCGTCTCACGGGGGATGGGAAATAGAAAACCCCCAATCAGGATGGGAAAAATCTGCATTTCCTGTAGAGACGACGGCATGCCTCGTCTCACCCCGCGGATCTTGTTCCTGCCTTCGTTGCTAGTGCCCTGTTCTTTTTCGTGGGTTCTGATGACCACTCCGCCACGGAGACGAGACATGCCTGCGTCTCTACAAAATTTCCATTTTTCCCCTCTTCCTCTCCCACATCGCTTCCTGCCTACAGAGTAGTTTGCCTGCCAGTTCGGGGTGTTGCATGATGGCTTTGACGATGATTTCTAAGTAGATGGTGTTCTGGGAGCCTTTCACGAGGATGACTTCTCCGCCTTTGAGGACTTTGTCTTTGACGAAACGGGCGGCTTCGTAAGGGTTGATGAAGTAGTGAAGGTGCGTAGGGTCGAAGTCGAGGCTTTGGGCTTCGTCCACGAAGTAGTCGCGCATCATGGGGCCGACAGTGATGATGGTGTTGGCGACGTTCACAGCTTTTCGGGCTATTGCTCGATGTTCTTTTTCGGCTAGGGTTCCTAGTTCCCGCATGTCGCCGAGGATGGCGATTTTTTCTTTCTGAGGAAAGGATTCTAGGACTTCTAGCATGGAAATGACGGCTTCTTTGGAGGCGTTGTAGGAGCTGTCAAGGATGGTGGTGTCTTTGATGCCGGGGATGATACTGGCACGTCCGGGTGGGAGGTGGAATTTTTTTAAGGCCGATGCTGCCTGATGCAAGGGGACGTGCTGCGAAATGGCGATACCAAACGCTTCGAGGATGGTGTAGGCAAACTGCTTGCCAACGGCGATGCCTTCGAGGGTGATAGGGTAGCTGCGTTCTTGCCAGTGGATGGTGAGGGAAAAACCTTTCTCGGTGGTGGAAATGGAGTCAGCCCAGAGCCAGCCTTGCTGCGAGGAAAGGAGGTGATCGGGGTGGGAAAGAAGACTGCAAAATATGGTGCGGGCGGTTGTTTTTTCCGCCATGGCGCGAACGAGGGGATCATCGTAGTTGAGGATGACACAACCGTTTTGGGGTATTGCTTGTACTAGGACGCTTTTTTCTTCGGCGATGGCTTTAATGGGATCTTTCGTGTGGGAAAAAGCTTCGGCGTGGACACTGCCTATGTTGAGGACTGCGGCAACTCGGGGTTGCACAATTGTCAGTAAATAGGCCATGTCGCCTGGCTTATCAATGCCGAGTTCCATGATGTATTTCTGTGCAGGCTTGTTGTAAAAAAGCCACTGGATCGGTGCGAGGAAACAGACACGGAGCCAATCAAAAACTGAGTAGTTGGTCATTTGTAGACCGAGGATGTGGAGAGGGATGCCGGATTCGCTGTTGGCTTTGGCGGTGTAGTTCACACGGTACTGACTGGAAAGGACGGCTTTGGTGGCGTACATGAGGGAGGTTTTTCCCGCACTGCCGGTTAAACCGATAATCTCGGGTTTGGTTGCCTGAAGTTTGAGTTTGGCAAACAGCTTTAGCCAGGCAAGGACGGTTGTACGGAAGAGCTTTTTCATGGTTTTAGTATAACGCTTTTTTTTCACAACACGATAGGACTTTCAGCTTGTTGTACAGCCAACAACTTTTTTACAAAAATATACTCCAACTTCTCCCTCCAACAACCCCACCTACTCTTCAGTCTAATAAAATGACGAATCTTTCCGCTGGAGCCATCTTGTAGATGGCTCCTCCTGTTTCGGAGAACAGAAGAACCCCAATACAGATAGCGAAATAAACCCTACTGCAGGTAACTAGTCAATCTTCCATAACTTCAGAACAACGGGTTTCAGCCCTTTGCGCACGTGGCGGCTTGTGGATTCCGTGTGATAAAAGAGTTCTGGCGGGACAAGGGGCTGAAGCCGCCTTGTTCATTGCAATAGACGCATAGTTCATCATGCATCCCCTCCCCTTCCTTTCTCTTCTCGCCCAAAACATGCTACCATCTAGGAAAGCGACATAAACCCTATGCCTTTCTCTCTGCTAAAACCTTCACTTGAGACCTATTTTTCTGAAAAGGATATTGAAGATATCCATACGGCGTTTGCGTTTGCGAAGGAGGCACACAAGGGACAGATGCGAAAAAGCGGTGAACCGTACATCGAACATCCGGTTGCGGTGGCGAAAACGTTGGCGCAGATGCATTTGGATAAGGAAACGATCATAGCGGCACTCCTCCATGATGTGCCTGAGGATACCAGTTATGGGCTTGATACGATTGAGAAGGCGTTTGGGGAGAATGTTGAGCAGTTGGTTTCTGGTGTCACAAAGCTGGGAAAGGTGCGTCTTCGTACACCCGAGGAACGGCAGGCGGAGAATATTCGGAAGATGATGTTGGCGGTGGCAACCGATGTGCGGGTTATCCTGATCAAACTTGCCGATCGACTGCACAATATGAAAACTATTTCCGCTGTGCATCCCAAAAAGCAGCAGGGTATCGCACTGGAAACTATCGAGATCTACGCTCCAATCGCCCATCGTTTGGGTATCAATCAAATCAAATGGCAGCTTGAAGACTACAGTTTCCGTGTACTGGAGCCGGAAAAATACAAGGAAATCGAAGAGGCGGTGAAGGAAAAGAGACAGCATCGGGAAGAGTATATTCATAAAATTTCTGAGAAGCTGCACTACCATCTGAATAAAGAAAAGATTGAGGCGGAAATTTCCGGCAGACCGAAGAATCTCTACGGCATTTATCGCAACGTGTATATTGAAAAGAAAGATCCGACGGTCAATGATGTGCTCGATATGTATGGGCTCAGAGTTATCGTTGACACTATTCCTGCTTGTTACCGCACGTTGGGTATCATTCATGCGCAGTGGAAGCCGCTTTCCAATCGGCTGAAAGACTACATCGCTGTGCCAAAATCGAATGGCTATCAGTCGCTGCACACCGGTGTGGTCTGTGATGGTGGAAAAATTGTTGAGGTGCAGATCAGGACGCACGATATGCACTATACTGCGGAGTATGGTCTGGCTGCGCATTGGCGATACAAAGACCAGTCGAGTCAGGATGCGCAGGTGGATGAGCGTATCGCTTGGATCAGGCAGTTGCTGGATTGGCAGAAGGAAATGCAGGATGCGGAGGACTTTGTTGAGTCGCTGAAGTTGGATCTGTTTCAGGATGAAATTTTTGTGTTTACACCAAAAGGTGATGTAAAAAACCTCCCGCTTGGCTCTACGCCGGTTGATTTTGCTTTCGCAGTGCATACCGATCTCGGAAATCGTTGTATCGGCGCGAAGGTGAACAACCGCATGGTATCACTGGATTACCAGCTCAAATCTGGTGATATCATCGAGATCATGGCGTCGAAAGCTGCTCGTGGTCCGTCCCGCAGCTGGCTGGAGTTTGTGAAAACATCGAGCACGAGAAATAAAATCCGCCGCTGGTTCCGCAAGGATGAGCGTGAAGAGAATGTGAAGACTGGGAAAGAGATTTTTGAGCAAGAGTTGAGGAGAATTCTGGGTGTTGGCATTAGTGCTATTCCAAAAGATAAAGCGAAAGAGTTGTTTGAAAAATTCAAAGCCAACGATTGGGAAGATATTTTTGCCGCGATTGGCTATGGGCATTTCACTGTCCGGCAGGTGCTCGATCAGGTGATTGAGCGCGAAGCTGATATGATTTTGAACAAGCCTTCCAAAAAGAAGGCTCCGAAAAAACAGATAGCAAACCGCGCTGGCGTGCGAGTTGAGGGTGTGCAAAATCTGTTGATCCGTCTTGCTCCTTGCTGCAATCCCGAACCAGGACAGAAAATCGCTGGGTTTATCACGCGTGGGAAAGGAGTGACCATCCACCAGATTGACTGCAAAAATCTGCTTGGGCTTTCCCCTGAGGACAAAGATCGCGTAGTGAAGGCATATTGGGAAGAGGAAACAGTGACGTTTTATCCGATCACCTTCGAGATGACGGTATGGGATCGTGTTGGGCTGATGCGGGATATTGTGACCGGTATTTCTGATCTGGGAATTAATATCCATCATATCGATTATAAAAAGATGAATGATAGCAAGGGCGTTTTGCGGTTGGTGCTGGAGATTAAGGACAGTAAGGTGTTGAATGATGTGTTGAGGAGTATGGAACGGGTGCCGGATATTATGAAGATTGAGCGGGTGTAGGGTTGTTGGGTAGATGATCACAAAGCCTAGCTCAAGTCTCTGTTTATTGGTTTAGTTACTCTTTATAGCTACTCATCTAGTACTAGGTTTTGATAAATATAAAAATGCCGTGATGTTACTTTAGCAATCTGAAAATTACAAGTTGCTTTTCCATACCAGTACTTACCAAGAAGCCATTAATCATTGCTGCTTACGGGCTCGTGCTAGTAAATCTAGCATGTGCCGAGAGAGAAGGATGCGAGAGTTAGGTCTGGTTATTGCAGTCCCTTTCCAACGTTCAAGAATGTTATATTTTTGTTCTAATTCAGAAAGATTAGAAATGGTATTTGTTAGCATTAGTTGTAGATCTTCAGTTTTTGCTTTCCTATTTTCTTCACTACTAAGCCACTTTTCAACAGTTAACCCCTCAAAAAAACCTAGAAAAATGCCTTTGCCTTGCTCAGTAATCCTCATATCCTCGAAAGATTTCGCAGTGGGTTCTTGTTGTTCAAAGAGTTCTGGTAGCGCAGAATACATTGCAGTCACAAGAGCCCTAGCATTTCGTAATGCAACAGTATCTCTAAGCTCCATTCTTGTAAAAACTGCTGGCACAGAGACAGGAAAAGTTTCTATTACAGGTTCAACGCTGCCAAGCTTTAGCTTCTTCATAACATTCTCGATTTCGGTTTTCGCAGAACCAGCTATTCGATGACGATTTGTGATAACAACTATTCTTCCATTGGGTAAAGTTATTTCTTCAACTATGCTGGCTTTTCTAGCATTTGGTGATTTGATTATCTTTCCATTATCAAAAATAGTGCGTCCTTGAGCATCAGGAGTTGACCCAACTAGTGTTAATGCTTGCCATAATAACGATAGCTCCCACGATCTTTTTTTCTTCTTGTTTTCAGTCAACCACTCTAGAACTGTGCTTCCTTTAAAAAGGTCCAGTACTACCTGTTCACCTTCGGTGGATAGGGTCCAGTTCAGGGATTGCCCAGAATTGGGGCAAACTAAATCAGTAATGTCTAAAAGCCCATGCAAAATGTCGTCGGATTTTATTCGGTCATGGCAAAGGTTCTGCCTTTTATATACTTCAGAAACCTTGTGCGGAAATTTATGATCAAGAATGCCTTGAACTTCTTGCCTTATTGTGGCTGAAATCTGTTGATCAGCAAACCACTCTTCATCAATAAATACTATCCTACCAGAGTCCCTTTCACTTTCCCCTATTGCTTCCAATATCTTGCTTGAGGCCTGATCAACGGCATCTATAAATGGCGAACTTTGACCTTTGATAATTTGACTTCTGCTTGTTCCTCGCATCAATGCATCTAATACATCTAGCATATCATCTGGCACGATAGAGCTATAGGGATTTATAGTTTTATTGAAAAAAGGTGGGTGTTCCCATAATGTCACAGTTGTTCTATCTTTCCATCGAGGTAATCTAGCAAGAGCAACTACCAGTTTAGTAGCTTTTTCTGCTTCTATACCTGGGTTCACGATACCATGCAATCTTGCATATTTTGCAAAAGATGATTCTGCAGCATCTCCCTGTGAAGTACCTGCACTTCTTAGAACATTGCTAGGTCTTTGGGGCTCGAATGTTCTTTCTTGGCGAACGTTAGAAACTACCTGGGGTGAAAAACTCAATGAGTTTCCTGAAAAAAGATTCTGAAGCGTTTGCAGAGTACGAGCGGCTTGCTCTCCAAAAGGTATCTGGTTATCTTTCCAGCCTTCAAAACGTTTGAGCAACGTACTACAAAAAGTTCTTACACGTGTACCAGCATGTTCCAGTTGTTCAAACGTCGTTTTTCTGATCATCCACTGTTCCTACTTCTCAATAAAATGTCCTTTGTGGAGAGTAGAAATATAGCTATAGTTGCTAATTTTGTCAACTTTCGAGAGTTTTTTCATGCTTGTTATTAACAGAATATAGAGCAACTATTTTATAGCGCGGTTGGTGTTGGAGATCAAGGACAGTAAGATGCTGAATGATGTGCTACGCAGTATGGAACGGGTGGAAGATATTATGAAGATTGAGAGGTGGAGGGTTAAAACTTACTCATTTCTTGGGCAATTTTTCTCCTAATTGCTGCTATTTGTTCTTCAAGCGCAGCTCTTTCTTCTCCAGTTGCTACACTAAGTTGTGCTTCTGCTTGTTGTACTGCAGACTCAGCCTGTGCGAGCTCCTCCCTAGTGAATCGCTGGATTCTAACCATTTCTTCTCTTGGGTCTCCCAAGTTTAGCAACTGAGCAGTAATACGTTGCCCTTCCCTTTCTAATGCAACTTTAATTTTATCACTTGCGGCAAGGAGTTCATCTCCTATTTGTTGAGATTGGGCGTCAAGTACTCTACGAATTGGTCTTGCTCCTGCGTGTTGTTCAATTGCCGCTGCTGCTTTTTTTCTGGTGCTAGCTGCGTATCGATCACTTGCCGCTTTCAGTGCTTGATCGGATTGTCTCATCTGAGCTGCTAGGCCTGAGCCAAATGCGCTTGTTTTTCCTCTTTGAGTTCCATTTTCTCCACCACTACTTCTTCTTTCACCACCTGAACCTGTTGGGGGTGAAGAGTTGCCGTCATCTGGCCTAGAGCTAGATACGTCTCCCCCATCCCAGTTTTTTCCAGCTAGGAGCACTCTGGCTTGGTCAATTAGTGGTAGTCCTCTTACAGAAGCTTCCACTATTAAGTAACCACCGTTTAACCACCGCGTTGGTAGCGCGACGGGAATACCTAGCTCTGGATTTACTTCAGAAGTTAGCTGTAATGAAGAGCTCCTATCCCCCTCATCACCCGTCTTTGTTACAACAACTCTATAGGTAATAGGTTCACTCATTACTGTTACACGAGTAATTGGCAACGTTCTTTGTACGATGGCCATTTTACCTGTACTATTTTCTCTTTCAATAATGCAGGGAGTAACGATCCAGACACCATCTGTACCTAAATCAACAGTTGCTAATTCTTGGAGATTCATTTCTGTTAGGTACGTTAGAGTTGTTCCATCTTTTTTTGCTATGTCTTGAAGTGCAAGCAATACTCTTTCAGATAATTTCTGAATTCTAAACCCTTTTCTAAACGCATCATCAACAGTTACTCGTCTTCTACTAAGCTCATCTTCTAGGACTCTTTGAAGAAATGCTTCAGTGTTGTTTAGTAAATCCTCTGTCCCTCCATATTTTTCAATCATTGGCTGAAGAAAGTGGTAAGGGTTTTCTGGATCACGAAGGGCTGGAAGTGCATACCTACTGATAAACTCACGAGAGAAATTACCATCTCTAGTTGTTGCAAGATAACAACGTATTGCTCCTTCATGGTAGAGATCTTCATGTTCGGACATTGTCACTATTGAAGCTAAAAATCCACATTGCTCTCGTTTTGCTGCTAGATCACTAAGAAGAATTCTTCGTTGATTTTCACGCATTTCTTCCAAACTACCTACACCAATTCCTGATTGAGTTGGATTAAACTCTTCTGGCACAGCGAGTAACACCCGTGTAATTTCGTCTGTAGTGAGTGCTTGTCTTAGAAGCGCCTCTGAAATTAGTATTCCGTCAGGAGCTCTGCTTCTGCTCGGCCTGCCGAGACCTGAAATTTCATTTGTATATGGGCGAAATGATAAACCCGTTTGCCCAGTTATTGACCTCATCTGAAGACTGATTCTGCTAAGATATTCTCCGCTTGGATCAGGCTGTTGTACATTTAAGTACTGAACTCCGCCAACTGATACAGGGTGAAAAAGTTGTGCTCCGAATACTCTTCTCTGCAGTAATGCAATAAATGATGGGCGCTGTGTAGTATTTCTCCAAAGTTTCCCAAGAGCTTCCAGCTGATGTGGCTCGAGGATAAGCCATAAATTTCCAACGTATCGTCCTTGATTTCTTAGTTCAGTTAGTCCTTTACCGAACTCTGGAGGAAGCTCTCCTACTCGTATTTCTGCTAAGGCTGCTCCGAGTATGGTATTGAGACATTGCGCAAACTCTATCGTTGAGAGTTTACCAGCTATATTCGGGAGCGTATCGGGAAGGTCTCTGCCTTGCGCTTGACGGTAGCGGCAGTAGCGCAGTACGAACTGCAGTTCCTGGGGGACTGTACCAACGAGTTGCTCGTAGGTGGGCGGCTCTGATGCTCTTTTCTCAACCCGATGTCCATCTGTTCGTGGAGACGCAGACACATCGGCAGGGGGGGCTGGTGCTTCCTTTACAGTTAGATGTGGAGGTGGAGGTGGAGGTGGGGACGCTTTAGGAGCTGGAGCTTCGACAACATGTGGAGGCCCTGCTGGTAGAGCTGCAGGATCAGATTGTGACTCTATCGCAGCTGCAGGGACTTCAGCTACAAGCTCTTTCCAGCTGCCATCCTCCTGTTTTTGACTGACTGTCAAACCACGACAGTAGAAAAAGACGAGCAAGTAGGAGAGTATGTCTTGGGTTGTGGGTAGCAAAGAACTGAGCTCTTTCGATTTAGTATCTTCCCTCAACGTGGCAACTGCATTTTTTGTTGTCTCATGATCACCAGCTTTGATTGCTTCTATCGTACTGGCTATAGTTGCTGCGTCTTGTTCGGTAAAGGCGCTCAAATCGAACTTTTTATTATATCCTCTGAACGTAGGATGTTGCCCACCAACATACCCAGAAAATCTACTGACATCTGCAATCCGTATCCCACTGGATTCAAGAATCTGCATAATTTCTTCAAATGAAAGTTGTACTCTTCTTCTCTCATCGATCGATAACTCCGCTGCTAGTGCTGTTGCACCTTCAGGGCTCAAGCGAAAAGAACCATACTCAGGGTCGAAGACTACTTCAGCAATACCTCGAGGATGGTTGGCGAACAGAGCACATCTGATGGCATACATGAGGTTTGTAGCAAAACTTTCATCACGCATCTCTGTTGCTTGTATGGTTGCCCAATTCCTCTCATTCTGAGGTGGCCTTTGATGATAACGAAGCAGAACTGCCCTTTGCGCGATACTGTACACCGCTGCTGAGCACCATGTTTGAGACCATCTGTTGCTGTCACCGGTTCGTTGCACACACCCCCATTCTAGAAGTACAGCCGTTACATCAGTAATTGTTTTTTGCAGTCTTGCTTCATTGGTGCATTGACTCTGCAACTCCTTGTAGAGTGCGCCAATTGCTTTCTCGGGAGATCGTATTTGCACCTCGAACATCCTAATCAAAGATTGCCATCCTTTTTTTGTCACTATGAGGTGTTTATTTGCGCTCTCTACCATACCTTGAATACCATCAAGGGTTGCCTCTTCTTGTAGTTGTGTCATAGTTTCTGCTGCATGCATGATAGCTACCCAGGTCGGAGAATCCTTTGGGATACCTTCTTCAGTGAGGAGTGACGGCACGCTTCTTGCTATCCCCATACGAAGCAGAAACTGGAGAGAAGTGTTGCTCACTTCCCACGAGGCTATACCGCTTGGATGTGCTGTCGCTGTGGTTACTAAACGATCATCATTAATTTCTGGAAATTTAGTTGATTGGCACCAAAGTAGAAGATGTCTTGCAGCTTGATATACATATCGTTGTACTGTATCTCTACGATCACTATCCATTCTATCCGCAACAACAGCCACGATATCTGCTAAAGCAGTGAATGTATCACGTTCGTTCAGTTTTCTTTCCCTTTCAGTTCTTTCCCAAGCTTCATACGCTACATCAAGTTTAGTAACAACAGATCTGGAAAGCTGATCGGTTGGCCAAATTTCAAGTTCAGCTTTTTTTGCCACTAATAATCTAGTATCTTGCGCTCTCACTTTTGTTTGACAAATTGCTGCAACTAAATCATCTTTTTCTTCTGCTAGTAAAAATTCAAGCATAAACTTGGCTAGTTGAGCACGGTCTGTCGCTGACTTTTTTGCCATCCAATCTTTAACAGACATACCATTCCACAGGTCATTAAATACTTTTACTCCCCCTTCATCATTAAATACATACACTGTTGTTCCTGGTAGCAAACTGGTATTTTTAGCATTTCGCAGTCGGCCCTTTCCTTCCAGGGCAAAATATATGTTGTCCGCGCGGGTTCTATCGTTTCCATTTATACCTAGTTCTTCATAGAGGAGCTCTTGCGGGCATGGGTATGGTCTTGCAAACTCCTTCGCTTTTCTTCCTTCCCTGATCCACCGTTTATACTCCTCTTCAAGTCTAGCCACAATAAATTTATCGGCCCTGAACCCTGTTGTAATCAACAACGGTTTACCACCACAGATACCAACCGCACAGATTTTTGGCAATGTGGTTCCATCTGAGTAAGGGATGCACCTTTTTGTTTCGAGGGGATTCTCGTTATTACTATCTTTCTCATTCAGTATCTCTGTGATCGTGGCAATGAACCACTGTTGAAATCCGAGATCTTTCTTTTTCTCACCAATCCATTCATATAGTATCCGTCCACCCAAAAGATCTTCTAGAACTTCAACACCAATTTCTGTTATCCGGTTTTGTTTACGTTCACGCCATGAAAGCCCCAGTGCATTTAGGATATTACCTACTACTGTCTTTTTACCTCCTTCGGCTCCGAGTCTTGCATAAATGCTCTGATCAAGAGCTTGGGGGTGTGCAGCCTCAACTATCTCTTTTCCTCTGAATGTTAGCCATTCACTGACTTTGCTCGTAAAACGTACATAATGTTGTCCGTCACGTTCAACTTCCACGCATTCAGCCAACAGCTCCGGATTTTCATCTCTCAACAATCCAAATGCTCGTTGAAGTGGTGTTAATGCCTCTCCCTCAGTACCGTAACAGCTTGCACGTGGTAGTATCCTACCATTGTAAAGACGTTTTATGAGATCACCTGCTTTACCTGTTACTTGAACATTGAAAAAACTCTCGATTCCTGGCTGATAGCCAATGATCTCTCGTTCCCAGTGAGCTCTTTTCAGCAAGGCCTGCACTATTTCGTTTACGTCTGTTGCAGTCAAGCATGCGGACAATACGTTGGACAGGGTAACTATTCTTCTGTCCCCCCCGTCGCCGCCTGCTGCCATGCGAATCTCAGCCCGACCTCTGCCATCTGGCGCCGTGTGCTGGTGATGTGGGTCTCCTGCATTACCTGCGGCTTCGTATCTCGATGAGGGAGGATTTTGGGATCTTGCTTGAATAGGAATATGCTGGTATACGGGAATACCATCTCTGACACCGGGAATTCGTCCTAACTGGGCAAGAACATCCATTTGTTTTAATCGTTTAATAAGAGAATGTCTTTGTGGCTTCCTTCCAGTTTCTACTTGTCCGCAAGTATCTGATGGTATTCCAAGTTCTTTTCGCTGTCTGAAAGGCATAATAACCATCAAAAATAGTAGAACGATAGCATACCATAGAAAGGAAAAATGTCAATTGGTGGATTAACAGAAATTGATGCCGGTTAGTATAAAAAAAGTGGGTGTAGGGTTAAAACTCTTGAATTTGTCTCATGAGCAGTGTTCTCAAATCTGCTAATTCTTCTAGAAGTTCATGGCGCTCACGAGCGCTTGCCTCTGTTAATTGTAGTTGAAGATATCTTACCCTTGACTGAGCGTCAGTTATTTCCTTTGTTGTAAGTCTGTGTTGACGATGCCTTTCTTCACTAGGATTACCAAGCCCACTCAATTGCCGAGCAACTTCATCACCTTCCCGATAGAGATCATCTGCTAATCTATTAGCATCAACAAACAACTGTTTAGCAACTTCGTCACTAGGATCTCTCCTCCTTTGATCAATTTGCCGAGCTTGAGAAAATGCAGGATCTATACGTTCGTCTGTTCGTGTTAAGGTCTTTTTTCTGTATGAGTCTGCAGCTTGTGAGTGACGATCATCGCTTTCCTTCAACGCTTGTAGTTCCGCGTCACCAAAAGCAGCAGAGGGACGCCTACTTTGATGTGCATCAACCGAAATCCTACCACCTTGTTGAGGATCTATCCTGGAGGATATATCACTAGTATGTCCAGTTGAAAGCTGCTTTTTTCGAACGACCATGATAACTGTATTTCCATCATCTATTCCTTGAGTTTTTCCCGTTCTACTCTGAATAAAGGCTTTATGAGAAACCATTTCTACTTCGTATCCAAGCTGCTCCAATGCCTCCGCAGCTATTCCAAAATCATCAATATGAAATACTGCAATGGGACCAGTTTTATTGATCATATGGCCGTTTTTCTTGACTGGAGCGCTATAACCCACTTCTCCCATAATTACTATTCCATCATCATCAAGGCAGCTTGCAAAAGCCTCTTGTATTCTTTTTATGGCTGTTCCAGGAGAACTAACGTTAACATTTTGCATATGCTTGTATCGTTTTTCAATAATTCTTCCATATGGCACATCTTCAAGATCAATAGGAAAATAGTCTATATCGTACGTACATTTTTCAAGAAATTTTCTCCCTGTTTCCCAGTCAAGTCCTGCAACATATTTTTTTAATGCTTCTAAAGTAACGGGGCCATCCGGATCAAATGCAATTTCAGAATCGTCCTGTGCTGTGGGAAAACGAAATCTGTAGCGGGTTTCATGCCATATCCCTTTGATTTTGGCATATGATTTATCATCTTCACCCCACACTGAATCGAATCCATAGGTCACCATCATTGCATTGAAGCGTTTGTTTTTCGACACAAATGGTAATGGCTCTAGAATATTGTACTGAGCATGTCGAATGGTACATTGCGTTCCTTCGGAAGGTACAGTAGGGGCATCACGAAGAACGAAGTCAGTGCGAAGTACTTGAATTTGCCTATCGGGCAAGAAACTAGCTATAGATTTCCAGCGTTCATCGATTCCTGAGCAGAGCTCAAGTACGCGTACTGGTCTATCTTTAGGTAATCTTCTTAATGTTTCCGCAAACGCATGATGAATATCTTTTGCGTTGGCAAAGTATCCTGCAAGGTGTGATTTTACATGGTCAAATACACTAGGATTAGCATAATAGAGAGTGTTCAGAATATTCAGCGCATCGGTTGAGAAGCGTTCATGATTTTCCACTGTGTTCGTGTCGTCAGCAGTAAGAAGGGAATGCAACTCAAATCGCATTGGAACTAGGTTATCCGCACCCCCATTTCGTCTTACAAGATTTGCTAGGTCGAAGACTGTGTTTCGGGGAACACGAAAAATACCTGCAGCAACACTATTGTACGCAAAAGGAAGCTCTACGAAAGGCCCCGTATTGGCGTCTGTAAGATAGTGTAGGAGTGAGTGCCCTTTCAACGAGGGATTGTCGTAGTCACTACCCCACCAGGATTCTGGGTTATCATTATTGATTAACAAACCTCTTTCTTGAGCAGACCTTGGGACAATTCTCCTTATTATCGATTCTCTTCCATCTTCCTTAGCTGCGACAGGCCTTCTTCTTGCATATGCTTCACTTAAAATTTGCTCGACTGTAACAACCTCTGCTCCGTCTATCATCGCTCTCATCCTGCGAAGATTGGCCTTAGGATTTTGAAATCCAGCTAAGGTGCTCGTTTTCATGTGCTTCTGCTTGTCTGCAGTTGCCCAACGAGGTTGAACCTCTGTTTCGATCCAAGTTATGCGATTTCTGGCAAAAACCATAACTAAATCCTGTACTTAAAAGGGACAATGTACATTATCAACAATATTTTGTCAATTGTTTGCGTAGATTACTTACATATGCGACAAGTGAGCATGTTCACGAATGCGCACAAAAGACTTTGCATATTACTCACCTTATGTATAAGTTTTGTTATGCAGATTGAACGGGTGTAGGGGTGTTTCTAAGTACGTGATTTCGTTATAAAAAGAGCCTTTGTTGAACGAGTTTCATCTCAAACTACTGTTAATTCTCATAATCATCAGGATTCTCATCGCCAAATGGTTGAACGGGAAGAATCCTTTTTCCATTCGCTGTTCTTTCAATTGCTAAGCTGCTCTCCCCGTTGCTTTTTTTTATTGCATCTGCAATTGCTTGGGAAAGATTTTGCTCATCGCTTCTCATTGGGACGGGATAGATAATCACGGCTAGCTCTACAAAACGTTCCAAAACCATTCCCACTACTTCTGGACGAGGTTTTTTACCATCTACGGTTAATCTGCTAACAACTGTTGTTAAAAGCTCTTGTGTCAATTTTTCTACTTGCTGAGGCGACGCAATAAAAGCTTTTGTATCCTTTTTGGCACCCGGACCTTTTGTTCGAACTAACAGATATTGACCACAACCATTTATAGTCACTTCATAATCGTTATAGCTGAGCACTACATCATTTTGATCTTCAACCTTTTCTGGTGCTGGGCTAGCTCTATCTACGATTAAATCATTAGTTGAAGCAACTTTTATCAATTTTGCTAATAGTTCTGGGTCAAAACCAAAGGTAATGCCAGCAACTTCTTCTTCTGTAGCTGTTGCAGATCCTTTCGGTTGTCGCCTGTTATTTGCAATTTCATGTAGCCTCTGATCGTCACCTTGAGGAATTGCAGCATCTCCATTAATAAGACTTCTCATGCTCTTTGCAGCAACCCCTTCATAATGACACTCAATAAGCAGTGCTATTGAATCTGAAATAGGTCGCAACCCCCTGCCCATCTGCTGCATTAATTCTCTCCAAGAGTACGTGGGATCAACTTTGATAATATTTTTTACTCTTTTCACATCCGTACCCTCCGCCCAAATACCTGCATTTATTACAACGCTGATTTTTTTCCCTTTATAAGGGGTACCATTGTTTATAGCCTCTCTTATTCTTTTCTGCTCAGCACGGGAAGTTTTTCTACTGATAGCAATGGCAATTTCTTCACCGTTCCAACTGTTAAATTGCTCAGCTAATCTTTTTGACTGGTCAACCGTAGCACAAAATACGATTGTTGGATCGTCTTGGCAATATTGTTGCCATGTTAAAAAAATTCCTCTGTGCAAATCGTCATTCGTTAGCTCTTTACCTAGTTCGACTTTGTCTATCTGCTCCCGATCCTGGAATCTGGTAAGATCCACCAAAGACTTGCTGACTGCCAAATATGCGACAATAAATGGACTAACATATTTATCACGCACACCATTTAGGAGGTTTCGACGGTGCGCAACATACACATCATTAAGATCAGCTAGATGCCCTCTGCCAATCATTGGCGTTGCAGTAAATCCAATGGCTGTAGCACCATTTTTTAGTATTTGTTGCAATCCTTTGAACGCAATTTTTTTTCCTCTTTTACTCATCCTGAAGGGATCGTCATTTGATACTACTTCAGCTGCAGCATTATGGTATTCATCAAGCAGAAATAACGTATCAGGAGAAATTTCCAAATTTCCATTTATCACTGCTTTTCCGAATGTTGTGTAGTGAACAACAGTTATGGGGCGTTGGTATTCATCTGTTCTACCAACTTCAGTCGAAATTATGTTGTTTCGATCTTTACTGTTTGGAATAGTTCGTTCTACTAGGTCGTCAATGAGGTTACTTCTGGATGTGACAATAACTATTTTTTTTCCTTTTGCAGCAAGAGTTCTTGCTATTGCTGCTATTTCGTAGGATTTTCCTGAGCCTACAGGCTGCTCACACATGATGTGATTGTGCCCTTCTTTTAGAGCTTTACCGATTTCTGTAAGTGCCTCGACCTGATGAGGCATGAGGGTGTGGGGTTCTTTTAAAAGGTCTAACACTATTTCGCCGATCTCCTCAGCGTTATGCCTAATTGTCAGATCGCCTTGAGATTCTCGCCTTTTCACACCTCCTTTCCCAGCTAAATTTTGTATTGCTTCCGCTGTACGCTTCTGTTGCGCTGACAAAACAACTCGATATGCAGAATCTGCAGGCTGTTGACTACTATCAGTCCTTCGCCTTGAAACCTCAGGATGCAGTCTGGTTGAGAGTGATTGAAAAATAGCTCTAGGAAGTATTCGAGGATCAAGATATTCACGAGTCCTCTCCCTCCAGAGGTCCAGTTTCTGAGAGAGAACAAGTCTAGTTGCTTGATCATCATGCGTCCGTTGTCGTCGTTGTGTTTTTGCAATTGCTTCGTAGTACCTTTGTTGTCCACCTAGATCTCGCATGGGGAATGTAACTCTTGCTGATCATTAGTACTACATCATTTTCGAAATTTTGTCAAGAGTCGTTAAGCAATAAATATCATTTTCCTTTATTACTCTTCCGTTTTCGTAATGGTATCCTCAACACCAGTAATCATCTGAAAATACTGTCCAAGCGACTGCGCATCACCCTTTGATACTTTTTCCCGGAGCACTTCCCTTCTACCAAACATAAATCGGACAGCAGACTCAATTTCCGAGGCTGAAAATAGTTGTGTTCCAGGTTGTTCGAGATTCAGTAGAAGTTTTAGTAATAGACCAGAATAGTCCTCATCTTGCACCTCATCAATCGCTTTCTCAAGATAGGCTTTTGTCGTTTGCTGGATGGAGCGTAGTCGACCTGAGATACTATCCTCTTGTCCATCCCTGATCCCTGTGAGCGCCCTAAGCACGAGGGTTCCGTAATCTTGTTGATTTCCAGTACTTTGTGCTGTAGCAGCTAAAAAACCAAGAAAGGCTCGGTAGTCTGGAAATCTTGCCGTCCAAGACTGTGAAGTTGACGCAATCCCCAAACGGTACGCCGTATCAATTTCTAAGATACGCTCGGATGGTTTTCCTAATCCAGTAATATCTACTCTGGTAAGGGCATTATGAAGAAATATGTCAAGCAAAGCCTGATCAGGATGAAGTTGGAGAATACTAAGAGGTAATTCTCTGTTCCCTCCGTTTTGTGTCACCACTTCAGCGCCGAGAATGTGGCTCTGATTTTCAAGTTGATCCGGCGTTACTGTAATTGCGATCAACTCATCAGCAGCTCCTCGACCAGTCATGATCTGGTCAATCTGTTGAGGAGAATAACCAGCTAGTCTGAGTCCCCGACGTGCATACTCAGCATAAGCACGGAGCAAAGAACTATGAAAATCCCTTAGATTCTGAGGAGAACGTAACTCTGGAGGGAATGTTTCTACTAATAAAGCTCCATGCTCGTTCAGTACGGCAGAAAGGGATAGTTCATCACTAACGGCATTAACGTCCCAGAGAGTATCCTTTTCCGCATTTCGTGGCTTCATTGAACATGAAAATGCTCTTTCTAGCCCTGCCCTACCAATAACCTGTTCTGGCAACCCAGATATTCTGACCATTCTGAGGGCTTTGAATTGCTCCAGTACTGCTATTTCATCGCTTTCTAGTGCCTTTTCGAGAATTTTTCTAACAGCAGCTGAGATCTTTCCATAAGTTGCCTCTGTCATGTTCAATCCAGGGAGATAGATATCTCCTGTTAGTCCGTTTATGTAACCTATATTTGCTTTTTGTCCTACAAAGTTGAGTTCACAAAATGGTGTTGTTGCTTTTGCAGCTCCCAGTTCAACAGCAACACTGCCTTCTTGCACTCTTCCCGCTTTAATCATTTCTAATGGGCCAATTCCTTTCAGTCGCTTTCCCCACGTACTCCTAATTTCTGCTCTTCTTTCCTCGAACTCTTGTAATGCTTCTATCGCAATTTCACTTTGTTCAGCGGTGGCAGGAACGTATGTTTCTTCAGCTAGAGTCTCAACTCGTCCATCACCATGTATGCGAAATCTGTCCGCATTTATTGCTAGAGCAATGGGGTTCGGGGAATCACTGGTTGAAGGATTAACAATAAGTGAATACGTAGCGTCTGGACGTTTTCTTGATTGGATCTGTAGTGTGATTGGTTGTCCGATGAAGGGCTTGGCGGCGGCTTCCACATTTTTTCTTACTGTTTCTTGCGCTTCTTTAGCCTTCCTTTCCGCATTCTGACGAGCAAGCGATTCTTGCAGTTCTCTTGCTTGTGCTTCTTCAAGCTGTCTTTCCGTTGCTAGTTGTGCTTGCCTTGCACGCTCAGCATTTGCTTGTTGCTCCCGCTTTTGTTCTTGTTCTCTTTTTGCAAGTAATTCGATCCCCTGAGTGAGTGCCGATGCAATGGCATCTACTCTGGCGGGGAGAGCAGCAATAACTACTGGATGTTCTACTGAGCTTTCTGGAAATGTGAGTGCAAAGCGTTCGTTGACTTCAATCTGCAACAGCTCAGGGTTATTTCCCCCACGAATACTGCTGGTTATTTGCGTTGTTCCTGACTCTGGCTGAGTGACTGAAATCTGCTCTTGCTGTTGGGAACTCGCAACTGATGCGAGAACAATAGCTCTTTCTTCAGGTTCCATGGCTGCGATGAGTAACGCTGATTCTTCGATCTGTGCTCGTCTAGTTTGTCTTGCTCCATTTGGTCTGATTTCTAAGGTATCCAGTAATGCTTGCTGAACTGCTTTTAGACTTGCAACTTGGCTTTCAACATCAATACTATGTTCATTTTCTCGCCTAATTGAAGCTGTTTTCCCTGCACTTCCAGATTCGATGGATACAAGTACCCCGTTTGGGAGCAGAAAGCTGCCATCAGGAAGATTCCTTGGGAGCAAGGCTCTTTCTTCGAGTAATAACAGTTGTTTGCGCTCGTTTGCAGCTCGTTGTTCTAATGTGGAAGCGATTTCATGCAATGTCTCTAGTGTTGCTTGCTGAGTTGTGAAAAGTATTGCACGTACTTCCTCAGCAGTAAGAAAAACAACTTCCCCTCCTCTAG
>JBAXVQ010000146.1:0-1734 GCA_037128935.1 bacterium | reverse complement strand
TAGTTATTCCAGAGTTTCTAACTTACAGAAAAGAAGGCACTTCCTGAATTGTTATTGAGAAAATCAAAGAAATTTCAAAAGAGGAGGTAAGAAATACAATATTATTACTCGACGCTTTTGACGAGTATGCTAAAATACTCCCGCCAGAGAAACCTGATGGCCTTACTGATGATGAGCGCTTTCGAAAAGTGCTGGATGAAGTTATTGACACGGTGCAGGATTTTCGTGAAGTGGTAATTACGAGTCGTACGCAATATCTCCCAGGCCAGGAAGACAAAGATTATGAATTAATAATTCCACGTTTTGATGACAAAGGGTTTCACAAACTTACGAAATTATATCTTTCTCCTTTTGATGATAAAGAAATTCGTTCTTATTTGAATAAAAAATATGGGGTATTAAAGTTTTGGAATAAAAAGAAAAAGCAGAAAGCATTTGAAATTATTCTCAAATCCCCCAAGCTGATGGTTCGTCCCATGTTGCTCTATTATATTGATTTTCTCACTGAGGATAATCAACAATATTCAAACACATATCAGATCTATGAGACGCTTGTTTATAAATGGATTGAGCGTGAAGCAAATAAACGAAAACCTTATAAAAAGGAACGAGAAAATTTTAAGAAAAATCTTTATAGCTATTCAGAACAGGTAGCTTTGAAAATTTATGGAAAACGAAAAGAGATCACAAATTTTCAGTTACCAAAAGCTGACGCAATTACGATTGATGTTGAACTTAAACAGTATCAGATGACAGGTCAGTCACTGCTTACGCGCGATGTTGACAATAACTGGAAATTTGCCCATAGATCCATTCTTGAATTTTTTCTTGCCCAAAAAATAGCTGAGACGATTCATTCAAAAAATTGTGATTTCGCTCTGTCATTTGAATTTGCCGGCATGGATATGGTTCAACAATTCTGTTCTGAGATACTGGATCCTCATCTTTTTGCTCTCATCGGGAAATATGTACAGATAGAGGGTGGTGATTTTTTGATGGGCAGCCCGGATGACGAAGTTGACAGGTTACCAGATGAAACACAACATGAGGTGCGAGTGAGTACTTTTTATCTCTGCAAATATGCCGTTACGGTTGCTGATTTCCATAAATTTATAGCGGATTCTGGCTATTTGACCGATGCGGAGCGCGGGGGTGGAAGCTATTTTTGGGATGGAAAAGAGTGGATACTGAGAGCAGGGGTAAACTGGCGCCATAGTATTGTAGGTAATGAACGTGAGGTTGGTGAGTATAATCATCCTGTACTACACGTCAGTTGGAATGATACCGTCGCTTATTGTCACTGGTTTTCGGAGAAAACAGGCAAGAGTTTCCGGTTGCCGAGTGAGGCTGAGTGGGAGTATGCCTGCCGGGCAGGTGAGCTGAAACCGTTTTCTACCGGTGATAATCTGACAACGGCACAGGCGAACTATCACGGAGATGGTCCTTACAATAACAACGAAAAAGGGGTTTTCAGATACAATACCGTACCTGTTTACTATTTTAAGCCTAATGCGTGGGGTTTGTATAATATGCATGGCAATGTGTTTGAGTGGTGCAGCGACTGGTATGGTGAGAACTATTATGATGAATGTAAGGTAAAAGGTAGAGTAGAGAATCCACAGGGCATCAAAACCGGTTCGAACCGTGTTCTTCGCGGCGGGGGCTGGGGCGGCAGCAATGTTGGCTTCCGCCTGGTGTTCGTCCCGTAGTCAGTTGGCTGCTCATTCCGGCTTT
>JBAXVQ010000145.1:0-1746 GCA_037128935.1 bacterium | reverse complement strand
CTTTTTTTTATCAAGAAAAAAAAGTAACTCGACATGCAGGCGAAAACCACCAAAGTACAACGGCTCGCTGCAAACACCCCAGCAAAATACACGGAACAAAAATATTTGTTCCCTACGAAATAGGATCAAACCCCACCTCCCTCAATAACAACGACAAAAACCCCCTATCCCCAACCCCCACATGCGGCACAACCAAAACATCAGTATGCACCACCACACCCTGGTAAAAAAGAATATCCACATCAATAACCCTCGCCCCAAACCGCACCGTCTCCACCCTCCCCATCTCCCGCTCAATTTCTTTCACAAAACCCAGCAAAGCAAACACATCCAGCGAAGTTTTCCCAACAACCACCGCATTCAAAAAATCCGGCTGATCCTCCACATACAAAGGCTTCGTATTCAAAAACGACGAACACTGCTCAATTTCCACCTGCTTCCCCAACAACAAAATCGCCTGTTTTAAATACGCATCCCGATCACCAAGATTACTTCCCAATGCCAGATACACCGTTTTCTGTTCCATAGCAGAAACTCCCCCCAAGCTTTTTTGATGACAACAAGCCAAATCTGATAAGATAAACCCTGTATAAAACTAATTGTACTTCACCAGACAACAGTTCTTGCAAAATAGTTCCTCCCAATTGAGTACAAACAACCAATGACCCAAGACCTCTTGCAATTATGGAAAGCCGTACTCGGTGAAATGGAAGTAACCATCAGCTCACCTGAATTTCGCACGTGGTTTTCCAACTCACAGATTATCGAGCAAAAAGAAAACACCTTCACCATCGGTGTTTCCAATAATTTCGCCAAGGAACGCATGCGAAAAAAATACGAAAAGCAAATCGTAAAAATTCTAGAAAAAATTACCAAAACCAAAGACATTCTCCTCGACTTCCAAATCTCACACAAAGGCGGAATAACCCAAACTTCAGCCCCATCTTCGAGACCAAAAACACCCACCAACGCCCCCAGTCGAAAAGGAAAACCAACCGAAACCGCCACCCTTTCCCTAGACATCGCCCAAACCAACCGCAATCCCCGCTACACATTTGAATCCTTCATCGTGGGAAATGGCAACCGTCTCGCCCACGCCGCCTGCAAAGCCGTCAGCGAAAACCCCGGCAACGCTTACAACCCACTATTTCTTTACAGTGGCGTAGGATTGGGAAAAACCCACCTTACACAATCAATCGGCATGGCCGTTCTAAAACGATTCCCAGGAAAAAAAGTATTCTATGTCACCACCGAACAGTTCACCAACGAGCTTGTAGGCTCTATTCGCAACCAATCTTCTCAAGATTTTCGCAAAAAATATCGTAAAAATGATGTGCTCCTGATCGATGACATCCAATTTATCGCCGGAAAAGAACGCACTCAGGAAGAATTCTTCCACACCTTCAACGCACTTCGTGAAGCCAACCGTCAGGTAGTACTTACCTCTGATCGCCCACCAAAAGAAATCCTCACGCTCGAAGAAAGACTGCGCTCACGGTTTGAATCAGGATTAATCGTCGACATTGCCCCGCCAGACTACGAAACCAGACTCGCCATCCTTCGTTTCAAAACTGAATCTGCCCAACTAGATATTCCCGGCGATGTCCTCGAATTTATTGCTCGCAGCATCACCAACAACATCAGGGAACTCGAAGGTGCACTCAACAGCATCCTCGCCAAATCTCAACTTGAAGAAATCCCCATCACACTAAGCAGCGCACAGGAAGTCCTAGGAAAGACCCTCGG
>JBAXVQ010000144.1:0-1768 GCA_037128935.1 bacterium | reverse complement strand
GTGAGAGGTGAGAAGTGAGGAGTGAGGAGTGGAGGTTTTTTGTAGTTTAATTGGATTGTAATTAGTTGCGGTTTGTGCACTGGTTAGAAGCACGCTAAGGCTTTGAAGCTGCTAAAAATGGGTTAGAGTTTATAGAAAGATTCTAGTCTAAAATAATTTCACCCGCTATATTCTACTCTAAGCCGATGCGGGCATCGGCTTAATCGTTTGAGATGATCATCGTCCACTCCTCACTGTCAGTGCCTGAAATAAGTTGACCATTAAAAAGTAGAAAAATGGCAACAAGAACAGAATTTGAATTAACCCTTCAAGAGCGTAAAGCACGTCACTTTAGTAAGAATTTTAAGATCATTAAAGTTCGCGAGATCGAATCCGGTGTTACTTCCATTAGCCAGATTAAACACCAGTATCAGGTAAGTTATGCCACTATTTACCGCTGGATTCATAAATTTGGGAGTATGGCTAAGAAACAAGAACGTCTAATCGTAGAATTCCAAAGTGATACCCAAGAGCTTTTAGCACTCAAAAAAAGAGTGGCAGAGTTAGAGCGTATTGTTGGGCAGAAACAGATCCTGATTGATTTTAAGGATAAGATGATCGAGATTGCTGAAGAACAATACGGGGTCGACATTAAAAAAAAATTTTCCTCTATACCCTCTGGCACATCTGGAAAAACCGAGAACAATACTCCTTCAGCTTAAACCAACTCTATATGTGTATTGGCATTAGCAAGCAAGGGTACCACCAATGGTTGGAGCGTAGAATCAAGGCCCAGTCTGAGCAAAAGCAACTCTTGTTGATCATTCATCAATTAAGGCAACAACACCCTACAATGGGTTGTCGCGACATGTATTATAAACTCAAACCTATCTCGATGGGAAGGGATGCTTTTGAAGCTTTTTGCAGAGAAGAAAACTTGATGGTAACAAAGGTGAAGAATTGGCGCAGGACCACTGATAGCAGCGGTGTTGTGCGTTTTGACAATCTAACCGAACACTTACAAATTACTGCTATTAACCAACTATGGCAAAGTGATATCACCTACTTTGAATTAAACAATAAGTTCTACTACATCACATTCATCATAGATGCGTTTTCTAGAAGAATCGTAGGGCATCATTGTTCCCGAAGTCTATCTACAGAAACTACCACATTGCCGGCACTCAAAATGGCAATTGCATTGCGTTCTCAGGATAATATAAAGGGACTGATATTCCATTCTGATGGTGGTGGACAATACTACGACAAGGCTTTTCTAAAGCTAACGGCTCAACATGAAATCAAAAACAGCATGTGTGAATATGCCTGGGAAAATGGAAAAGCTGAAAGAATAAACGGGGTGATTAAAAACAACTATCTCATCCACAGAGACATCAAACACTTTGAACAGCTTATCAAAGAAGTTGACCGTAGTGTTCTCCTTTATAACTCTGACAAGCCCCATATTGCGTTACAACGAAAAGCTCCAATTGTATTTGAAAATGAGTATTATTGTTTTGCAAAAAAATCAGAGGAAGGGAAAGGGGCCAGCAGGGCTCCCTTCACTTCCAAAGAAAATAAGGTCCTAAATAAACTAAATATTAAAAATCATTCATTAACAAAAACGGTCAACTCTATTTAGGCACGGACACTCTCTTCACTCTTATCTTTTATCTTTTCACTCTGCTTCATGTTGGTGCATAAAAAAACCCGCTCAAATTAATGAACGGGTTCTTTATAATAAATATGGCAGCTACCTACTCTCCCGGCTTAACGCGAGTACCATCGG
>JBAXVQ010000143.1:0-1813 GCA_037128935.1 bacterium | reverse complement strand
TTCTATTTTACGACAATTCTATTATACACTAATTCTCGTGACGACACCACCTAAGAAGATTGAAAAAAGAAGACGATTAGTAAAGGTTTTTTTATAGGGACAAGGCCAAGCTAACTGCTGATAAAAACAATTTTTGAAAATGATCAATTCACGGTAATTACCATTGGCTTAAGAATAAGCGGGAATGCGTGTGTTTGTAATCTGATGATTATTGCCGTTTGATGAAGTTGAGAATGGCGGGCATGCTACTCAATTCGCCTTTAGAGTATTATTCTGGTTAATTCGGATTAGATTATGACAATAAAAGAAAGATTTCGAAGTTTCCCAATCGCTGCTGAGTTGAAGCGAGTAACTCTGGAAAAAACTTCCAAATCCCTGACTGTGTCTGCAATGTTGCAGGAACGGATTGTCGAGCCTCTTAATACTTGGATTGGGGCATTATCGCCTGCGCAGGTTATTGCGGCTGGAGCTATTAGCGGTATGGTGGCTCGCACTAAAGGACGATTGGCTTGGGGAGCGTTAGTGGGGAGTGGTGTTGTCGCGGACGTACTGGCTGGGTACGCAAAAGTTTTAGATAAGCCTGCATTGAGTAATATCGGTATGTTTGTAGCCGGTTGTCTTTTGTCGGGTGGAGTTGTTGAATTTATAAAACGATTGGATGATAGGGCTTTGAAAAACCTGACGGCATTAGCAGGTGCTGTGAGTTTGAGAGATGATTCTGCCTGGCAAGGAGACGTTGTGTATGCTTTAGGAAAACGAAGGGAACAGTATTATGAAACTTGTAGAGCAAGCTATAGCAATGGTCTATTTACTTTTGAAATAGCAGGTAGAAGCGTTATTAACGTTGATATTGAAAACACACAGAACCCAATAGTGATTTTTTGGAAAGCAAAGAATGTTCGCAAAACTATGAAAATCGGTTCAGTATACTTCCCCGCTCCACTCACGCGCCATGACGTAGATGTTATACAGTTTGCGAAGCAGCAGCTGATACCAACCCGGTAAAACTGCAGATTGGTAGTTTATGGCGTCTAAGTAAGATTTGAGAGGTATAATTATCGAGACTTATGCGCATGGCTGCTACACAGTGAGGGCAGTTTTCTTTCGTCAGAGCAGTAGTATTCCTGGGAATATATTGAATATGCTTAAATGCTCTTATTTGTGGCTAATGTTGTTGTTTCAATTGCTGCGTCTGAGATACTGCAACATCCCCAGCAGCTACAAGTGCTTTAACAAGGGCAATTTCTGATTGCTCATAGGCCATAAGTTTCTTAAGATTTTCTCGCCCCACTCCTGCTCGAAAAGCACGACCAAAAGCATCTTCAAGAATCATTTTGAAAAGAGGTAAGGGTTCTCTGTGAGCGTGAAGTGCTCGAATTCTGTCAGGAGTATTGCGAATTTCAAAACTTGGATCAGGACTGGATCCTGGGCGAAGTGACCCTAGAGTTTTTCCTCGGTTAGCTGCAAAAGCTACAGCTGTGAGAAGTAATGGATAAGAAGCTTCACCCAATTCGGCATCCCTAAAGAGAGATTGAAAACTCTTCGGAAAAGGTTGTTTTTTTGCTGCGTTGTAAAAGTGTATAAAACTTTCAGGCAGGTTTGCTCTAGGTAGTGCAACACCCATGTCGTTAACAGTGTCCAGTAAAGCTCCAACATTTTTGAAGCCCTCACGTAACGTCCCCTTTAGCACTCGTTCTCGTAAAGACTGCCCCCGAGACCCAGTTTCGAAATCGCTCATCTTAACTTACTCCAAATATACTCTAATACCAAAGTGCAATTCAAAAAGAAATATTTAGATGGGGAAACAGAGTTA
>JBAXVQ010000142.1:0-1864 GCA_037128935.1 bacterium | reverse complement strand
GGTTATGCTATGTCTCGCCTTCTTGAAGGTGATGTGGGTTCAGGTAAGACAGCTGTAGCAGCAGCTAGTGCCTATGCCATCATAACTTCGAAGCCACCGAAAATTGTCCGCCAGGATAATTTGGATCCAAAAGCGGTTATTCCCCGAGGTCACGGAAATCTCCAGGTAGCCTACATGTGTCCTACGGAAATATTGGCAACACAACATTTCGAATCATTCATCCAATTCTTTTCTTACATGCCAATACAAATCGGTCTTATCACCGGCTCTGGTTGCCGAAAATTCCCTTCAAAGATGAATCCAAAAGGTTGGACTGACATATCACGCACTCAACTTCTCAAATGGGTTGAGAGTGGTGATATTCATGTTTTGATCGGCACACATGCTCTCATTCAAAAATCTGTTAAATTCAAAAACTTGGCATACGCCATCATCGATGAACAACATCGTTTTGGTACAGCACAGCGCAACAAACTCATTCGCAAAGATTCTATCGCCCCTCACCTTCTCTCAATGACTGCAACACCAATACCCCGCACCCTCGCCCTCACCATGTTTGGCGACCTCGACCTTACCCTTCTCGATCAATCTCCAGAAGGTCGTAAACAAATCATCACTGAGCTCGTATTACCAAAAGATCGCGAAGATGTTTATAGAAAAGTTCGCGCAGAATTACAGGCTGGCAGACAGATGTATGTTATCTGTCCACGCATAGACGAACCAGATCCAGATAAGGAAATGACTCTCAATGTAAAATCAGTCAAAGAAGAAGCCAAAAGACTTCAAGATAAAATATTCCCTGAATATGAAGTCGGCATCATGCACAGTAAAATGTCTCCTCAAGAAAAAGACCGTGTTATGAGTGAATTTAAAGCCGGAAGAATACATATACTCTGTGCAACGTCAGTTGTTGAAGTTGGAGTTAACGTTCCTAATGCTACAATTATTCTCCTTGAAGGAGCAGAGAGATTCGGGCTTTCACAACTCCACCAGCTCCGTGGACGTGTCATGCGCAGTAGTCACCAAGCATATTGTTATGTGTTTACAGAAACAACTTCTGTGAAATCTATTGATCGTTTGAATGCTCTCAAAAATGCTAAAAACGGTTTTGAACTTGCCGAACTCGATCTTGCTCAACGTGGCGCCGGTGAACTTTCTGGTATGAAACAATGGGGTGTATCTGATATTGCCATGGAAGCCCTCAAAAACCTAAAAATGGTTGAAGCTGCTCGCGAAGAAGCAACGCGAATCATCATTGAAGATCCAGAACTTTCACGTTATCCTGAATTAAAAAAAGAGGTTGACAACACCTTCATCGGAGCGTAGAGTTTGTTATGGACGGTAAACAAAACTTAATACTATTATGAGCACAACGACAGCAACTACGCCCTCTCAGTCAAAGTATCCTCAGGTAAATTTGGAGATATGGCCTCACATCCCTGAAAAAACACTGGAACTGTTCCCGATCAATTTCGCTCGGACTCGCCGAGCTATTCCGGTTCATGTTTTCCAGGACCAGGTCACTGTGGCCATCGATGATCACGAGGATCCTGAAAAAATACTCGCAATCAAAAGTATCCTTCAAGGCCAAAATGTCATCTTCTTAATCGCCAAGCCGGCGGATATGGACCAGGCACTCGAACGGCGTTATTCTGCAAAGATACTTGAGTCACGCTCATAACCTGAACTCAATCACAATCTCCAAAGCCACGGCACTCGCTGTGGCTTTTTTTATTTCAAAAAAATATTGACAAAATATAGCTAAAAGCGTAGAGTTTGATCTGAACCGCAGCAGAACAGCAACGACTCTAAACCAACCAAAACCTGCACTGAACCCCAAAATTATGCCTAAAGTAGATATGAA
>JBAXVQ010000141.1:0-1896 GCA_037128935.1 bacterium | reverse complement strand
ACCTTGCTTTTTACCAGTGTTTCGAGTTGTGGTGTAAGTGAAATATTCATTTTTAACACCTCCTTTGAGCAAAATAATAACAGAGAATAACAAGCTTTGTTATAAAAAAGTGAAATCAGAAAAAAATTTGAAACTTATAAACCGAAATGAACCGAATTCCCAACAAACAGCAGCACCGGTCAGCGGGAAAAAGCCCCCGCCGAGCCGGTGTTTCTTATCACGTTGAACAGAAAGAGAAAGACTCCTTATTTCAGTTTGACAGTGAGGCTTGGAGTCGCCAAAAAGGAGAAAGTCTATGAGAAGCATAAGTCGTAGCAGGTCAACAACAGCAATTATTTTTCTTCTATTATTGGGAGTGTTGCTGACTGGGTGTAAAACTATTCAGGAGTCCATGATAGCTGATGGCTATAGAGAACTAAAAGGTGAAGAACTGATGAAACTTGTAATCGGAAATTCAGTAAAGTCATCAACTGGCTGGAAGGATACTTTTAAGACAGATGGCATTTTTTCAGGGAATTCTCCAAGATCTGGTTCTTATAAAGGCTCATGGTCATTTTCCAAAGATGGGCAGCTTTGCATCATCAAAAACCATCCTAATGTGCCTAACGGTTGCACTATGGTGTTTAAAAATAACAAGACAGGCGAAATTAAGTGGTATGAGGCTGACAACAACTCTTATAGTGTCGAGATAATTCCTGACAAAACGATGCCGTGACATGGAGGTATCAAAAGGGTACTGGCTGTTTAAAGGTAGGTGCTTTATGCGTAGAAACTGGAAACCGCTGAAAAAGCGGCTTCCAGTACTTTCGGAACATCAGGCGGCAAGCAACTGTTTTATAACTTCCGGTTTCTTTATGGCAATAGTAATAAGTGACTTTGCCGCACCCGACGGAGTGCGACGCCCTTGTTCCCACTCTTGAAGTGTGCGGAGCGACACTCCGAGCATTTTGGCAAACTCGTTCTGCGAGAGCGCGATCCTGAGACGAGCTGAGGCGAGCGGTGAAACTTCCAATGTGGAAACTCGCCCAACCCGACCAGCCTTGATATCACGCACGGCCTGGAGCAGTTCTTCGCCTATATTACGTTTTGCATCACGTTCGAGCAGTGTTTTTTCATCGAGTGGCATTTTTCATCTCCTCTTTGAGGGTTTTGAGAATGTGACCGGGAACACTATCAACAGCACTCTTGGCATAAATCAGAAGTAGCCAGATTTCTCCTGCTTCTGTACGAGCAAAATAAAGAATCCTGACGCCGCCGCTCTTACCGGTTCCACGTCGACTCCAGCGTACCTTTCTGACACCACCAGAACCGCGCACCACAGCACCGAAATCTGGATTGGTAGCAAGGAATTTCTGGAAAACCCCGTACTCGTAGTCAGTCAGGTAATCAAGGACATTCTTTGTAAATAATGGAGATTCGACAAAAGTGACCATGGACGAATTATACGGCAATGACGTATAAAGTCAAGCGTCAAAAAGAAAAAGAGGGACGCTTCCCATATTTTGCCAGCTTATCAGAAAATGCTGGACACTCCCCGGTTTATGAAACTTTTGAGAAAAGTTACCCCCAATAAACTTTATCGTGGGGACCAAGGGCAATGAATTTGATTGTGTCATCAAGGCAGGCAGGACAATCTGCACAGAGGACAATGGCATCGTCCCCCTTCTTTCTGCAAGTTGCGCAGTAAAGGAAAATAATCAGAAAATTGCGTTTGACGGGACAACTGTAGAAGCCACGAAAGCTTCCTTTGAGTGGTTCACCCAGAGTCACAGGGCTTTCGCAAATCATATTCACCTTTTTTCGGACGGCTTCTTTGATTGCACTGTGCTTTTTTAGAGACGCAGCAAACTCGTCACTGAAAACAAGATTCATTTAAAGACCTCATCATAACTGTGC
>JBAXVQ010000140.1:0-2038 GCA_037128935.1 bacterium | reverse complement strand
ACATCAAGCAGAGCTTGAGGGTAGGCATTCCCAAGCAGAGCTTGGGAACGAGACATACTGGGAAGTATTTGGGGAGGTTTTTGGGGAATAACTTGCATTGTTTGTGGTAGAGGTTCATAGTCCGTCCATCATGTAGGGTGCGAGCTGTAGGGTATGCGCCGCATGATAATGACAAACATTCGTCGGATTACGCTATCGTTAATCTGAGTCACAAGTTGTAGTTTATTTTTGAGGAGATACATACATGAATCGCAATATCGAATCTAAGTTAGTTGCTTATATTGATGGTAAGTTGGCAGAAAACGGACTTGCTCAAGAGGCAATTAAAAATAAGGATGCAAGGCTGTTGTTAATATGCGCTGCTCATGCTTGCGTAGGTATTAGAGAAAAAGGTGGTAATAATCAAGGACCGCTTGTTGAATTGATACAGGAAACTGTTGGAGGACATAGTGGGGAACGTTGGTGTCTCTCTTTTGTACAAACACTGATAGCTTATTCCGAAGTTAAATTAGGGATTACGTCCAGATTTCCCGTAGGAGAGCATTGTATGACTGCTTGGAATCAAGCGAATGATGATTTAAGAGTCAAGTTTCAACCGCTTCCAGGTGCGGTGATTATATGGCGACATGGTACAACTTCAAGTGGTCATACTGGTATATTCTTAGAATCAGATGGTGGTCAAATGCGTTGTATAGAAGGCAATACTGAAAGCGGAGTAAATGGCGATGGTTCAATTGAAAGTGATGGGGGCGGAGTGTATTTAACTAAACGCTCCATGAAACAAGATGGAAATATGCGGGTCGTCGGCTTTCTTAAGCCATTTTAAATTCCCTTTTTGCTCCATCTAGGGCTACTTGCTGGGCTGAAAATTTTTACGAATTATAAATAGGAGAAACGAATATGAAAAAGCTATTTTTGAGCTTATCACTGATATTTTTGTTTAACTCATATCAAGTAAGTTTTGCCGCAGATACAGCTTGTGACAGAACTTTACTCACCAGTGTAGGAGGTAAAAAAATTTACAAAGGCAATGCTGCGGTGTTTTATCAATCGGGAATGGGTATTGATGCCGATGGTGCGCCAAAAGCCTATCACCCAACAAATGATGGCGATGGACGGGACTATAAAGCGAATGGCTATCCGTGGGGCATCGTTCGAGTAAAAGGGAAAGACTATATTCAAGGGCAAAATGATCCAGCCCCAGGATTTTATGTTTCAACGACTTCATTAGAAGACAAATCAAAAAAAGAAACTGATCCTGCCCGCTATGTAAATTCCGAAGAAATTCCCTACATAGTTCTTCCTCCCAAAGTAAAAACAGGAGGTGGCATTAATTTGGGAGACCTAGCTATGGTTATGAACAAAAAGAATGCACAGACATCTTATGCCATATTTGCGGACGTAGGACCGGGGGACAAAATTGGAGAGGGGTCAATTGCTCTAGCAAAAAAATTGGGCATTAATGAAAGCCCTAAAAAAGGTGGCACATCTGATGATGTTGTTTATATTGTTTTTCCTAACTCTGGTGATAGAAAACCTAAATCTTTAGAAGATATAAATAGCAAAGGCGAAGAGCTATTCACCAAATGGGGGGGCATTGAAAAACTCAATGCGTGCTTTCCAACGAGATAACTAAGTGTGTCGATGATATTTCTCGTCTTATTCCCAAACTGGAGTTGGGGAGCGAGATGTCCAACAAAAGTTTGGGAACAAGATGAACTATTGGAGATTGTATTTCATGAGTTTGTCTAAATCCGACAAAACTATAAAGAGGAGCAAATCATGAACATATTTACTACAAGTTTTCGCATTTTTATCTGTAGCGCGATTTTACTTGCTGGATGTGCATTTCATCCAACCACGAGACCCACTCAGATATGGAATCACCCTTGTAACATTTGCATCAATGGGGTTGGCAATTTCGCAAAAGTAACACCACAACTCTGGCGCGGCGCACAACCAACTGAAGAGGGTTTTCGTAACTTGGAGAAAGCAGGAGTCAAAACAGTGATTAGTCTTCGAGATGAACACGATGACT
>JBAXVQ010000014.1:0-36563 GCA_037128935.1 bacterium | reverse complement strand
ACCACATACTGCATCAACACAGTAAATACCCCACCATGCGCACTCCCCGAAGCATCAACACCCGCAGCCGCAAACGCAAACAACGCAAAGAAAAACAAATTAGATAAGAAAATAGACCAGAACGGATTTCCCTTATCCTTAATCTCATTCGGATCAACATACTCAGGTTGGTTGAACGGTATGTATGGAGCGTTTTGCAGATTTTTTAAAAGAGGATGCTGTGTCATGGTGAAACAAAATTGTCTTTTGATGAGGGAGCATCTCCCATTCAATAATAATAACTGCCCATGTAAATAGTATCACTTTGATAAGGGAGCGTCTCCAAACTAGTAAAAAAAAATGCCCATGTAAAAAGTATCACTAAGCCAATAAACGGGATAATCAAAGCACAAGTCCGATACACCTCAAACAGAGCAATATTCCGTCTAATCAAAGCAATAATCCCTAAAATTAGATTGAGATAAAACATAAATGCTGTTACCAGCATCATCAACACGAAAAAAACAGTAGTATGATAACTAGTAAGCGCAGCAAAAATGGCACAAGCGATAACAAGAAGCAGAAAAATAATTAAATTGAAAACTAAAACTTGCCGAAAAGCTTTTTTTTTCTGCTCGATAGATGCCGGCTGACTAGCGGGTAGTGATGGCATATTTTCTAAGTTGTTCGAAGGCGTATTCACTGTCATTTCGGTAAAAATAGTACATAGTTAGTAAAGGATTATTCAACCTTTCATATGGGCAATTGCAAACACGACTTCTTTATAGCCCGTACATCAATAATCACAAAAGTTCGCAAACTACAGTACAATCACCCAAAGAAGAGTATCCCTTGGCAGTTTTTCACTTATGGCCTTTGTTTGCACCCCACCACATGCCGTAATCTGTGGGCGGACAACTGGCACATAACTATCTAGCCAACGATGAAGAAACAATAAGCCCCGCAAAACACACCCCAAATCCAATCACTGGAAAAATAAAAGCACAAATCAGGTACATCACAAACCGTGTAGAGCTCCGTCTAATCAAAGCGATAATACCCAAAACCACATTAAGCAGAAACATAAAAGCCATAACAAACATCGTTCCAATCATAAAAACACTACCATGAGCATTTGAAGCTGCATCAATACTAGCAAAGGCAACTGTCAAAATAAGAAAAATAATCAGATTGATAACAAAAGCGCGCCAAAACGCCTTCCCCTCATCCTCTTTCTTCTTCGGCTCGACATACGCCGGCTGACTAGAAGGTAGCGGTGGCATGTTCTCTAAGTTGTTTGAGGGTGGATTCTCGGTCATCGCGGTAAAAAAGGTTCATAGTTTCAAAAGGAATGATTCGACCGTCTTTATGCACAATGTGCACACACGACTTCTTAATTGCTCGTACATCGAAATTATAAGCATCCGCAAACTGCATTACAATCACCCGAAACAGATTGTTGTATTTCAGCGATGGAGCTGCGATCTTTGGCAAACAACACAGTAGATCATTGAGATCATCTGTCACCTGCTCAACTGACTGCCCCGTACTGAAGATTTTTAACAACTGCCCTTTCGCGAAAGCATCCTGCTCGTACAGAATCGTATTTTTTGACCCCGCCAACAGCTCACTCGGGTCGATATACCGTGCCAGCGGCAACACTTTCCCATCAATCTTCAGCGCATAACCCATCACCAACGCATCAGGATTACACGGCACAGGGATGAGGTCTTCAGGAGTAAACGCCTTGCTCTGGTCGAGAATCGCCTGTCGTACCTCGGTCATCGTATAGCGATCAGTTGCCGGATTGAAATTTTCCAATCGCCCAGCAACCTGCACTGGTTGAAACGTTACTCCACGGACACACGGCTGTTCCAGAGCAAAATCAAGAATCTTTCCGATCTCATCCGTATTCACACCTTTCTGCAACGTCACCACAAGATTCGTGAAAATATTCAACTCGTTCAGTTTCGCCAACGCACGTTCCCGCACACTTCGCAGGTCAACGCCACGAATCTTCATCAGTGCATCTTCTTTAAATGAATCAAACTGCAAATACACTTCAAACCCAGGCATGTACTCAGCCAGCCTTTCAGCAAAACCAGGCTCATTCGCAATTTTTAACCCATTCGTATTCAGCATCAGATGGCGGATTGGACGTTTTTTTGCCATATCAAGTACAGCAAAAAAATCAGGATGGATAGTCGGCTCACCTCCACTGATCTGCACCACATCCGCTGGACCCTCGTGTTCCTCAATGCTGTCGAACATCTTACTGATTTCATCCAACGTTCGATGATTCCCGAAAGTTGGCGATGAACATGCGTAGCAGGTCGGACAGGAAAGGTTGCAGCGGTCGGTGATCTCCACCAACGTCAGGCAGGAATGCTGTTCATGGTCAGTGCAAAGCCCGCAATCATACGGACAGCCATGATTCACCTCGGTCGCAAATTGCTTCGGCATCTCACTTGGCTTCATGTAGTTGCGGCACTTCTTGTAGTACTCCACATCCGTCGCAATCATCACTTTCTCAAACCCATGCTCCGTACAGTTTTTCAGCATGTACACTTTCTCATCCTGAAACACAATCTTGGCGTACACACGCTTCAAACACGTCGAACATAGGCTAATCGTCAGATCGTAGTAGGTGTAGTCGCGTTGCATAACCATAGTCAAAACCCCTTCTGTTTAACAGCGATCGCAAGGTAGTACAGCAGTCCCAAGATACAGGCAACCTGAATCGAGGAAAAGCTCTCCACCAAAGGATTCGCCGGTTTTATAAAATCGATACACAGACGAAAAAGCAAATAAAACACCATAAATAATTTAAACAATCCACCACTCTTGAGCTTGATTGTACCCTGCAGATAGTTGAGTAAAAAGAACAACCCAATGAGGAAAATAATCTCATACAGCGCCGTCGGATGCCGTGGAATCCCATCCCCTTGAGGAAATGCCCACGGAAGAGAGGATGGCAACCCTGAAGTTGCATCACTCACCCCCGTCAGGAAGCATCCAATCCGCCCAATCCCAATCGCTACCACCAACGGAAACACAAACAAATCACCCGAAGACTGCTTTTCCTTCACACACCATTTCATCACCTCCACCCCAATCATTCCCCCCAGCAATCCCCCAACAATCGTTCTCGCTTCCAGAAAATACAACGGATTTGGCGGTGAAAAAAATTGAACAGGATCGTTGAGTGTTCCCAACAGACGAGAACCAAAAAGCGACCCAATCATCGCCCCCAGAATCACCCAAAGCCGGTTTATCCCCTCCAGCCGATCCCCCTGTTTGCTTTTGAGATGCAGGTAATACCGTATCCCGACAAAAAACGCGAGGATTTCAAAGATGGGATGCGCAGGGATGACGATGGCGCCGAGGGTGAGGTTGATTGGAAATGCAATGGGCATGGAAATGCTTGATTACTGCTGTCGGTTGTATCATAGCAGATTTGGTGAGAAAGAAGACGTATGTTTACAGAGGACAGAAGAGTGTACTACCACAGATTTTTTGACAATACTCTTAACTGAAATTGATTATTTGAAGATTGGTAAATAATAATATAATAATATTTTTAAATTATTTAAATTGACAAAAATAAGTGATGATGGTAGCGTGAACAACTTGTTTTAAGTGTAAAAGGTGTTAAAGGGTTTTCACTTTATGAGAAGAAGAACAGTAACAAATTTTAATACAATATTTACTTTAATGCAGGTTGTCGCCCATTTGGGATCACCAGTTCGAGCTGAAGCTGCCTCTGCCCAAAATACGCCCAAAGCCGAATTGTCGCAGGCATATAGAAATACCCGAGCAGTGGCAATCATCGGAGCCATTTTAAATGCTGAAGCACCTAATCCCGCAAATTTTGGAAATCCAAATATACAAAAAGATGTAGCAGTAATAGCAATGAGCGCAGCGCAGCAGTACAACCAAAATTTCAACAATCCCGCACAAAGGATAAAGTATGCTCAAGACAGGTTTAGCCATGGAGATGGGACAGATCTAACCCGCGCAGAGCTTACAGCAGTGAGATTGCTAGCCAGAATTGAAATGCAAAAAATCAAAAAAAGTGCCCATGCCGAGCTGCCCCAAGGAACTTTTGAAGCAAAAAGGGTAACTTTCAGAGAGAACTCCCTGAAAATAATCCTCCCCTCAGGAGAAAAAAATCGTCCAGGAGTTGAGAATCCCAGTATTTCGATAGCTGCAGCAGATCGAGAAGCAGAAACCAGAGTAACAGCAGAAGAAATCCCAACGATCACACTTGTTCAAGGAGAAAAAGGAACGGGAGAATTGCGAATTGGAAATACTGCTATCTCTAATTTTTCAGGACCAGCACAAGCGAAGTTGGTAGAAATTGCCGGAAAAAATGATGGCCTTGTCAAATTAACAATAAGGGCGGGAGGCGAGGAAGTTGTTAGAACTGTCAAAATTCAGATCATAACAAAGAAAGAAGCCTCCATTGTAGCGGTTCCAGTGCCTGAAATAGAACAACGTGCAACCCCAGCGACAGTTGAGGGTTTACGGGAAGCTTTAGAAAGACGCTATGACTTACTACTGCAAAACTCTTCAGGAGAAAAAGTAGAACAGGTAAGAAAAGAGCTTTCCTCAAAAATTGATGCATTATATGCTCAAGCTTACTCACCTGAAGTAGATACTGTAAGGGGTGTAAGTAGAGAGCAACTTGCAAATTTTTGTGCTGCAACTGCTTCAACAAGAGATGATCTGGTTAGGAAAATGCTTGCTACGTTGGAAAATAAAGCATTTCACGTCAATGGTAGTCAGGGTGAAATAATTTCTAAAACAGAAGCTATTGCCATTGATGGTGTGGCGAATTTAATTATCAAAGAGGGAGAAAAAGAAAGAGATTGCGTTTTACTGCAGGCAATGGTGGATACCTACATGACTCTGAATACCCTTGATATTAAGAATCGACCGACTAATCAAGCGATTATTGACGAAATGACAAGATTTACTGGACTATTGCTCTACTGGGGTAAAGAAAAAATCCCCAATATGACGGTAGCTCAGGTGAAAAGCCTTACTGCAGCTGCCCTAGAAGTTCGAAGTATGCGAGAGCTCATTCTAAAGAATCCAGCTTTAAGTACTGATATTGCCGCTATGCAGGCCGAGGAGCAAAATGCCTTTATCAACGCTATAGACGTAGTAAAAGTTATGGACGAGTCAAAGATTATTGCAAATATGAAACCAGAGCACTATGCCTTCGCAGCTTTTGCCTGGGGTGTTTTTGCTGAAGCAGGGTACGGTCAAGAGCAACTAAAACAACGGATTCCTGAACTAGTACAATGGTACGCCGCTGGAATTCCTGATGCTACTAGTAATACTTACGAAAAAAGCCGTAAAAACTTCATAACTCTAGCGAAGTATTTTAGTATTTTACAACATTCAATTAATCCGTGTTTGCGGGTAAGTTGTGATTACCAAAGTAGTGACGGTAGAATTTACACGAGCGAACTTACAGCAGAGAATACTCCGTTTCCGCAAATTACAGGGGGAGCACTATCTGCTGATGAGTTTGATAAAGCGTCAAAAATTGTATCAAAATATTTTGATAACATGTCGCCATTTCTTCGCCCTCCAGCAATTAGAATAGTTAGATTTAACCCTAGATCTACTGCAGCAGGGTATATGGATCCTTCGACTGGAGAAGTTACTATTGCGTTAGAGAGTCCAGGGGTCGTTGAAAATGATATTATACGTAAGGTAGCTCACGAGAGTATGCACTTTTATCATTTTGCAGGAGTACTGGGGCCTGTTCCTGGTAAATGGCCAGTAGTCGGCAATAGTTGCGTTCCCACGTATGGTTGTGAAAATCTTGGCGGTGGTGAATTTGGAAGAATAATTGAGGGAGTAGCAACTGTTGGTGAATATTTATGGATGTCTGAAGCCTACAGGCATGAATCCCTCAAGCGTACAAACTGGCTTGTGCAGGTTGCTATGGCTGATGATGGTTTACAGGATGAAATTCTTCTTATGTCGAGACAGTTAGAACAGATTGGACTTCCCCTTACGATGTCATCAGAAAGTCTTCAGCTAGCGTTTGATTTTGCAAAAATGGGTCGAATAACGTTACCCAGTACTGCTGCTGGATCTTACGACTGTTCTCTCGGTGATTCTAGGGCGGCAAGGTGCATTATTCGTCAGGAAGGTGAAGCAAAGTCGATTATTATTACAAGTGGCGATTTGAGTATCAGTTTTAATTTAGGAGATAAAGATCTTGATGAGTATAAGATCTTCTTGCAACGGAGAGTTGGTGATAAAGAAACTGTTACTAAACTCAAAATTTACTCGAAAAAAACGCAAAATGATAGCAACGTGACCTACGACTTCAGGCTTAAGACCAACCCAGATCTGCCATACGAACATACTTTACTTGAGCCATACGAAGAATAAAAGAATAAAAGACACAATATAAAAGACTAGTTTCGTTGTAAAAAACTCCAAACAACTACACGAAGCTTCGTAGAAACAAGGCATTGCTTAAACTCAGTAAATCACAAAAAAAGAACCTCGCCCTCGAGGTTCTTTTTTAAAAAAGTGAAAATCTGGTGGAGCTGGACGGGCTCGAACCGACGACCCCCTGCTTGCAAAGCAGGTGCTCTAGCCAACTGAGCTACAGCCCCAGATACAGGCTTTTCCGATGCACTGTTTTTTCACCTTTCCATTTATAACATAGAACCTACATTCTTGACTAGGGGGGAATTTTTTGTTAAGATGTAGGGATTTCTTTTTAGAGAAAACAAACAGGAGAAAACAATCCATGACAAAGAAAAGCTTTACTGGTGCCAAAACAACACAGGTGAAAGTTTCCCAAAGCAACAGCCAAACCAGAACCAGTGATTTTTTCAGCAATAAACCTTTTATCCTCGGTGATATCGAAGCAAAAAAAGATGCCGCCGCCTACAAAGCACTTCGCAATATCTTTCAAAGCAACCGCACCACAACCTATTCATTCAGCGAATTTAGCGATATAGAAAAGGCCGATGATCTAGCCGAAGTACTCTTCGGAAACCCCGTGCGGCAAAGAACAAAAATGAAAACACACAAAACCGAAATGAAGCGCTCCCGAAGTATCAGAAAAAAAGTCAGGTCTGCGAAAATGTGGCAGCCAGTATAACTAGAGCAACAGGTACAACGCCATGCGGGTTACTACAGAAACGACCAAAAGCAGTCCACATCCTCTTCGCCTTGTTATGACGGAAAGAAGCAGCAGAAGACGCTCAATTTCTCAGTCTTCACCCATCCCCTCTGGAGCAATCCGTGCGGAATTTGCAGCCGATGCCGCAAGATATTTTTCCCACCTCACCTTTGAAATGGCTCAGGAAAGCATTCAACGCTTCACTGCCGCCATGTACAAAATCACACCGGAACTCAGAACCTCGGTATTCGCTATTCATGACATCGGACAAGCGTGTTTTGGACTTGCAGCCGAGGCGACACTTGGGAAGCTATTTCTCAGAAATTCAGATAGCCCAATGTACCCAGCACTTACCACAGAAGTCTTTAAAGATTTTCAGGAAGTCCTGGCAGAACAGGGGTTTTTACTCATTCTTAAAACAGAAGAAAACGCTGAAGGAAGTATCGAACCGATTTTGATCAATCTTCCGATTGTAAGTGCTATCGCCAAACAATACGACGCAGTTTTTCCAAAAGAAGCGGTACATGCACCTGGCTATTGGATGCAGAACCAATTTGAACACAAAACACCACATGACCATCGCACAGAGTTCTACCACCACATCCTTGCCGGAGTACCATACTACTCTGCTCGAATGTACACCACCGTCCTCAAACCGCTCTGGGAAAAGCACCAAGATTTCGCTTTTCTCTGCGAAGATTTTCTCAACAGTGATAAATCAACAGCCGAAGAAATTAGCAACGAAAAAGCAGCACTTTCCCTTTCTCCATTTGAAAAGAAAGTACTTGGTCAGTGGTTGGAGTATATAGAAGATAATCGAGATCTGGGACTCCCAGTGTTTTCAGCCATGGACGCCAAGATAGTGAGAAAGAAGCAGGAGTGGAGTTGGAAGCTTCAGGAACACAATAAAGATTTACTCTGGGTGTTGCAGTAGAGCGAAATAAACAAAGTCTTATCGAGTGATAGCATTTCTGATCAGCAATAAAATTCCCATCAAGCCAAAGACAAACAGTGCAGTTGTAATATTGAAATCAATACCGGTGGTATTTTTTACGTTCGTTGGGTTTGGAGTGGGGTTCTGAGTGATATTCGTGAGCGCTTTGGCGTTTACCACAAAAGTATAGTCACCAGGAATCGTCTGCTGCTGGTCAAAGTTACTCACAGCCGGATAATCAGAAGCAAGTAGTCTGAAATCATACAGCCTGTACGTTCCTTCCATAAAACCATACGGAGTTGCTGATCCACCGGTAATAAACACAGTCGTAGAAATCATCCCATTGTCATCGGTGGTCATGTCGTCATTATCCCCACTTCTATCTATCAACCCAATCTTGTCATTTGGCCACTTCACCCGATAACCAATTCTCGAGTTAGCCGGCACATTACTGATATTTATGACAGCCACGGCCGCATGCGATGTCCCCTGAACCTTCGTCAACGTCATCCCGTTGCTAAAAACATCACCATTTAAAGTCCGGACAGTAACAACACGGTTAGGAGCTGGTGTGTTTGTAGGTGTTTCCGTCTGAGCAAAAGCCAGCATAGGAAATAAAAGAGCAAATACGGCGATTTTCAAAGGTAACTGATTTCTTAACATAGAAAAAACTCCTAAAAAGGTAAGCAAGAATGGGATCATAGCAGAGAAGCATAAAAAATGCAAGGGGCAATTCGTAGACACCTGATTCATCGCGTCTCTGGGGAAATGGGGAAATAGAACACCCCCCATCAGGTCCCGTGCCAGTTGTCCGCCCACGGACAACGGCTGGCGGGTGGTGTGCAAGAGTGTTGTCCTTGAGTGGATAACTACCACGATAAAATGATTATTGGTTTAGTGTAAGCAGTTCAAGAAGTAGTGAAAAAAAATCATCATCCCTAAGTAGGCATAGAGACAGCTTACTTCTTTCTATTTCAGCTTGAGATTCAAGTTTTTGTGGGTTTAAGTAGTTCAATGCGGTAGTGTCTTGAGCTATTGCATTCCCTCTTACAACAGCAGCAGAATGTCCTGCTGAGAGTAAAGGCAACTGCCCACGCAAAGATTCTGTTGCAGCTGCAATAGCAGGTATCGTTTTTGACCTATCATTACTCAAGAGCCCTCGAGCTCTTTTTGTCATCAGATGCTCTAATTTTTCTTTAGTTCTAGGCATAACACATCTCAATTTTGATTAATCATTTAAACAGTATTTAACAAGTTTGTCAAGAACGGTAGGGGAGGTTGATTGTAGTAATCGTTAGTCATGAGGAGGATTTGGGAATTTGCATGAGTAACAGAAAAAAGATACCCTTAAGTTACCGTTACTTGGGAACAGTATGTTCACACTCAACGACCTCCCCTCAGACGAACGCCCTCGAGAGCGTTTACAACTCCTCGGCTCCCAAGCCCTTTCAACACAGGAACTACTTGCTCTTATCCTTGGTCGCGGTATCAAGGGTGAATCCGTCATGATGACTGCCCAGCGATTACTTTCCACCTTTGGCTCCCTCGACAACATTCTCAACGCGTCACTCGAAGATTTGCAACAAATTCATGGCCTCGGTGTTGCCAAAGCCTCACAGCTCCTTGCCTGCAGTGAGCTGTTGCGACGGGTAAAGAAAGCTTCCGCCACCGTATCGAAGTACAAACCCCAAGCCACAGACCCCGAAGCCGTAGCCCTCATGGTCAAACAAAAGATCCGCCACTATGCCAAAGAACATTTTTTTGTGCTCTCTTTCGATACTCGCAATCGACTGCTCGGCACAGATACCATTTCTGTAGGTACACTGAATTCCAGCCTCGTCCACCCTCGGGAAACATTTGAAGCCGCCATCCGACGGCACGCTGCTGCCATTATTCTCGTCCATAACCACCCCTCTGGTGATTTAAAACCCTCTCCGAACGACATACTCATCACAGACCAACTAGTTGATGCCGGAAAAATCCTTGGCATAGAAGTGCTCGACCACGTGATTGTCACCCAAGAAGACCATTTCAGCTTGAAGCAATTTGGATTGCTTGGAAAAAATGAGTGAGCGAGATCTCCTCCCCTTTCGAAGGGGAGGCTGGGTGGGGTTGGATTTTAATTGCATTTCTTCCCTCTGTAAAGGGGACGAATGGGGTGCTATAACACACTCTATCCGCTTGGGAAATGTAAGGCTGTAGTATTGCAATAATGGACGGTGTGGTTGTTTAACCCCCTCCAACTCCCCCTTGAAAAAGGGGGAGAGAAAAGTAAGAAAATAGCAACTTGCACCCAAATCCGCTACGATAACACCATGACTAACGACCACACAAAACAATTTCTCGCCCTTTTCGAACGCTGGGAGCGGTACCTCAATGTTCGATTTGGTGAAGGCAACCTTCTCGACCACATCCGTCGTTTCTGGGACAGTGACCATCACATCTGCAAAATTCACGAAATCAGCGAAAACGATATCAAAAATCTCTACAGCCTCCGCAATGTCTGCGCACATACCCCTTCATTCCTTTCTATCCGCACAGACGCCACTACGATCATTGAAAAACTCACCAGCATCTACTGCAGAAAAGCCGTAGAAATTGCAACGCCAGGAAAGAATACGTTCACCGCAACCATCACCGACCCTATCTCCACGGTGATTTCCACTATGGCTGATCATTCCTACAACTATGTACCAGTTATCAATCAAGACACACTTGTTGGTTTATTTACACTCAAAACCGTCCTCCACATCAAAGCCAAAGCCATTCCGACGGATAAAAAACAGACACTGGAAACAATCAAACCTTATCTTACAGACACCCTCTACAGCGACCATTACCTCTGTGTCCCCAACACCGCCGAATTTTACGAGGTCTACAACCTCTTCAACGAATACATCGACCAAGGAAAGCGCCTCGGCGTCGTCATCATCACTCCTCATGGAAAGCCCAGTGCCACCATCGAAGGCCTCATCACTGTTGCCGATCTGCACAAAGGGTTGCCGTGAAGTCCGTTGTTTTTCTTGCCTGAGCGAAGTCCTCGAAGTCGAAGGCCAGCGCGTCTGTGCCCCTCGATTCCGAAGACTCCACTCGGGGAAGAAAGAGAAACAAAAAAGTTTGTTTGCTATACCAGTTTTTTTACCATGTCCAAACCCCAAAAACGCAAAATCCACGAAGTAGTAAAAACTACCTCCAAGCCGGATCCCTTTCATGACGGGTATTACTGGTTACTCAGCATTTCTTGGGTGAAATTTCTCACCGTTCTCGCGGTCTTCTTTCTTGGTGCAAACGCAGTGTTTGCTTGTGTTTATCTAGCAGTTGGTGGGCTAGGGGGGATTGAGAAACTGGACTTCACCGAAGCATTCTTCTTCTCCGTCCACACCATCGCCACTGTTGGCTATGGCAACATTCATCCTGATTCCTTGACCGCCAACATCGTTGTGGTGGTAGAAATCATGATTGGAATCTTCATGATCGCCACCACTACCGGCCTCATGTTTGCCAAGTTTTCCCGTCCCACTGCCAAAGTATTGTTTAGCAAAGTAGCGCTTATCAACATTCGAAATGGTTTGCCTTGCTTCACCTTCCGTGTTGCCAACAAACGGGGAAACAACATTGCTGAAGCCCAAGTGCGGATTGCCGTACTAAAAAAAGCCGTAACCAAAGAAGGTGAAAACATCCGCATGCTCTTCGACCTCAAACCAGAACGAGATATGACGTCATTATTTACCATCAGCTGGATGGTATTTCACTACATCGATGACAAAAGTCCGCTTCACAATCTAACCCCAAAAGATTTAGAAGAAGGAGGAATGCGCATCATCATTAGCCTCATAGGTTACGATTCAATACTTTCCCAACAAATTCACACCACCCACATCTACGAAGCCAAAGACATCATCTGGAATGCTCGTTTCAAAGATTCTCTCGTTGTCCTCCCCAGCGGCCTACTCCACCTCGACTACGCCAACTTCCATGAATGGGAAGAGAGTAAGGAAAAGATGGTAACAACATAGAATACACCGTTCCTCATTGTGTCATCCTGAGCGAAGTCCCCGAAGCCGAAGGATCTCTTCGTACCAGTCAAGGTTTTTTGCTACCCTGTAGATGTTCGAAAAGATTCTTCATTTCGAAGACTGAATTAGAATGAGACAGTAACTTTTGCTCACTTTGACTATAAATTGGGAGGACAGTCTTCGTCGGGATTGTTACCACCACGATGTGTGTTGCTTCGGTGTTTTCTTGCATTAGATACACTTCTAGTAACCCCCAAAAAAGGACCCCTCATGTACACCACCTTCCTCGAATTCGCCACCACCATCGCAAAAAAAGCTGGCGAAGAACTCATGACACACTACGGAAAAACCGACACAGCAACTCGTGATTCCTCTGCTTTAAAAACCAGCTACGACCTAGCCGCCGATCAAATCCTCGTCAAAGCCATCGAAACAACCTTTCCCGACCACTCCTACCTCACCGAAGAAACCGGCAAGGTCACAAAAGGAAATGAATACCTCTGGATCATCGATCCCCTAGACGGCACCCGAAACTTCGTCAACAACAACCCGTTCTTTGCCGTCTCCATCGCTCTCTGGCAAAACGGCGAACCCGTTGTTGCTGTCATTGAAGCTCCCGCCTTGCAAGAACGATACGTCGCCGTGAAAGGGCAGGGGGCAACACTCATTCGCTACGACGAACAACAAACCAGCCCCGCGCACGTTTCCACCACCACAAAACTAGAAGATGCCTATGCCGTCTACTGTTTTGGCGGTTCCTACGACCGAGCAGCTGTGTACAAAGGCATGGAAGAAATTCATGTCAGGGCAAAAGACACTCGACTTCTTGGATCCGCAGCACTCGAACTCGCGTGGGTTGGCACAGGACGAGCAGATTATTACGCCACCCCAAACATCGCTCTCTGGGACATCGCCGCAGGCGTCCTTTTTGTCACCGAGGCTGGTGGGAAAGTAACAAACTTTCTCACAAAAGAATACGCTTGGAACGATATTGTTACAGTAGAAAGATGTGATCTTGTTGCCACAAACGGAAGAATTGCAGTGCCAGAAATCAACTTGCATAATAACGTTTTTTGAGCCAAGGTGTTTGACTTTATACTCCGGTGACCGTATCATTCTGACAATAGCATTTGTACCTTTCATGACCTACCCCAGAAGCGCATTAATATTTCAACTCTATCGTCTGGGACGTAAAGCAAAATCGATGGTCAAGTTGCACAACGAAGACACCATGTTGAAAGGTGCGATCCTCATGCACCTTAGCGAAACCGCCTGCACCGTCAGCGAAATGGGCAAACACCTCCACAGTAAGATTTCTTCTATCTCCGAAAAACTTATAGAACTCGAAAACAATGGCCTGATCACCAAAATAAAAGAAGGCGATCAGCGAGAAAGAAAACTCGAGCTCACAGAAGCGGGCAAAAAGCGATCAGAAGAAATTCAGAAAATGATGCAAACGCATTGCTCAGCCATCATAGGTGATCTTAATGACACCGAAATCAATCAACTTCAAAAATTACTAAAAAAAATAAACGACTTTGAGGAGACTGCTCATGGATAAAGAACTTATCGTTTCGGTTTTCGAAGTAATTCATTTTTTAGGCTTGGCAGCATTGATTGGTGGATTATTTTCCCAGTGGAAAGACAAAGAAAAACAGGTCACTCGTCCAATGCTCATCGGAACCTGGACGCAACTCATCACCGGACTGATCATGGTAGGTTTCAAAGAACCAGACGTCAATCATCTAAAAATCACCATCAAATTTGCGTTTCTCCTCGTCATCGGTGGCATTCTCCTTGCTCACAAAAAGAAAGCTCTTCCATCACGTCTTTATTCCAGCATCCTGTGTATCGGCGTTCTTGAAGTAGCGATAGCTGTGTTGTGGACGTAGCGTAATTTCGCTCTCTGTTGAGATTTTATTTTACTATTTCACTCGCATAGCTCCTCCCCTTTCGAAGGGGAGGCTGGGTGGGGTTGGATTTCTTTTGTCCCCCCTTTCACAAAGGGGGCTAGGGGGATTTCCAAAACTCTTTCAAATGCAACCCCCTCCAACTCCCCCTTGCAAAGGGGGAGAGAGAAAAAATGCAATCACTACATTCAGTGGTACTATCTTGTATTTTCTTCTAAGAACCCCTAAACTAATACTAGTTAACTATTAGTTGTGGAGATCACTATGAATCTTACAGTAGGTCAAAAAGCACCAGAATTCACTTTATCAGATCAAGATGGGAAGCAGCACAGCCTCTCCAGCTATCATGGGCAGTTTGTTTTGCTCTATTTTTACCCAAAAGACGACACCCCCGGCTGCACAAAAGAAGCCTGCAGTCTCAGAGACAACGTTCCCCATTTCGAGAACCTCAATGCCTTAGTTTTCGGCATCAGCAAAGATTCTGTGACCAGTCACAAAAAATTCGCCGACAAGTTCGAACTTACTTTTCCACTCTTGTCAGACGAAAGCACTGAAACAATTCAAGCGTATGATTCTTGGGGGGAAAGACAGTTTATGGGGAAAAAGTACATGGGCACATTTCGCAACTCATTTCTCATCAATCCAGAAGGCAACATCGCCAAAATCTATGAAAACGTAAAACCTGAGGTGCACGCAGAAGAAGTGGTGGCAGATATTCAGGCATTACGCCAGATCGCACAATAGTAGTATTACCGATTAGTCTGATGCGTTCGTTCCCACACAATAAGCCCTATACCACCTGAGACACAAAGTATTCCAAGTAGAAAGAACAAAGCTTTTGGAAAAAACATTCCGGTTGGTGGCACAACTGTAACTACAGGCGTGCTGGTTGCAGCAGGTACTGTAGTAGGAACTGGCGTTGCCGTGTTACTCACGGCCAAAACATGTATAGTTCCGGTCAAGCTGCTCACAACCCCACAGTGATAAGCAAAATCCCCAGCAGTAACAAACGTGTGACTGAAAAGTCCACCATTGTTAAGCGTTTCTGCAGTCCAAATACCCGTGTCACTGGTGGGGGAATGCGTTGTTGTGTCATTGTTTTTCCACGTTACCGTGTCTCCAACAGTGATGGTCAGACTCTGCGGAGAAAAACCTGAACTGGTAATAAGCACTTCAGAAATACTGGCTGCCATTGTGGATGATCTATAGCTACTTGTTGGAGTTGCTGAATAAATGGCTGTATTGGTTGATGCAGGTGTTGAGGAAGGCGGTGCTGCGGTAAAAGTTCTCGTTGGTGTCGCTGTAAAAGTTGCAGTAGAAGTATTTGAATTCGTGACTGTGCTAGATGGTGAAAGTATTGGACTGCGAGTTCCTGTCTGCGTTGCAGTCATTTGAGGTGACCCAGTCGTTGAGCTCGTAACGGTAGCTGTTGCAGTTGGAGTGGTGGTATTTGTCACCGTGAACGTAGCACTATTGACCGTCGTGGCAGTAGTACTAGCAGTGAAAGTGGCAACCGCTGTATTCGTTGTCGTCTCAGTCGCCGTTTCTGTTACTGTCGCCGTATCCACAGCCAAAGGCGCAACTATTGCCGCCGCATGTATACCCCGTAGCTTTGGCGTTGTAACTGCTACAGAAAACCCTTTCGCCGAAAGCGATTGCTGAGAATTGGCAAAAGAAACAAGTGTCCCCAGTCCTGCGCATACAGAAACAAGCAGAACAACGTTCTTTCCCCGTCGAAGCATTGGCAAAAAATTGTTTTTTGTTTTCTGCACAAGTCTGCTTTCTGTTTTGTTTTGGTTCGAGAAATCTCATAACTATAGCACAGGATGTGGGATTGTGCAAGGTGTACGAAGCACATCACCAATAAAAGAGCAAAGTCATGTATAAAAACTGTAAGATGGTTTCTAGCTGGGAATCATAAGAACAACGGGCTTCAGCCCATTGTCCCGAGTCGGATGGTGGATTCTGATTGGAAAGAGCCTTGCCGGGAGCAAGGGGCTGAAGCCGCCTTGTTCATATGGAACTACATCATGACTTTGCTCTTATACGGGCACATGACTTAGCGGCACATTCTTTTCACTCTCTCCTCTGCTATAATAGACACACTCAAAAACCGGAGATGCTCATGGAACTACAAGGAAAAACCATCGGAATTCTCGCTGAAAACCACTACGAAGACCTCGAACTCTGGTACCCCTACTACCGATTTATCGAAGCCGGTGCTACCGTCAAAATAATCGGATCCGGCACCGAAGAAACCTACAAAGGAAAATACGGCTATCCCGTCACACCCGAAGTCGACATCATCGAAGTCGATCCCCCGGATTTCGACGCCATCATCATCCCTGGTGGCTTCGCCCCTGATTTCATGAGGCGTGTCCCTCGCATGATCGAGTTTGTCCGAGCCTCCGTCCTCCTCGGGAAAATTGTCGCTGCCATCTGCCATGGTCCATGGATGCTCGCCTCCGCCAACGTCCTTCACGGCAAGAAAGCCACATGCTTCTTCGCAATAGCTGACGACATCCGCAACGCTGGAGCGCACTACCTCGACCAAGAAGTAGTTCGTGACGGCAACATTATTACGTCGAGAAAGCCTAGTGATCTTCCGGCGTTCTGTAGAGAAATTATTCAAACGTTAAACAACGACAATGCCGTGAATAATGGTACTTAATGAACTCAACTCGATGCATTTTCCTCAGTCAAAATAAATTCAAATGTACAATTTCTCCAACTCCAGTGTCTTACTCACTGCATAGATGTATTTATACCCATCCGAAACAGGAGATCGCATGACCACTTTAACAGAAAAAGAATGCAGCACGCTTCCAACAGACGCAGTCCCGCTCACCAGTGACGAAATGCAAAAACTCCTCCCCCAACTCGATCCTCAGTGGGAAATCGTCGACCAAACCAAGCTCGTCAGAACATACACCCGCAAAGACTTTATCACCGCCATGATGTTTGTAAATATCGTGGCTTCAATCGCTGAAAATGAAAACCACCACCCCCACATCACCATTAACTTCAACATAGTCACCATTAAACTATCGACACATGCAATCAATGGCTTATCCGAAAACGATTTCATCTTGGCCGCAAAAATCGATAAAGCAGACATTTAAAATCAAACGTACGCCCTTAAAAAAAGAGTCCACTGAAACTAGGTTTTTGCGGACGTCATGAAGCCAACCAATTTGCACTTCATTGTGAAAAGCCTCCTTCCTGTCGTACAATAGCAGCAATAACCGTAAGGACTCTCTTTGTTATGCGCATTTCCAGAAACGTATTGTTCTCTCTTGCCATTTCCCTCACAGCACTACTCTTCACCGGATGCAGTAATAGCGAAGTCGCCCCAAAAACCACCACAACTCCACAGCGAACAGCCAGCATTACTCCAATTATTTCTCCGATTGTTTCTCCAACCAAAGGTGTAAAATCGCTTATCGGGTCACCAACCGCAATCAGCAAACTTACAGAAGCCCCAGCAGGATATTCCTGGAAATACTGCCTCACTTCAGGATCCCGGTTCCTCCTCCCTGACGGTTGGTTTTTCAAAGAAGAATCCAATGAAAGCGGCATTGCCTGCTTCATTTCCAAAGAATCCATCGAACTCGAAAAAGAGTACAAAACTGGATTCTCAATCAACATCGTTCAGGATATCCCAGGAAAGCAAGGGCAGAGCGCACTTGAGTATGTAAAAGGGCTAACACAAGCCGCCCAGAGCAAGTACAGTACCAGCGCACCAACTAAGATCGACAGCCAAGGATCACCATTCTCAGGATACTCTCTCTACATCAACGACCAGCAGATCCAGGAAGGTCCAATTACGGTGTACGACCTTTTTATGGCTAACGATGCCAAAGGAACTATCTTTATCATCACGTATGAAGCCCCAAAATCCTCATGGGACGAAGCGTGGAAAATTGGACAGGTTATCTTGGGTAAAATGGTACTCAACGCTGAATACTAGGTCATTCCCATCATTCACGGTAACAAGCAGGAAAATACACCATGGCTCAGCAAGATATTGTCATCTACATCACAAAAGAGCGTGCAATCGGACACTCATTTGAACGTATTACTGCTAAGCTGTTGGAAGTCGGCTGGACCAAACGCGAAGTGGAACTTGCCATCAACGACGCCAAGCTCCAGGAAGAAAGCCAGGACATCCAAACCACCCTCAGAAAACTTCAGCAATCATTTCTCGACATTTCAAACCGCCTAACGAGAATAGAAACTCAGCTTACTGACGGAAAAACACCACTTCCTGCAGCCGCAAAAATACCTGAAGAGAACGAGCAGTCTTTCACCTCTCCGGCCTTTGATGATTTGGTTGAAACCGTTGCCGAAACCAAGACTCAGAGCGCACTCCAGAAGAGATCAGAAATAGAAACTATCCGGGAAATTTCCCAGACTGACATCCCGCACACTGTAGAAGCTAAACAGCCAGAACCCCATACAGTACCCAAAGTATATCACCAGAAAACAAAAGAAACCGAAAACTGGGAAACCAAGATTACTGGGAAATGGTTTGCCGGTTTAGGCATTGTTGCCTTACTGTTTGGTATTGGATTTCTCTTAAAATACGCCTTTGATCACAACCTGATCCTCCCGATTATGCGAGTCTTTCTAGGTTTTCTTGCTGGTGCAGCACTGATGGGATTGGGTGCTTTCCTTTCCAAAAAAGAAAAGTACCGCCAGTACTCTTTTTTCCTCTCGGGAGGTGGGCTTGGTTTGTCTTACCTCACTTGTTACGCAGGATATGCACTCTATCAAGTGTTCAACCAACCAACCGCTTTTCTCGTTATGGTGGTGATAACAGCCATTGGAGCCGCGCTATCTTTGCGAGTAGAAAGCACAATACTCACCGGTATGGCTCTAGTTGGTGGTTTTCTGACGCCATTACTGATCGTTTCCCAAGACAACCAATATAGTGCGCTCTTTGTCTACTTGATACTCCTCAATGCCGGTTTTCTTGGTATTGCATTGTTCAAACGTTGGACCTCCATACTGGTCGAATGCTGCATTGGAACCTACACCGTCTTTTTTATCTGGGTAAACAAAGGGTACGATATCGAAAAATTCTGGCCAACGTTTGGGTTTCTCACCACCATTTTTCTCCTGTTCCTTATCGTCCCATACATCCTTAGTTTTCTTTCCAAAAGAACCATACGAAGCGGAGATGTGGTACTTGTAGTCGCCAATGCCTATGTGTATTTTCAGACCGCATACCTGCTGCTCACTCCAGCATACTCACAGTACCGTGGGCTCTTTTTGCTCCTCGCCGCCGCTGTGATACTGTCTGGCGCAGCAGTACTCCGTCGTCTTGCCCCAGAGGACAACAAGGGAACCGTGACACTCAGCATGATTGGACTTTCGTTGGTTGCTTTCTTCATGCCCTCCGAACTCACCACCAACTGGATTGCCATTGGCTGGGCTCTTCTGGCTCTTCTCACCGTTGCCTTTGGCACCAGTGGAAAGCAAAAAGCCTACCGCATGTTTGGGGTTGTTATTTATATCCTCACTGCCGTTTACTCATTTTTTGCACAGGTTGTCAGCTACCGAGATGAGCTTTTATTCGGTATTGATACTAGATTTCTTACTCTTCTTGTTGTTGCCACTGCTACGATTCTGGGATCCTACTGCTATAGAAAATTTGGAGAAAGTTTCAAGACTGAAACAGATGCTGCAAAGCCCTTCCTTTTTATCACTGGTGTGACACTGGCGCTCTTTGCAGTTCCTATTGAAGTGCATGGCTGTTGGATAACAGTGCTCTGGTCTCTTGCCGCCGTCGCGATGATCTGGCTCGGAACCAAAGATAACCAAGCTATCTATCGAGGATACACATTCCTCATGTACTGTGGAATCACCCTGCAAACGATTGCACTGGTGAAAAAAGTTGAATTTCTCGCAATCGACCAACGCTTTATTGCGTATCTTTCTCTAGCTGCCGCTTTACTGGTTGGCTCCTACTGCTACAGAATCTACGGCAACACATACAAAAATGAAACTGAATTTTTCAAGCCAACATTGTTGATTGCGGGTCTGTTCTTCCTAACTGTTGCTGTTCCAATTCAGTTTGATGGTGCGTGGATATCTATGATTTGGGCTGTTGTAGCTGCTATTATCGTTGTAGTTGGTGTTCGGCTGGAAAGTGTGCCAACCCGCTACTATGCCAACTTTGTATTCTTGCTGATAGCCTTTCGGTTATTCACATTCGATCTTTACCTCACGGATGCAATCAGCAACACAATGCTTGTTGCCAACTCACGATTTCTCGCACTTGTCACCGTTTTTCTTTCCCTTCTTGTTTCTGCCTATGCATACCGATTCGACAGTGCAAAAAAGCAACTCCCAACATCACCAATCGAAACCACATTCTCCATCTGTGCCCACTTTGTTCTGATGCTTTTGGTTACCTTGGAAATTTCCCTCTTTTTCGACAAGAAAATCCAGCTCATCGCACCATCAGGCATTCGTGGTGCTACCTACAGCAATTCCGAAGTCACAGCACTCCGCTACGGCAAAAGCCTTGCATTCTCGCTCGCTTGGGCAGTTCTTTCCGCAGGCATCATGATCTACGGCATTCTCATGCGCTATCGGGTGTCCCGCATCATCGCCATCATCGGCTTCAGTTTCGTTACCCTCAAAGTATTTGTCTACGATATTTCACAACTCTCCGAACTCTATCGCATCCTCTCCTTCATCGCCCTCGGCGTGATTCTTTTGCTCGTATCTTTCCTCTTTTACCGATACAAGGACAAGATCAAGGAATTTATTTTGGTGGAGAAAAAGGAAGAAAAACCGGCTGAAGCAAAATAACTAAAACACTTCAGTGGTAGTTGTCCGCCCACGGACAACGCTCCTACAGCGCACCCTCATGCCGTTGTCCGAAGGCGGACAACTGACACTTTAAAATTCTCAAACTCCCTGTAACAGTCACCTCGATATTTCGTACCTGCTGATAGAAGAAATCACAGCAAGGAATCGAAATGACCAAAACACTTATGGTTATCACCGTCGCCAGTTTCCTCGGCGCCATGGCAGTTACCACATACGCCTCAGGGAAAATAGCAACCGCCCCTGTAGGCTTGAGCACTCAACAGTCCACAGTCGTAATTTACCGCAACACCCCAACAGAAACCTCCACCCCGACTGAGACAGCCACAGTGCTCCTTCCCACATCTACCCCCATCCCCACAAAATCCCCAACACCAACCACTCACACCACAAACAATCAATCAGCCCCCGCGATCATCAACCACAAATCCTCACTCACCATTCCCGATACAACAATCGGACACATCGAAGTCAGCATCGCAGATCAGAAAACCAGTATTTATGATATCAACGGCGAGTTACTCTTCACCTCTCTTGTAGTCACCGGCAAAAAAGGCTTTGCCACCCCAAAAGGTGAGTTACAGATCACTTGGAAAAACGACCACTGGTACATGCAGGGATGCGCTCCAAACAATGCCAAAGACTGCTGGAAAGTGTGGACAAATTACGCATCCTTTTTTGACGGCGACGGTGATGCTTTTCACGATGCTCCCCACCGTTCAGTCTTCGGCCCAAAGGCAAACTACGTCACCAGCGGTTCCCGTGGTTGCGTCAACATGCCGACCCAAGCTGCATATTACATTTACCGAAATGCACCAAATGGAACGAAGGTTAGAATTTATTAAGCGATTTGGTTAAGATGTGGTGTGGATTGCATTTTTCCCCCTGTGAAATTATATGCTAGACCAGTATAAAACAGTTCACCCTTCTGCATTGGGTGAGCGGAGTAGTTGTCCGTGGGCGGACAATTGCCACCTCACTCAAGAGATAATTGCTTCTACCGTTTTATACCGATTCGGCTATGGTGTAAGTTTAAACGGGGGGGGGGGGCACTGCTTGTGAAGTCCTGGAGGCTTGTCCCATCGGTATTTGTTATTCTTAGAAAAAATCCTCTTGTTCTATATGCAGTAAAACAAGTTTTTGCTAGTAACGTATTGTTTCCTTTAAGAAAGCTGACATTGACAATTGTATTGTCGATAGATTCTACCCAAGGGGCACTTTTTATAACTTGATTATTGTTTAGCCAGAGGGATGTCGTTCCTCCAACGCTTGTTAAGCGTAGTTGTCCAGTTAAATTAGTATTCATGTTTACTTGAGATTTGGCATACTCGCAACCAATTTGTCCATTGTAAGAATCATAAAAATAAATAAAGAACGAATTATTCAAAGTATTTGAAGGAGGTTTATATTCTTTCCAGGTATCAGTATTCTCTTCACTGGTGTAGGTTGCGTTAGTAAAAAGTTTTTTTTCTATTTGATTGTACTCATTGGGAAATACTCTTGTTGTTAACCAACTCAGTTTGTTAGCAGAATAGAATGATGGTTTTACTTCAAAGATGTAGAAAAGAGTAGTATTGTTTACTGGGTTATTTACTCTATCAACGATATTAATGCTTTTGTTATTCTCAATGTCGTGGATATAGTCAGACCTCATTGCATAGAGAGTTTTCTTTGTTGAATTAGAGTAACTATTAAATAAACCGATATGAAATTTTTCATATTTATGAGGGGAAAAAAATGGGAAGAAAATTTCTGGAGCATTGAAACCTACGAAAGTCATCACAAAGTCATCATATTGATCATAATTTTTTACAAATGATTCAATTATTTTTTCTGGTCCATATTGCCATCCTATAACAGCTTGTTTTGGGTATTTGATGTGATAAACAAGTAAATAATTTGTAAGGTTTATAAATGATATTAAAACTATAGCAGCTATGAAGAATTTTGACAGTAGTAGTGAGCGGGAGAGGATTGTTTTATATAGAAACATAGCACCAGCAGCTGTAAGAAGAACGATGATTGGTAAGCCAATCATGTTCCAGTTCTCTGAAATAGCTCCAAAACCTGTTATAGGGTAAATAATTATCCAAACCACAAGTAGTATATATTCTCTTTTAAACGCCGATCGTATTATTGCCGATGCGCTAAACAGTAGAAATGGGAGGAAAAAAATTGGGAAGACACCCCAAGAGTCTGTTACATTTTGCGCTGGAGTATCTCGCTCATGATGACTACCAGTTTCAAATAAAAAAGCTTTTCCGAACGCAAGTTTGTAACTTCTATTTAGATTTGTTAAGGAAATTTTTTCAGAAAGGCTGATTTGTTTTTCACGACGAGTGTGAATAGGATTATTCAGAATAAAAATAAGGGGTAAAATAAAGATCATTGCGCCAATAATTGCAGTTAAAAGATATTTTTTATTTCTCCATAATTCTGGCAAAAAGATTAATCCCAAAGTAATAAATAAAGGTGGAGCAGTAAAAAGTGAGACTGGATAGGTATAAAAAACAAGTCCGGCGGTTATTGTTCCCGCAGCGAAAATTGAATATCTTTTTTCTCTTATACCTTTTATCAGCAAGAATAGCGCTAATACAACAGTTGGAGGGTATGTTGACCAGTTTTGAGCTATTCTAAAACAATGAAGAAACCATGGGGAAATCATGAGAAATAGGATAGAAAAGTTAGCAGCAGTTTTATTAAAAATTAACTTTGTAAGGAAGTAGAGTCCAGTCATAAAAGCTAAACCCCAGAATACAGAGGCAATTCTGGTAGCAAAAATATTTAACCCAAAAAGCAATATAAAAGGGATATCTGAGTAGATTCGTAAGCCAGGGACAGAACCACCAGTCATTATACCTGTGAACCAGAGAGGAAATGACTGCCCATGCATATCTTTTCCTGTGGTTAGAATTTTATAGGCATCAATGCCGATTTGTGCTTCATCGCAAAAAAAACCAACAGGGTTTTTATCGATGTTGAAGGCTAAAATGAAAAAGGTAACTATTAAAGCAAGAGGAAGTAATGGATTATTTATAAGAAAAATTTTTGTTTGTTGAAAAATATTTTTTATAAATTTTGTTCCGTTGTTACTTATTTTTTTAAGATATTTGATGGCGTGCATTTTTTTTCCGCCCTCGAAAGAAATTGATATATTTGTAATGTTTTTATCTGTCTGTAGTGATTTGCTGGCTCTTGGCATTTTTTCCTCTATTGTGAAGATAGCTCAATTTTTCAAAATTCTATTGTGAATTATAACCCAACGAGTAATTACTAAAGAAGTTTGATTTAGGTATTATTTGCCAACGCTACGTTGTCCCATCAGTAAACCATACATGTTAAAAAAACCTGGTGACTATCTTTCTCTGAGCAAACTTCCAAAGCTAGCATGCGAAAATTTCTATATGGAAAATTGATTGTTAAACACACATTAACAGAACATTCAATTGGAAGCCGTTAACATTATCCATACACTGGTAGAATGACACATAAAGGCATTCAACCAAGACAATGAACGGCGAAATGTATTTCTGTCTCGCTCTTTGGTTCTTGAGTAGGGAAAAGGCATGCCTGTTCCCTACTCAAGAACCTACACACAGAGGACAGCTCCACTTGCATTGTACTAGTGTCTTGCAACAAACCATCAATGCAGATCTCTGGAGCGTCGGAGCATGATTGTGGCAATACAGTGAGAGCTCCCCACCCCCAACCCTTTCCTCATCCCAAAAAATCCAGTAGAATGAAACTGCTTTATTTTTGTAAACCAGTTACATCGGCCGGTCTTTATTTCAGTAATTACTAATACTTATATACATGAACCAACCAAACCTCGAATCAATCGCCAGACTGCTGCGTTACTACATCATCATCTCCACCACCGAAGCCGGCTCCGGTCACCCGACATCATCCCTTTCCGCTGTTGAACTCATGGCCACACTCTTTTTCGATGGCTTCTTCAAAACTGATCTCGAAAACCCCAACAACCCAAACAACGACCGCCTCATTTTCTCCAAAGGCCACGCCTCACCGCTCTTTTACGCACTCTACGCTGCCGCCGGAAAACTTACCGAAGCCGAACTGCTCACCCTCAGGAAATTTGACAGCCCGCTCGAAGGCCACCCAACCCTGAACTTCCCTTACACCGAAGCCGCCACTGGCTCTCTCGGGCAGGGTTTATCCATCGGTGTCGGTATGGCACTCAATGCCAAAAAAGTCGACAAACTCCCATACCGCACATTTGTCCTCCTCGGTGACAGCGAAATGGCCGAAGGATCAGTCTGGGAAGCCATCGCCGCCGCAGAATTTTACAAACTCAACAACCTCATCGGCATCATCGACGTCAACCGCCTCGGTCAACGCGGCCAGACCATGTACGGCCACAACATTGAAGCCTTTGAAAAACGCGTTGCCGCATTCGGCTGGGAAACCGTCGTTATCGATGGTCACGACCTCGCTTCCTGCCACGAAGCCTTCAAAAAAGCCGTTGAAAGCCCAGAAAAACCAACAATGATCATCGCCAAAACCTTGAAAGGGAAGGGCATCTCATTCATTGAAGACAAAGACAACTGGCACGGCAAACCGCTTTCCAAAGATGACCTAGCCAAAGCCCTTGTTGAACTCGGCGACATTGATAAAAACCTTCGCGGAACAATCGCCGCTCCAGAAAATACGTCACCACAGAAAAAACAGGCAACACCTGCTCCTGCTTTGCAATACGACACTACAAAAGCTGTCGCAACACGCAGAGCATACGGTAATGCCCTTGTTCGTCTTGCTGATGCTTACCCCGACATTGTTGTCCTAGACGCCGAAACCAGCAACTCCACCTACGCTGAATTTTTCAAAAAAGACCACGCCGACCGTTTCTTCGAAATGTACATCGCCGAGCAAAACATGGTTGGCACTGCATTGGGCTTTGCCCGCCGAGGAAAAGTGCCCTTTGTTTCCTCCTTCGCGGCATTTCTTTCCCGCGCCTTTGACCAGATTCGTATGCTCCAGTACTCCGACGGCAACGTCAAGGTTGTCGGCTCCCATGCTGGCGTTTCCATCGGCGAAGATGGCTCATCCCAGATGGGACTTGAAGATATCGCCATGTTCCGCACATTGTTAGGCAGTACCGTTTTATACCCATCCGACGCCATTTCCGCAGAAAAGTTAATCGAAGAAGCAGCCAAACACCACGGCAGTACCTACATCCGCACCACCCGCAAAGACACCGCCATCCTCTACGAACCAACCGAACAATTCCCCATCGGCGGCAGCAAAACCCTTCGCCACAGCAGCGCTGACAGCATTACCGTCATCGGTGCTGGTGTAACACTTCATGAAGCCCTAGCTGCATACGATATTTTAAAAGCTGAAGGCATCACCATCCGCGTTATCGATCTTTACAGCGTAAAACCACTTGATATTGCCACACTTAAAAAGGCAGCTACAGAAACCAAAGCCATCATCACCGTCGAAGACCACTTCGTCGAAGGTGGCATCGGAGAAGCCGTCAGCAGTGCTCTTTCCACACACGCAACCCCAATTCACCTCCTCGCCGTCCGCAAAATGCCCCGCAGCGGAAAGCCTCAGGAACTCCTCGATTTCGAAGAAATTTCCACAGCCGCGATTGTGAAGAAAGTGAAAGAAATTGCATAAAGTGGCATTGCACAAGATAACTCCTCCCCTTCCGAAGGGGAGGCTGGGTGGGGTTGGATTTTCTCCAGTCCCCCCTTTCTCAAAGGGGGTTAGGGGGATTTCCGAATCTTTTGTAAAAAGCAACCCCCTCCAACTCCCCCTTACAAAAGGGGGAAGAGAAAACGAATAGAGCAACGAAAAAAAAAACAAGGAACCCTCATGACCCAGGAAATACCTGCACAGCCAAAAGCATCCGAAGACAAAAAAGCACATATAGAACACATCCTCCGTAGTAGCCCAACCGAAGTATCCACATGGCGTATTTTCAAAATCATGGCCGAGTTTGTTACCGGATTTGAATTCCTGCAACGTTTCGACAAAGCAGTGACGTTTTTCGGATCAGCACGGGCAGGGTTGAAAGATGACATCTATCAGGAGGCTTCTGAACTGGCATCCAAATTATCCAAAGCCGACTTTGCTGTTGTCACTGGTGGAGGTCCAGGCATCATGGAAGCCGCAAACAAAGGCGCCTTTGAAGCTGGTGGTGTCTCCGCTGGTATCAACATCAAACTTCCCCACGAGCAGAAAGTAAATCCCTACGTCAACCAAACCGAGCACTTCTACTATTTCTTCACAAGGAAAGTAATGCTTTCCTTCGCATCTCAAGTGTATGTTTTTTTCCCTGGGGGTTTCGGCACACTCGACGAACTCTTCGAAATGATCACCCTCATCCAAACCAACAAGATTCCCAAAGTGCCAATCGTGTTAGTAAACAAAGAATTCTGGACTCCGCTTCTCACCTGGATCGAAACAGTCGTCTGCAAACAAAACGGCTCGATCAATCCGGAAGACATGGAGTTATACAAACTCGTTGACACAGCCGAAGAGGCATTTGAATATATCATGGTAGAATATGTGAAAAATGTGCGAATAAATAATCATGGCTAGTTCGGAGAACTTTCCCGAACACTAGCGAAGAGGAATACCCAATGCGACCAGATGGACTACTCTCTCAACTTTTTTTAGACAGCGGCGACCCAAAAGAAACCAAAGAAGTCATCGCACTCCTTGGCTTTCTCGACGGTCAAACAACCAACCCAACACTCATTGCCAAAAACCCTGAAGCCCAGGAACGCCTCAACCGAGGAAAGAAATTTCTCAAAGAAGAAGTCTACGACTTTTACCAAGATGTTGTCAGGGAAATCAGCCAACTCATTCCCAACGGTTCCGTTTCCATCGAAGTCCACGCCGATGCCAACACCACTGCCAAGGAAATGATCGAGCAGAGTGAGAAAATGTACACCTGGATCCCCAACGCCCACATCAAGCTGCCGATTACCAAGTCAGGTCTTGAAGCCGCTGAGATCCTTTCCAAACAAGGCGTTCGTCTCAACATGACCCTCTGCTTTTCCCAACAGCAAGCCGCCGCCGTCTACGCCGCCACCCGTGGTGCCAAACGTGGCAGCGTCTACATTTCCCCGTTCGTTGGGCGTCTCGATGACATCGGTCTCAACGGCACACAGTTTGTTCAAAACGTAGTAACCATGTACCAGCAGGGAAATAGCCACGTTGAAGTACTTTCCGCCAGCATCCGAAGCCTTACCCATTTTCAAAACTCGATGCACCTCCCAGCCGACATCATCACCAGCCCCGCTAGCATATTGAAAGACTGGGCAAAAGCAGGATTCCTACAACCTTCTGGTACACTTCACCTCGAATCAGAAGCCCTCAAACCCGTGCCCTTTGAAGAAATAAACCTCTCTAAACCATGGCAGGAATACAACATCCAACACGATTTGACCGATAAAGGTTTACAACGATTTGTTGAAGACTGGAATAAATTAATCGACTAATAATTTTCTAAACAAGGAGAAAACAAAAGTGAAAAAAACAGTAACGATCGCCATCTCAGCGCTGACTTCAGTACTCATTCTCTCCGCTTGCCAACCATCAACACCAAGAAATGAAACAACTTCCGCCTCTACAGCTACCAACGAAATTTCACTTACTCCTCGCGCCAACGAAGTAGTTCCAAAAAATTCCGTCATGGTAGGGATGCAGCAACCAGGAACGACTGTCCTGCTCTCACTGATCACACTTGAAAAAGAAGGCTGGGTTGCCATACATGAAAATGACAACGAAAAACCTGGAAAAGTTATTGGCTCACAGTATTTTGGTCCCGGAGCTTCCTCTGGTGTTATTACCGTTAATCCCGCACTAGAAAAAGGAAAAACCTACTTCGCAGTCATCCATAGCGACGATGGTGACAAAAAATTTGATGCTGCTAAGGACTTGTTGCTCAAAGATGATAGTGGAAATATCATTCTGAAAAATTTCTTAGTCCTATCCGCTCAAAAACCTGACTAAAAGGCAATTGTATGACAAAACGAGTATTCACCCAGACTTTCTGCGCAGTCGGAGCCATCATCGAAAGAGACGGCAAAATCCTCCTTGTCCAGGAAAATATCACCTACACCCCAAACCACCCCGACCACCTAAAATGGAATCAACCTGCAGGGTGGCTCGATGTTGGCGAAAACCCTATCGATGCCGCCGCAAGAGAAGTGTTGGAAGAAACTGGTCTTGAATTCAAACCCACAGCACTCATTGGCATTTACTCTCTCGTAAAAGAAAATCTCACGCACTTTTATGGAGACACACCTCACGTCATCAAACTTATCTTCCGAGGCGAAGTTGTAGGTGGAAAAGAAAGACCGCAAGAAGGGGAAATCGCCGCACTCAACTGGTTCACGCCAGATGAAATCTACGCAATGGGGCCTGAAGCCCTTAGAGATGTTGATATCAAGCAGGAAGTGAAAGACTACCTAGCAGGGAAAGCTATTCCATTATCGACACTCAACCACACTGCAAATCCCTAGCTACTACGGCTGATTGACTTACCCGACAAAATGAAAGAAAATACACTTCAATGCTTTTATCTTTCATTATTTACTACAGTTACAACTAATCCATGCGTATTCTCATCACTGGCGGCACTGGTTTTATCGGGCAACAACTGCAATGGCCACTGTCCTCGCAAGGTCACGAAGTCGTCATTCTTGGTCGAAACGTCCCAACAAACAACGAACGCTTTTGCCGAGTTGATCTCACAAAAGAACTTATTCCCCCCGAAGCTCTCAAAGGTGTTGGTGCAATCATCCATCTAGCCGGTATGCCCATTTTCGGAAAATGGACTTCAAAATTTAAACTTGATCTTTACGATAACCGCATCACAACGACCATGAATCTGGTGCAGTCACTAAAGCAGGTCAAAAAAAAACCTAAGACACTCATTTCATCTTCGGGTGTAGGATTCTACGGAGACAGAGGTGATGAAGAGCTCAAAGAAAACGCCGACTCCGGCGATGATTTCCTTTCCACTCTCTGCCAGCATTGGGAAAGTGAAGCCCTTAATGCCGAAAATTTAGGAATTAGAACGGTCATACTTCGAACTGCGCCAGTGCTAGGTAATCAGGGCGTAATTCAACAACTCCTCCCACTATTTCGAGCAGGCTTTGGGGGGAAACTTTCCAATGGGCGACAGTGGTTTCCCTGGGTCTATCAGGACGATGTTATCCGCGGATACCTCTTCGCGCTTGAGAAAACTCGTCTTCAAGGCGTCATCAACCTTTCATCCCCCACACCCGTGAAAAACAAAGACTTCACTAAATTAATGGCCAAAGTACTCCGACGACCAGCTTGGCTTACTATTCCCAAGTTCGCCCTCCGCTGGAATTATGGCGAGCTTGCCGACAGCATCATCGCAAGCCAACGAGTGATTCCTGAGAAGATTGAAAAAGCAAAGTTTTCATTTGAATACAGTGAGCTAGAAAGTGCCCTCAGCAAACTGTTGTGATTAATCAGCTGTATTCCCCTTATCATACATTCCAACAAAGATTTTTTTTGTGCTAAACATGTTGAAATGCCGTAACGAGGCACTACTAGCATGTTTAGTTTTTGAGAAAGTAGCAACAAAGTACTCCTCAAAAAAAAATCTTTATAACATGCGCTTTAGTAGTAGGCTTTGCATTCCAAATTAAATTGTGTTGATATACATACATTCGAATTAAGTAGTTTTATTGCTATTTCAAGACCAAGTGTTATTACCATTGAAGTGAATATGTATAAAATTGCAGAGTATTTAGCAAACAATGCAAAACACCTCAGCAAACGAGTTAGATCAAAATTATTTTCTGTCTTTGCAATTAATTATTATGCAAATAAGCAGCAAATGCTGCCAATGTTTTAGCATTAAATCTTAATTGTACAAAATTTACGATTTTTAGAAATTGTAAGAAATTTGTAATGTTTAGTTTACAAAAACTTATGTTCATGTTAGTATGAATAGATCAAAAAACAAACAAAAGGAGAACACATGAACAATGAACAATCACAAACATCTAATGAAAGTGTTGGCGAAAAAAAGGTTCCAAAAGGTTTAAGAAAATTTGGAGACCTCATTAAAAAGAAAAAAAAATTAGTGGCTGGGGTAGCTATTTTAACAATAGCTTTTGGGGGGATATGGGGCATTTCAGGTCAACACCTACTTTACTCTCCCGATCCTGACCAAGTTGGAGAAGGATTTTCAGGAAAATCAGTTATTCAAGGGCAAGCTGCAAATGACTGCACTCAAAATAACCTCGCATACAATAAAAATGTTATTGTACATGATGGTAATGTAAATTATTCTACTACTAACAATACTTGGCCTCTAATGGTCGATTGTAACGCTACTACTGGTTGGTTAGTTTCTACGAATCCAAGCACTAATGCAGTTGTAGATTTAGGTTCTGTGGTAACTATTTCTTCTATAACCTATAACCTTTCTTGGGATGGTAGAACTCAATTTGGAACGCAAGCTGGTATTGAACTAGCAGTATCTAACGACAACAAAACGTGGACACTTGTTGCCGGAAAATTAGTTACAAATAGAAGCCAAGTCGCTCCTATTAACGGTATAAATAAGCAAGCACGATATGTTCGTCTTCGTTGGTTAGACGCCTATGGATCTGTTTACAATTGGAATGGTTGGGGAAATATCTTTGATCTTGATGTGCGTGGTATTAATGGAAGTAACATTACTCCAACAGCTGTCATAACGCAAAGCCCTGTTAATAGAACTCCCACCGCAGTAACAACACAAAGTCCTGTCAATGGAACTCAAACAGCAGTAGCAACGCTAAGCCCTGTTAATAGAACTCCGACAGTAGTAATAACACAAAGTCCTATCAATGGAACTCAAACAGCAGTAGCAAAGCAAAGTCCTATCATTGGAAGCCCTACACCTGTCGCTACTGAAGTAATAGAATTTAGAACAGTCAATGCAGACGCCAACTATAATTTTTCAGCTGATCTAAAAAGGGTATTTTGTATTTGCTCTCCACTCAACGGAAAAGCCTCACTTAGCGCCCTAACAACGAATAATGTTAAAGTTGTTGTTATTGCACCCGATGGAAGCTCTACCTATAAAGATATATCAAAAGCAACACCCTATAACTTTACGTTCACCAAGGTGGGAGACTGGACTGTGTTGATCAACTCTAACGGCATTTGGCATGAGGAAAAGGTTGCTGTTGAACTATAGAGTTTATATTTAGGTTAAAGTAAAAAATTCAATATACTAAAAAAATTTTTTTACTCAGTTGTGATTTATCTGTGCGGGATTGAGCAAGTTTATTAGCAGCTCAGTCCCGCATTTTTGAATATCTGGAAAACGACAACGTTGAGAAAAAGATGTTCTCCAGTAAGAGCTCGACATTACTCTCCTCCCAGTGAAGGTTTCGCTGTAGTAATTCCCTCAGAAAGTGACTGTTACCTTGAAACTTTTATTAGTGAATAAGTGCGTATCAAAAATCAAAGACACTGTTGGTGTTATTGTGAGAGTATGAGTCGACTAAGAAAAATGGATTTATAACAGATCAATCAAATCCCTCATCAGTCTTTATTATGAGAACTGAAATCCTCTAAACTCAGCTACAAAGGTTTTCTTCAAACATGGTACGATGTGCAGTAGAACTCCACTACTACAGGAAAATAGTATGTTTAATAAAACAATAGCATTAGCGCTTTTCCTTTTATTTATTGCCAGTATAACAACCGCACCTCTGGAAGCTAGCCCTTCATGGAGTACTCCCGAACCGATTACAGCTTCATCCATTGTTGCAACGTTTCCTGACATTGCAATTGATGAACAAGGAGTAACCCATGTCGTTTTTCAAGAAGGAAAAGAAGGAAATTTCAGTATCAACTATATGCAGAAAAAAGGGAGCACCTGGAGCACCCCACAGAGAATTTCTCAAAGTGATAAAAGTGCCCAACTTCCTCGCATTCGCGTGGGATTACGCAACAGCAAAACTGTAGTTGGTATTGTGTATAAAGCCAAAAAAGACAAAAACTCCGACTCCCGAATTTACTACAAAGAATCAACAGATGGAGGAAAAACCTGGGGTGAGGTAGAAACAACGACATCTGAACCAAGCTTTGAGCCTGATATGGTGTTTGATAGTATAGGAAACCCTCACATTACGTGTATGTACCAAAAACCCAACGATGATTATTCCATCGGTTATGTTGGAAAGAGTAACAATACATGGAGTGCATTAGAAGATGTATCTACTGGATCCAAATTTGACTTCAAAACTGGAACCAGCATCACAACAACAAAATCTAACTCGATGGAAACAATACACATTAGTTATATTGATCAGGATCGTAGCAACAATTCCAACAATACACTCTATTACACCTCAAAAAGCGGGAATCAGCAGTGGGAAGCTTCTAAGCAAATTCATAAAGGAAAAACCAGTAGTTCAAAATTACTATCTAATAAACAATCAGAACTTTATCTCGTCTGGTCGGCATCTCCTGACAGTAATAATTATAACTACGAACCATATTTTTCATCTTCACCTGACTCGGGAAAAACATGGACTCCAGCCAAATCGATTGGCAATAATCAGAAACTTTTATCTCGCAACCCCGCACTTGCAATTTCCAAAACTGGAACCCTGATTGCTATCTGGGAAGAACAGATAAAAACGTCACAAGATTCTATCCTCAGCACCACATCAACTAACAAAGGAAAAGCTTGGAAAAGTATAGAGACCCTTCGGTCCAACAACAAACGGGCGCGTGAAGCAGAAATTTCCACGAATGACAAAAGCTTTGGTGCTGTGTGGCATGATGATGGCGAATCACTTGGAAGTTGGAGAATCTACTACAGCAGTATTGAGGAAGCAAGCAGCTGCTCCTCCGAACGAGTCTCAGGAACCATTGCCGAGAAACGCAGCGCTCAACAAACGCTGCTATTTCCATTCTTTGCAACTTCTCCCACACCCGAATTTACTCTTTTCCCTCTAGTGCTTGATGGCGTAACAGTTACCTTATCAACCTCATCAGGGAAAGGTCAAGAAGCAGTTACCGACTCAACAGGCGCATTTAGTTTTGATATCCCAAGTGAAGGAACCTACCTGCTTAACTTTGAAAAAAGTGGCTATCAGCCCTCAACAGCTTCTTTTACATTTACAGGACAGGAGCTCACGGGGCAGTTTCTCCTCTGCCTACAGAATCAAGCTTCATGTCCTGAAAATCAATCTGATAGTGTAAAAAAGCTTTGTGAACCACCTCCAACTCCAGCACAAACACCTGACAACGCAATGATTTGGACAGCAATGGGTACACTTAACACCGATTCACTTGCATGGGGGAAATATCTGAGTTTTCTCCTTACTTGGCTTTACAGCATTGCTGGTACAGTTTCAGTACTCAACTTAGTCCGAATTGGCGCTCGACTAACGACAGCAGGTGGTAACAAACAAGCACTTGTGGAAACCAAACGCTCCATTCAAAAAATAGTTTTTGCCTTGATACTCATTTTTTCATCATGGGTTCTCGTCTCCTTGGTAGGGGGGATAAATCTTCTTCAATGGACTTTGTAAATTTAAGACAGTGAAGATTGATTTATATCTAAACCATCAACCAGCTGAAAGAAGCCAAACTGCAATTACTATCACTAAGCCTCCCCTCTGCTTTCTTGTGTACTTTGGTTTTAAACAAAGTTGTAGTTGTGCATTGTGGTATGCATATTTTTTAAGTTGATTATGAAATCCAAAAACTATTTATTAAAGGTTTTACGCATATATAGGCAACAATAAAACTACTTAACATCATTGGGTAATTGTTCTGACCAAGCAGTCAAGCACGAAAATGCACATGAACAACTAAAACTCTACCTCTAGTGCATAACACTACTATTATTTGCAACTAGCATACTAACACTCCTCAATCCACCAACGTTGACAATACGACAAGCAGTATATAAAATTACTACGGTAACCGTACTATTCAGAACAGGATGATCACATGAACACTCAGAAAAAAAATTCCATACTTCCATTATTCATCACCGTCTTTATCGACCTCCTTGGATTAGGAATTGTCATTCCGATCCTTTCCAGAGTACTGCTCGACCCGATGCACGGCATTTTGCCGTTCGACATGGTGTTCTCAACACGAACATTAATTCTTGGCTTCATGATTGCCTGTTATCCCATTGCTCAGTTTTTCGGAGCACCAATTCTAGGAGCACTCTCAGACCGCCACGGCAGAAAGAAAACCCTGATCATCTCGCTCATTGGCACGCTCATTGGTTACATTCTTTTCGCAATCGGCATCATGACCCAAAACATTTTTCTTTTGTTTTTCAGCCGCACGCTGGATGGATTTACCGGCGGAAATATTTCCATCGCTCTCTCCGCCATCGCCGACATGAGTGACGAAAAATCCAAAGCAAAAAACTTCGGACTCATCGGTATGGCGTTTGGACTTGGCTTCATCATCGGCCCCTACGTTGGTGGAAAGCTTTCCGACCCCACGATCGTTTCTTGGTTCAACTTCGCCACCCCATTCTGGGTAGCTGCCATATTAACGTTCTTGAACATCATCGCCGTTGTAATCCGCTTCAGGGAAACATTAAAAACCAAATCCAATGCCAAAATCAGCCCACTCACCGGATTCAAAAACCTCTACCGGGCTTTCCAGATGCCCAACCTCCGCGTGATGTTTCTAGTCGTCTTCCTCCTCACCTTTGGATTCAACTTTTTCACACAATTTTTCCAAGTCTTTCTCATTGAGAAATTCAACTTCTCCACTTCGCAGATCGGTGATCTTTTCGCCTTTATGGGACTTTGGATCGCTATTACACAAGGTGGCATCACAAGACCACTATCGAAAGCTCTCAGCTCCAAACAGATTCTTTCCTACTCAGTACTGCTTCTCGCCATCACGTTCCCATTTCTTTTACTTCCATCGCAGTCCTGGATGATTTACCTCGTCATCCCATTCATCGCCATCTTCCAAGGATTAACCCAGCCCAACTCAACCGCAATCATTTCCAACCTCAGCACCGCCGATTCCCAAGGTGAAATCCTCGGCATCAATCAGTCTATCCAATCCCTCGGACAAGCCCTCCCACCAATCATCGCCGGCTTCATCGTTTCCCTCAACATCAACCTCCCAACCATCGTCGCCGCCGCAGCCACAGGACTTGCCTGGATTATCTTCTTTTTCTTCTTCCGCACGCAAAAGGCTCAATTAAGTAAATAAGTGTCTGTCGTCATTACGATGAACCGATGCCCGTAGGGAACGCAGATCTGCGTTCCCTACGGGCATCAAGTTAGGGATTATCGATACCCCAAATATCTCAAGTTTCTATCCCGCTCTTTGGTTCATGTGTAAAAATGCCGTCATTTCGGCATTTTTACACATGAACCTATAAACGGAGGACAGCTCCAATACCGCATTGGAGGTAGTTTAAGAATCCCGCCAAAGTTGCTCTTTGGAGCGTCGGAGCATCGGAGCATGAATACAACAGTGCAGTGAACACGTACATCAATACAGTTTAACTTTCCCCTCCAACCCACTACACTTAAACCAGCAACAACACAAGGAAAACCCACGCATGCCCGTCGATACAGCAAACAAAAACACTTGGAATCTCGCACTCCTCTACGCCTCCGACAACGACCCCAAAATGGATCAAGAACTGGAAACCATAAAAACCCTCTCCTACCAATTTATCGACAAATGGAAAGACCGTGAAG
>JBAXVQ010000139.1:0-2061 GCA_037128935.1 bacterium | reverse complement strand
CTCCCACCTCCATCCCGCTCTCTGATAACTTTTTATGTCACTTTTTTCCTCTTCGTTACCCACCACTACCTGAGATAAAAAAAGTGACGCGGTTTTTGCTACCTTTTTGCCAAGCACAAAAAGTAGGATGACAAAGACGAAAAAACTCCACCCTATGGCATAAAGATCTCAAACAGCAGGATTCAAAAAACCACACCTCCCGAGACAAGGCATGCCATTGTCTCTACAAAATTACCATTCCCCATCTCAAACATCGCCTTCATACTCCCATAATAAAAACGTTCAATGTACAACATTGAACGAACAATTTAACACAAATTGAAACAGACAACCTCAACCCATTGCACCCCTTGCAAAAGCCCCCTCAATTTGCTACGATTCTCACCATCAGATGCCAAAAAACCGGAGAAACTCTACAATGCCCACCTACGAATACAAATGCGACAAATGTGGCCACCAATTCGAAAAATTTCAAAGCTTCCACGAAGAACCCCTCAAACACTGCCCAAACTGCAACAGCTCCATAAGAAAAATACTCCACGCCCCTTCCGTAGTATTCAAAGGAAGCGGCTGGTACAGCACCGACAGCAAATCTTCCAACTCAGCCGCCATCACAAAACCAACCACTGATACCGCTGCTACAAAAACTGAACCAACAACCACTCCTGCTGCAGCTGCAACACAAACTCCAACACCTGCCCCTCAGGAAAAAACCTCCTGCGGAGGATGCGGATCAGGCTGCACCTGTTAACATATTCAGCTTTCAGATAGTAGTAAACACCAACCATGCGTTACCTTATCGACGGCTACAACCTACTCCACTCCACGCGACTCGCAATCTCCCAATCACCACAACCAATTTATGAACTCATCGAACTTCTCATAACCATCACCCAATCCGATCCCAAGAAAAAATTCACCCTCGTCTTTGACGGCTACTCACCAAAATACTACGATTACAAAACCATGCCCACACATGGAAATATAAAAATCATATTCTCAATGGACGAATCAGCTGATGACAACATCATCCATCGCTGCGAACTAGCAAAAAACAAAAACGAACTCACGGTCATAACCAACGACCGTTCCCTCCAAATGCATGCAAAAAGCCATAATGTGCCCATCTGGACCATCAGAGAATTTGAACACTTCATAGAAAAAAAGTGGGGTGACCTCCATGACAATGAAGGGTTTTGATATAGAAAAAACGGCAAAAGCCTCAGGAAACAGTTTTACTGAACTGCGAAAAAATTCTAAATTTTTCTTCTTACGTTACTTAGGAAAATTGCTTATTGGAACAACAATTATCCATTTTGTTCTTTTCTTTTTGCTTTGGAAATTCATCCTCAAAAGCCCTCTCGATGAAACATTGCAAACATACACCACCACGGCAAACTCCCAAGAACTCCACTATACCATCCTTTTATGCACACTTTTGCTAAGCGGAAACTACTTTCTTGCAGCACTATTCAGGGAAAAGCATGACTATGCTACAATTAACGCTTGGTATAGCGTGATTGTGTGCTATTCTGGCTTCATAGCCTACTGTTTGCTCTTTGCAGGATACACAACTTCAGCCCTAGCAACCGCAATACTAGGAACAGTGGCAACAGGAGTTACCATCACTCAAATCTTCATCCACACAGTAAAAGAACGCTAATACTATCAGCATAAACACAAGATTGAACAACAATAAGGAGCATCACTTGTCCACCGATAAACAAATCCAAACCCCCTTCACCCCATTCAAAGCCACCATCCTAGTCCTCACCCTCGGACTTGCCTTGATACTCATCATCGGCCTCTCCGGCCTAGGCGTCCACCGCCCAGAAACTACAACAGCAACCACCCAAACCACACCTACAGCCGCCACAACCACCACCCCAGCACAAACCACTCCAGTGAAATAATTTTTTAAAAAAAGCGACAGCAGCACATAAAAAAGCATACGCAGGAAAATAAAAAAAATCCCGAGCAAGGCACCCCCGCATCAGGGAAGTTCATCTGCAACGCAACGCCTGATGTCTCCATCCTCCAACTCGCTCTCTGATGACTTTT
>JBAXVQ010000138.1:0-2067 GCA_037128935.1 bacterium | reverse complement strand
CGGTCGGCGAAGGCGCAAATCGAGTAACAACAGTCATAACGGCGAACCAAAAGGATCTCGATCACGCCTCATCAGTTGGGCAACCACAAGCATTTATTGATCGCCTCGCTCTAAACGAAAAACGCATCGACGGCTTGATAGAAAGCCTAGAAACGATCATCAATCTTCCCGATCCTGTCGGCGAAGAATTTGACCATTCAACGCTAAAAAACGGCATCAAACTCTATAAACTCCGAGTACCCATCGGTGTTATCCTCATCGTCTACGAAGCTCGTCCCAACGTCACCATCGACACCTTCGCTCTCTGTCTTAAATCCGGCAACTCCTGCCTCCTCAAAGGCGGAACACTTTCCCGCAACACCAACCTCGCTCTCGTAGAAATAATCACGCAGGCACTCCAGGACAACCACGTCCCCGAAGGATTCTGCCAATATCTAGATCTTCCACAACGAGAGCAACTCCCCGCACTCCTCAAAGAAAAAGACTACATCGACCTTGTCATCCCCCGCGGCGGCGAAGCACTCGTCAAAACCGTCACAGAAAACGCCCTTATGCCCGTTATCAAACACGACAAAGGTATTGTCCACATCTTCGTCGACAAAGAAGCTGATCTCCAAAAGTCTTGGGATGTCTGCCTGAATGCCAAGATCAACCGTCCTTCCACCTGCAATTCACTCGATGTCATCCTAGTGCACAACGACATCGCAAACGACTTCATCCCCACAATGGTGCAGAAGTACAAAGAAATCCCTGTAGAAATCCGTGGCTGCGAACGTACTCAAAAGATAGCTCCTCAAATCACAGCAGCAACCGCCAAAGATTGGGACACCGAGTTTCTTGATTACATTGTTGGAATCAAAATAGTCGCTGACCTCGCTGAAGCAACCGACTTTATGAATACCCACGGCTCACGCCACTCCGAAGGCATCATGACCGAAAACGAAACCACCACAAAACAATTTATTGCCACCGTTGACGCAGCAGTTCTCTTCACCAACGCCTCAACCCGCCTCAACGACGGTGGAATCTTCGGACTCGGCGCCGAACTTGGCATCAGCACGGAAAAAATCCACGCCCGCGGTCCCATGGGTCTTCGCGAAATGACCATCTACAAATGGATTGCCCTAGGCACCGGACAGATCAGAGAATAAACAAAATCCATCAAACCATTTCCCATGAAACGAATAAAAAAACTTCTCCACAACCATCGCTTTCTCATCTTTTTCCTAATCGGCTCAACAGCGCTCTATTGGTTTGTGCAATATTTTCACTGGACAGCACTTACCGATACTCAGGAACCAGATTTTTTTGGGCACTTTGTGGTCAAAGCAAAGTCATTAGCAAGCGTTTTCACCATTGACCCTTTCTATCCCTTTGGTTATCCACTTCTTCTCCGACTTGGTAGTCTAATCATTCCAAATCGCTATCTCCTAGGCAAATGGATAAACTACCTCAGCTTACTTCTCTTACTTTCTGCCACGTACTGGTACTGCAAAAAAAATAGTTCTATAAAAAATGCACAGATAACATCAATCCTCATGGTGAGTTCTCTCCTACTATTGGAAAGCCTCTTTATGGGAACTGATGTACTCTGGAACGTTTTAGTATTTCTCGGCATAATTCTTCTGGTTGAATATCAAAAATATCCTAAGTTACACCTAATTCTTGCCTCAGCAATTACTCTCGGCGCAGGTTGCCTAATCAGACATCCTGCGTTCGTGATATTCATAACCTGTTTGTTCTGGCTGCTTGCCACACAAAAACAGAAAAAATGGCATCATCTAGCACTCTTTGCGATAACCGTATTACTTATTAACACCCCGCAATTCGTTTTATCAACAGCTCAAACAGGATCACCTTTTTACAACAATCAAGCTAAAAATCTTTGGTTTTTTGCCTATGGTGACAGAGAATGGTCAGAAAATTGGGATACAATCGCTGACAACGAAAATTCCCAAGCAATCTTGAAAAAAATAGACCCAATTGCCGTTGCAAAAAATTGGACAACCAACATCGCAATATTTCTCGGTTTCCCTTTCTTCCTCCTAATCCCCGCTTTTGTATATG
>JBAXVQ010000137.1:0-2070 GCA_037128935.1 bacterium | reverse complement strand
TCATCCCTGCTCCTTTTTTTGGCTATGATAGTCCGATATTACAGGAATTTTTTCTAAAGAGAACGCTTTTGTTTTAAGTACAAATAATACTATTGATTTACAAGAGAACGAAGCCAATAAAAAAGTCACTCTCACAAGAAAGTGGTTGGCGATTCAAATCGGAGCGGCAAAAAAACTTTGAGGCGGTGCCAAGCCAGTCGTCCTGCATGATCTCAACGGTTATCCGCTCCGCTTTAACAGGCCGTTGCCATCGCCCGGCTGGAGACGGAAAAGCGCGACCTTGAAGCCACCTCCAATATCCTGCAAGCCCTGACCGAGCAGCTTGCCGTGCTGGAGCAGGAGAGGATTGGGTTTGAGTGGGTGGTTGAGGCGCTGGGGAGAGTTTGACTGCGAGTGTGACAATGCTTGCCATCAATCCTCATCTGCGGAACTGCTTCGTCAACAACCTGCCATCGCGCCTCAATGGTGTCCGCCGACAAATCAGCACCACATTCCCAACGTATCCACCATACACCACTAATATCCTTCTGATCTTAACTGCTGGATTAATGCAACAGTCCATTTATCGTTTGATTTTATAAGGAAAAGATTATCCTTTTAAATATTTCCATTTGACTCTATTTGTAATTCATATCTACATTCTTTATCAGTGCTAGTTGGCAACTTGACTACCCTTACTAATTTTTTTCCTGTCCATGGAAACCTTTTTTGAAAAATACTGATTTCATTATCACCGATACCAAAAATTGTTCCTATTGGCAACGGAGCAATGTATATTAATTCTGTAACCTTTTGGTAGTTGCCTTCGCTCATCGCATTATAAAAGTCACGAACGACCTTGATTTCGTCGTAACTGCCTTTATCATTATTGGAACAAGAATATAAAAGTGATAAAAACGCCAAAAGCATTACACTTTTTCTAGCAAAAACAAATAAACCAATTCTCAGTTTCATTTCACTTATGTCCGTTAGTTGAAAACTAATTTACTATATATTACTTTCATACAGGCAATTATAAAAAATTTTTTTCTCATCGATTTGTCTTGATATAGCCGTTGTCCGTACTCCGTTAGAGCGTTTTTTTGACCGATTTTTTGCATTTATCGTAAATAAACTCAGGATCAAGATCGACTCCAGACTCCCATTCGATGGTGTCAAAAGCAACTGAAACTTTTTCAAAAGATTTGTAATCTTTAAGTCGATTAAAAACTCCAAAACCCAGATATGGCTTCATATCCAACACTCCACTTTCACCATTACTAAAGGTGATATCAAGCATGAAATTAGCTCGGGGAACAACATCTATTACTGATAGATACATTGTATTTTCTCCTATTGTAATGGTTGAATTTTAAATGGCTCATCACCATTCATAACCAAATCCCAGTCACTCATAAGCTCTTCTTGATGTAATTCAGCCCACGCCAAGACAAGTTTTATCTGCTTCCTCGGTAAATTCCCTTCAATCACCTCGCAAGTGCCTATATCTACCGTTGCTGAATATTCAGCATGGTAAACATGAAAGTGCGGTGGCGGGTGCTCACCGGGAGCAAAGTACATACGAATGATAATTCCATAAAACATCGATATTGTCGGCAAAGTAATCTCCTCTCCTCTTTCAATGTATTTCAGTACATGAGCTGTTGGATACAGCGGAAATCCCGGAATCTTGACAAATTTTCTTAATCAATAAATGCTTGGCTGAAGAAAACTTCACTTTCCTCTGAAACCAAAAGATCCGCAACCGATTGCAACAACTTCTCGGGATTATTGAATGACCAAATCAGATAATATGTATCAAGCAACATCTTCATGAGTTATCAAAACAACTTCCCTCTGCAGTATAACAAACAATTTCAGCCAATCAAAACTGGCAATCGTTCATGATGATTCGTCTCTTGTTGTGTGGCGATAATCTCAGATAACGGTAAATGGAGTATCAATTTGCCTCCAGAGAGTTAAGCGACTCTTTTACCGAAGTGCGCGACTGGATTGCGCGACTCTCAAGCGCAGCGAAACAGTACCGGATTGTCTGGCGCAGCGTCAACCACCGCATTCTGGGAGCCAATG
>JBAXVQ010000136.1:0-2071 GCA_037128935.1 bacterium | reverse complement strand
CTTTTGGTGATCTTTCGTTTTCCCTTCGGTGTCATTTTACGTGATGTGATTCGCACAATTGACAATTTGTAAAATTTTTGTTACACTGAACAGATTTAAAAATCTAAAAAAACACAAAAAAACAAAACCATGAACATCCTCGTACTAGGTTGGGAATATCCGCCCGTATACTCGGGTGGTTTAGGTGTGGCAACGAAAAACCTTGCCGAAGCCCTCGCCCAACAGGGGATCAATTTGTGTTTTGCCTTGCCATCATTTGTCCTTGATCGGGTAAAAGAACATACTGCCAACGAGCCTTACGAGATGATCAATTACGAATCCAAAGGCCATATCGAAATAGCCCGCATTCCCAGCTCCATAGCCTCTCCCTACGCAACACCCGAAGAATACCTTCGCCAAATCGTATCGGGTAATAGTTCTACAACCGGAAAAAATGCCTCAGCAGGAATCTACGGCCAAAATCTGTTCGAAGAAATCGAACGCTACGCCCACGAAGTTCTCCACGCCGTTAAAGACCAGCATTTCGATCTCGTCCACGCCCACGACTGGATCACCTTCCCAGCGGGCGGAATGGTCAAGAAAAATCTCGACATCCCGCTAATAACCCATGTCCATTCAACCGAATACGACCGCACTGGTGATAACCCTGATTCATACATAAAAAATATAGAAAAAACAGGATTGCAGCTCTCTAACAAAGTCATTGCCGTCAGTAACTACACCAAAAACATCCTTTCTCGCCACTACGGCATCGAACATAGCAAAATTCGAGTTGTTCACAACGGTGTAGAAAAACAGAAAAACGAATCCCGCCATCATCGCTCTTCCCGCCAAGTTGGAAAAAACCGCAAAACCGTCCTTTTCCTCGGCAGGCTCACCATCCAAAAAGGCCCTGACTGGTTTCTCAAAATTGCCAAGCGCATTTTGAGCGTACGCCAAGACGTAGATTTTCTCATCGGTGGAACAGGTCACATGCTTCCTGACTTGCTTTCAGAAACCTTGTCCTCAGGGTTGCGCTCCCACATCCATTTCCTCGGTTTTCTCAACGAGCATGAACGGGAGAAAGCCTTTGCCAATGCCGATGCTTACGTGCTTAGTTCCGTTTCTGAGCCGTTCGGTTTATCCGCAGTCGAAGCCTCACAGAGGGAAGTCCCTGTTGTCCTGTGCAAACAATCCGGTGTCCGCGAGGTCATTTCCCACGCTCTACTCGCCGACTTCTGGGACGTCGACAAAATGGCAAATAATATCCTCGCTATTTTAGAATACCCCGCCCTCCAGAAAATGCTCGCCACAAAAGCCACCCACGAACTCGTCAACCTTACCTGGGAAAACCAGGCGGGGAAGGTGCATGAAATTTACAAGGAGTTGGTAGCGTGAGAATTTCTTCCAATAGGTGTCATCCTGAGCGAAGTCTTCGAAGTCGAAGGATCTCTTCGTTTTGTAACGGTAACAGTAACTCACACGCCACGAAGAGATTCTTCGCAAAAGCCTCAGAATGACACGAAAAAAAACAAACAACCAACAACAAGAAAGCACCCCCCATGTTTTTCTTCAACAAAAAACCAAAACCAGCCGAAACACCAACCTTCAACAAATCACTCTGCTTCTATTTCCAAGTCCACCAGCCCTACCGGCTAAGTGACTGCTCATTTTTCAATGGGCCAGAACACACCAACTATTTTGACGGTCCCCAAACCTGCCGCAACGAAACCGTTTTTAACAAAGTTGCCGACAAATGCTACATTCCCGCCACGGAAATGTTTCTCGACCTCGTCAAAAAAAACAAATCACTCAAACTTACCTACTCACTTTCCGGCGTTTTTCTTGAACAATGCGAAGAATTTGGCGAAAAAGGGAAATACGTTCTCGACCTTTTTCGCGAGCTTCACCAAACCGGCCAAGTTGAGTTTCTCGCCGAAACTTACTACCACTCGCTCGCCTTTCTCTACTCCAAATTCGAATACGCCGAACACATTAAACAGCACAGCGAAGCACTCAAACGCCTCTTCAACGCCAAACCAACCGTGTTTCGCAATACCGAGCTCATCTACAACAACGAACTTGCCGAGTT
>JBAXVQ010000135.1:0-2181 GCA_037128935.1 bacterium | reverse complement strand
CCGATGTTAATTAAAGTAAATATTTTTGATTTGGAGACGTTATGACTGGTATAGCAGCAAATGATCTTTCCAATTCGATGATGGCATTACGGCTAATTAAAATGGCCAAACATGCAGAGGACCGCAGGAATGGAAAAAAGGTGGATGATAAATCAGCCCTGGAATATTTCAAAGAAGACCAAGCGATCATCAGTCAAACTGCGATCGAAGCGAAGCAACAAGATCAGTTAAATATTGATGCAATTGTAAACAATAATAATCAAACGGAGAGCACAAGAACGCAAGCTCAGAATATTGAAAAAACCACCCCGATAACTGACTCTGATCAAGTTGATTTATCGCTTAGAGCCAGCTTGAAAGTTGAAACTGAACTGATTCTTAGTTTCTCATCAAGCCCTGCAATTGATGGTCTCAAAGTACATAATAAGAATTTAGCAGAGTCAGATCGTTACTTATTTATTTTCAAGGATGGAAGTACATTTACTATTCTTGATAAATGGGCCAATAAAAGCACTACCGTCTGGGGTGATCCGCATATTGATGTTGATGATGTCGATGGAAATAATGATGGTGATTTCAATCAATTAAAAAGCAGCGATGAATATACTACCTTTAAGCTGGGGGATGGAACGAGGCTAACCTTTACGGCAAAGGATGATGGGATTATAGAAAAGGTAGATATTTATAAGGGATCACAGCATGTTACGGGAATCGGGCAGGCAGGTATTGAATTTTCATCAGAAAGCAGCCTGTTTAGTACAACAATTAAGTCAGATGGAAGTATTGCTGCATTTGCAGAGCCAATGGGAGATGTGGTGTTTTCTGGCGGTGATGGAAATGATTGGTTCGATGCAAATAATAAGCTTATCTGGGGGAAGACAACAGGACCGGTGATAACACAACGACCTGCAACTGTACTCGAAATTAATTATAAACAGACTATCACCCAAACAATTTCCATTCAAACGATAAGTCGAAATGCATAGAGTAAAAAAAATGGGGGTAGTGACTGAAAATAGATATTGTACAATTTTATAAACTTCTTTATATTTGCGTCATATTTGTAAAGAATATATGAAAATGTCAAACAAAATTTCCATTGGCGAAGCCGCAAAAATATTGGGCGTTACAACAAAAACCGTCCGAACTTGGGATTCTCAAGGCAAAATTCAGTCCGAAAGAACCCCGAATGGTCACCGTAGATACGACCGCGAAGAAGTCGCCCGCATATCTACTCACGGTAATGTTCGCCCCTCATCTACAGGAACAAAACACAATAACACCATTGCGTATGCCCGCGTTTCCAGCCACGACCAAAAAAGCGACCTGAAACGGCAAGTCGAGTTGCTCGAATCTTTTTGCGCCGCCAATGGATGGACTTATAAAGTCATTCAAGATTTGGGGTCTGGACTTAATGATGACAAGCGTGGCTTGAAAAGCCTGATAAAAGAAATTTGCAGTGGCAATGTCGACCGACTTGTACTCACTCACAAAGACCGACTGCTTCGTTTTGGCTCGGAAATCGTTTTTTCACTTTGTGAATTCTACAATACTGAAGTCGTAATTCTAAACAAAGGTGACGTTCAACCATCGTTTGAAGAAGAACTCGTGTCAGATGTTTTGGAAATCATCACCGTTTTTTCGGCGCGAATGTATGGTGCTAGAAGCCATAAAATCAAACAACTGATGGACAAGTTGCAAGAGGCTGGGAATGACCTTAGCTCGTAAGATTCGACTGGTTCTCACTGATGACCAACGGGCGATTTTGGACGGACAGTCCAAAATTTGCAACTGGCAATATAACCACCTGCTCGAAATCGCCAACGATTTGCGGAAACAGTATATTGCCACTAAAGACCCTAATATTGTCACGACACTTTATACAAAATACGGTCTGCGAAATTTGGTGACCGAAATAAAGCAAACCAACAAGTTTTTGTTGGCAGTTCACTCTAGCCCGCTCAAAAACGCCGCCTTGCGGTTGACCGATGCCATTCAGGACTATCAGGACGTGAAACACGGACGAAGGAAAGGTAGGCAAACTGGCTGGCCGCACTTTCGTTCGTGGCATAAAAAAGGCTTTTTCTCATTGTTGTATGACGAGCCATCTAAAGGCTGGCGCATTGATGGTAATGTACTTGCTTTGTCGTTAGGCGAAAACGAAGAAAACAAACGGATTCG
>JBAXVQ010000134.1:0-2246 GCA_037128935.1 bacterium | reverse complement strand
TAATATGGGATGCTGAGGCGTCCGAGGAGGACACGACCATGACAAATAAAATTATTTTTCGCCCAGCTCGACATGAACCACAACAAGCAAGCGCCTTTTTACAGACTGTCCAATAATTATACGACGTTCTTCTTCATCAGAGTGCAAAATATCCGGGATAGTAATGGACAATGGATCTGTGAACACCGTCATGGCTTCTTCAAAAGAAACACGATGGGTTTTCAGATTTATCCATGCCTTACGGTCATTATATTCAAAAAAATCATGCAACCCCATTAGTGATTCCGATCTATCTTTATAGCGGGGCCAGCCTAACCCGCCCGCCCAGCTTTTTCGGGCGGTCGGCGTCCAAGGACGTGGTTGGAAATTCATTTTCTTTTGCCTTATGCACTTTTATCTAGTGTCAAAGGCAAACCCCTAATCTTTTCTGCTATACCCTCTCATTATCACCAGTCATTATTACCTGTAACCGGTTTCCCCATATTTATGGTGAGAGAGTTTATCAAATTATTGGCTGTTTCAGCAGACACCTCTTTCATGTGTTTCCAAACACTTGTCCTGTATTCCGCACCATCGGGAGCTTTTTCTGCATTTGTCAAAAGACCATAGCTAAGTTGGTACGGCTCCTTATAACCCCAAATTGCATTTCTGATTGTAACTGATGTCCCTATGTGCGTGAAATCAGTAAACGTGTATTTATACCTGCCGTCTTTCACTAAAATTTTTACGACGAACCTTATAGTTCCTGTCAGTGTTGCTTTACCCATAAATGTGTCTGGCTTGTATACAATTTCCCCTTTACCGAGGAGAATTCCGTTCTCCTTGTCAACAACCTGAAGAACATCATTCGAGGTTACCAGATTTGTCACAATCCAATCTTTAGCTCTTTTAAATAGTTCGTCGGCTTTGATATTCGGTGCTTGTACAACTTCTGTAAAAGCAAGAGCATCATTCAAATCCGGTTGCGATTGCAGAGTAGACACCGTGGCGATCCTTTGCTTGATAGTTACTTTTTTGGCGGCAATAGCCACATATTTTTCGTCTGGGCTGAACGAAAAACCAGTTAATGAGCAATCATTTCTGCCTGATGCGAGGTTTTTACCGCTTTCTGTTTCCCAAAAAATAATTTTGCAGTTAATTTTAGAATCTCCTTCACCAGAGACCAGAACATCACCATTATTTATGAAAGCGACTGACTTTATACTGTTGCCGTTTTCCGCCAAAGTGTACTTTGTGGTGCCTGTTGCTAAATCCCAGATAATAATTTTCTTGTCATTCCCTCCGCTTGCCAAGTATTTCCCGTTGCCGGCAAATGCTATGGAATTGACATCATCACTATGCCCGCTGAATTTTTTGAGCATTTTACCGCTACTTACATCCCATAAAATTAAAGATTTGTCGTTACTGCCACTAGCTATAAATTTACCATCCCTGCTGAAAGCCACCGACTTGACATCTTTTGTGTGACCGACCAGTTTCTGAAGATTGGAACCTTGTGAAAAGTCCCAAAGAGCAACATTCTTACTGTTATTTGCTATGGCAAGGAGTTTCCCATCAGGACTAAAAGCTACAGCATTAACATCGTCATCAACTTTGATGCTTTGTGCTTCTTTGCCGGACACAGTATCCCACAGAAGAACCTTGCTGCCACTATCTCCTGAAGCAAGTAATTTACCATTCGGACTAAATGCAAGTGTGCTTACTTTGTCTTTGTGCCCTTTTAGCCGCCGTACCTCTTTCCAGCTTTTGGTGTCCCACAATATGATTGAGTTGTCGTCACCGCCAGAGGCCAATATTTCACCCGATGGACTGAACGATACAGCTTCAACGTCGTCTTTTACGCTGGTAAGGACACTTGTTAAACTCAAAGAATAATTCCCGGCATTTTCTGCAAAAGATATGGTTCCAGTTGTTAAAACAACAAATAGCATTACCATTATGACAACACTCTTACAGTGCACAAATACTCCTTGTTCGGCAGAAATGGGGGACTTGATAGGCATGTTCTTAATACTTTTATTTGTTCAACGGGCATGAAGTTGACCCGCCGGTTTTTGGGCGGGTCTAACTTTCTGGTTCAAAATTTGGTCTTTCTCGGCGTTGTTTTGTATTGCTTTGGAGGCGAGATTCTAAGCGGCACACTGCTTTTTAGTGCGTCCGACTGAACGGGTAGTCTGACCTTCAGCTTTCCTTGACACCATTTCACTGACTAATCGCAACTCTAGTCGGCAGCCGAGGGCATGTGC
>JBAXVQ010000133.1:0-2396 GCA_037128935.1 bacterium | reverse complement strand
CAGCCAATAAAAACCTACCTCAGCGCATAAAAAAAGCATACGCAGGAAAATAAAATCAATCCCGAGCAAAGCACCCCCATATCAGGGAAGTTCATCTGCAACGCAACGCCTGATGTCTCCAACCACCGCACGCTCTCTGATGACTTTTGGTTACTTTTATACTCTTCGACTCCCACCACTTACTGAGATTATAAAAGTAACGCGGTTTTTGCTACTTTTTGCCAAGACCAAAAAGTAGGATGTAAATGACGCAAGAACTCCACCCTATGGAAAAAAAAACGTAACCAGCAGTATTCTAAAACCCACACCTCCCGAGACAAGGCATGCCTTTGTCTCTACAAAATTACCATTTCCATCTCTAACATCGGTTTCACATTCCCATAATAAAAACGTTCAAGGTACAACCTTGAACGAACAAAAACAAAAAACCTAAACCAGCTCAACCATCTCCCCCCACGTCTTCCCCACCTTCCCATCGACTTTAAGACGCACCGCCACCCCCTCAACTTTTTCCATCAACTCCCGCACCTTCAGTGCAATCTCCCCCACCTTTTCCTCCCTAACCTCAAGCACCAACTCATCATGCACCTGCAAAATAATATACACATCAGGAACCAACGTCTCAACAAACGCATGCACCGCAATCATCGCCAACTTCATAATATCCGCCGCTGTCCCCTGCAAAGGCATATTAACCGCCACACGTTCCGCTGCCGCCCGCATTTGCGGTAATGAACTGGAAATATCTGGCAAATGAAGCACCCGCCCAAACAACGTCGTCGCATAGCCATTCTTATGCGCTAACTCTTTTAATCCTGTCGCATACCCTTTCACAGCAGGGTAATAAGCAAAATATTCTTGTAAAAATAGTTTGGCATCATTGAAGTTAATCCCAGCATTTTCTCCCAAAGTCCTTGGACCAGCGCCATACATCGTAGCAAAATTAATAGCCTTCGCTATTCGACGCTGGTCAGAAGTTACCGCATCCAACGTTGGGAGATGAAAAATTCTTTGCGCCGTCGCAGCATGAATATCCCGATCATGCGCAAAATCATCCAACATCTTCGCATCTTGGGAAAGAAAAGCCATCAACCGCAACTCAATCTGCGAGTAATCAAAAGAAAGCAACGTATACCCAGGAGCCGCTACAAACGCCTGCCGAATACGCTGCCCCATCTCTGTCCGAATAGGAATATTTTGAAAATTTGGATTAGAAGAAGAAAGACGCCCCGTCGAAGCCACCGACTGGTTAAACGAAGTATGCACCCGACCCGTACTTTTATTGATCAATGTCGGCAAAGGAAGAATATACGTGCTCAATAACTTGTCATAGTGACGATACTCCAACAACAACGAAATGATCGGGTGTTGATCTTTCAACTTCTCAAGTGTCCCCGCATCAGTTGAGTAGCCGGTCTTTGTTTTTTTTGTAGCTTTCAGAAAAAGTTTGGTATACAGCACATCCGCAAGCTGTTGACTCGAATTGATATTAAATTCCTGTCCCGCCAATTCATAAATATTCTTTTCCAACGTAGAAAGAATTCCCGCAACCTCTTTGGCAATCACCTCCAACTTCCCCTCATCAATGATCAACCCACGCATCTCCATATGCATCAACACTGGCACCAACGGCATCTCAATCTTAGAAAAAACTCCCTGCAAATCTGGCTTACATACAACCGGTTGCAAATCATCCTCAGAAAACAGCGAAGACGTACCAGATACAGACATAGAAAAACCCTCACAAAAATGAAATTAAAATCGGTTAGAAAAAGTATACCAGATCAGGAAAAAACCACACCAAGGCACTTCTTTTCAAAACGCTATAATCCTCGCTTGCATCCTCCAACAAAACCCCCTAGAATCTAATCAATGCAGCGAGGATTGACAAAAAACACCGATAGTGGTATAACTGCAACAACTGCGAGAGGACACCCCATGAAATTTGATCTCTTTTCCGTAAAAATACAATGCTCCAACTGCGATGAAATCTACACCCACAAAGCATTCCCCACCTTTATGCCAGAATGCCCTCATTGCCAATCCTCCGCCTACGAACTCCACCTCTCCGGCAAATCCACAAGCCGCCTCGTTGCCGACCTCGACCAATTCTTCAAAGAAGGCGACCTCCACCTCGTCGAAGAATACAAAGTCCGCCTCACCTTCCTCCTCCTCCAACTCAAAACCCTAGACAAAAACAGCCAGTTCCCATTTTCGTTATAAAAAGCGAAAGCAGCCAACAAGAATTTACCTAAGCGCATCAAAAAAGCATACGCAGGAAAATAAAAATAATCCCGAGCAAAGCACCCCGCATCAGGGAAGTTCATCTGCAACGCAACGCCTGATGTCTCCAACTTCCGCACAGCTCTCTGATGACTTTTAGGTCACTTTTTTCC
>JBAXVQ010000132.1:0-2405 GCA_037128935.1 bacterium | reverse complement strand
CTATTATAGAGTTATCTTCAAAATACCCCGCTGCTTGCGGCGGGGTTCTTTATTGGCGTTAATTTTCTCAACAACCGGACACCAGTGTCCAAATGTCATAAAAAGGGCTCCATCTTATGAAACGGCAACAAATATTCTCATTATGGTGTGTTGTTTTTTTCCTCTGCCTATCTATAACCTACAACTTACCAGCTCATGCTGCCCGGAGAGCCTTAGTTATAGGTATATCAAAGTACGACAACGACAAAGATGAACTTGTTGAGGTTCGGAATGACGCGAAATCTGTAGCGGATGCACTTAAAAATGTTGGCTTTATTGTAGCTGGTGATAAGGCGCAGCTTGATCTTAAAGAAGGTGATTTGAAAGCAAAAATAACTGACTTTATAGGTTCAATACAGCCAGATGATACGGCGCTTTTTTATTTCTCAGGTCATGGAATAGAATCGCAATTGCTCGGAGAAAACTTTTTGATTTCTGCTGAGGGTAACAGTGCTGTTCAGTTAGAGCTAGATGTACTTGATAAAATCGGGGAGAAAACTTCCGCGCCAAAGATAGTAATTCTTGATACATGTCGTAAGCCATCAAGTAAAGAAGAAGGGCTTTTAAAGCCAAAGGCGTTGCCGTTGAACTCAATAATTGCATACGGCTCAGCTCCTCAACGAAGCATTGTTTATCCTTCTCAGTATACCAAAACTTTACTGGATCACCTTCAGGAACCAGGTCTTGAAATCACAGGTCTTTTGCGAATTACTAAAGAGCACTTTATAACACAATCCGAACTATTATCTCAGCAGCCAAATGAGTTTGGGGGGCTGACTGAAAAATTTTATTTTCGTCAGGCTGTAGGTATTTCTACTCAAATAAACACTGCAGATGATAATTTAACAGTTTATATCAATGGAGAAATCCAAAGAAATTATTCGACTGACCATAGTACGAGGATTCGTACTCTTTTGAAATCTGGCCAGAATGACATAAAGATTGTGGTATATAACCGGGATTCATTTACTCCAAACAAAGTACAGGGTGGTGGACATCAGAAGGAAGGTTGGAATTATAACGTAGATTTTTTTAACGATAACGGGGAGCTTATAGAGAAAATAACTGATGGTGAAGATGGAGAGCCTCCTGATGACCGTTTCGGAAAAGATTTTGTTGCTGCACACGGAACGATTTTTGTTGATCCGAAATCAGCAAAAGTTACCTTAAATTTATCTAAAACAATATCCAATCGAGCTACTAAATCCGATAAGCCCAATGTTTTAGAAACAGTCGCGAAACCAGTAGTTGAAGTAGTTAAAACAGTCGCGGAACCAGTAGTTGAAGTAGTTAAAACAGTCGCGGAACCAGTAGTTAATACAGTCGTGAAACCAGTAGTTAATATAGTCGTGACACCAGTGAAAAAAATTTTTAAAAAGATGCATTTTTAGTCCTTGTTTAGTGTCCATCTTTATCGACTTTTGATGTTTCTTTCAAACGATTTAGAGTTGTTGAGAATCGCGGCATTATACTTTTATTATACTAAAACAGAGCTGTTGTTTTTGAATTTTCTTAGAGTAGTGCTTGAACGAAAAGTTGTTATGATTATATATAATAAGTGCGACGCGTAAGTCGAGTATATGAACTGATCTTTGAACCAACTGTACCGTCAGTTGCTCCCACCGGCACATGCAAGCAGAGTAATCAGCCTGTGTGAAGCTGCAGGAAACGTACCCGCAGGAAACTGTAGGCTGAACCGTGAGGAAACGCCAAATCTGCCAGTAGCAGGGGGAGAGGGGCAAGGGAGAGAATGACAAGGCCAACATATGTGAATCATCGTAACCGCCGTTATATAAGACAAGCGAAAGCTCACTGATACGCTTGAACCAAAAGGTACGCGGGTAGGTAAAGGATTTTATTTTACCTTTACACGGTCGACAACTCCCGTCGGTGGAAAGATGAGGCCTAACTCATTCGCATGTTCATTACGCGAAACACGGAAACCCCATACCTCCGCCCGATTATGTCGTGCAATCGAACCGTAAGGGACGACCTTGGAAGTGTGGGCACAAGATCGGAGAGAAAGCGAATGCCGTCCTGTAATCGGACGGATAGGGGTTGCAACATCATCCCACGCGAAAGCGGGCAAACTTCCTCGGGGTCTCGCGTTACAGGAATACTGGAGAACCAGCTCAACGGAAGGAAAGCAAATGAATACGGAGTCATCTGTATGTGCGCCATCCGGGTCAATGTGACTAAGCAGGCTGCAGTCCGAATGTTGAGGTAAAGAAAATTTGATCTTTACCGGGTACAGCAATGTGCTTTTGCGAGGCTTGAGCCCAGTACGGTGAAAGTTGTATGCTGGGTTCTTAGCCTTATTTCCCGAGCGATATATAACGATGAGAGGCATATTCTCATAAAATAGT
>JBAXVQ010000131.1:0-2407 GCA_037128935.1 bacterium | reverse complement strand
TGAAATAAGTAAAAAGGCTATGGAATTTCAAGATACCTTGAAAAACAGGTGAGAAACCCTAACCAATTGATGCCGCAGACGGAGCCGCTTACCTTGCCGTTAGAGAGCTATACGGCAAAAATATGATGGCAGAAAGAGCATGCATCAATGGAAATAGCTTTTTGAGTGAACGGCAGACCATGTCGATTCCATGAAATCCGAGAGCTTTGGGCAGTATGAAAAAATGTGTTAATTTGGTTGGAAGTGGAGAGTCTGCTTGAAATATGGAGAAGCAGCTTCGCCCTTATCCCTTTCAGCATTTACGTTCAACTTGTTACCCGATAAGTAAATAACCGTACCTCGGAGCAGGAGTTATGAAACAGTCAGTCCCAATATCAACATCACCAGCCGTCAATCATATAAGTACGGCGGCGGCGTTTTATCGTGTCTTTTGCGCGTTGCCGAAAAAAGACCGTATTGCTGTTGCTGGCTATATTTTTCAGGATACAGAGATGCGAGATCTTTTGGAGTTAACAGAAATTCCCAATGACCTGACACTCAATAGTTTTGCCGAAGATAAATCATGTATGCCCGTATTTACTTCACTGCAGTCGTTACGTGAGGACTTGTTGTCGTGATGTATCAGATTCGAAGAACCACGCAATTTAAAAAAGATATCAAGCGTGTGCTGAAACGGGGAAAAGAGCTTGAACAACTACTCACAGTCGTTCAGAATCTTGCCGAAGGAGAGCCTCTGGATTCAGTTTATCTTGATCATCCGCTGAAAGGTCAATATCATGGAAAGCGTGATTGTCATCTGGAACCAGACTGGATTTTGATTTATGCCATAGAGGTTCAAGAATTAGTGTTGTATCGCACAGGTTCGCATGCTGATTTGTTCACATAATGAAGAATTTTGTTCAGGATGAGTTATGAAATCGATTACTGTTCATGGCATAGGTAATATATTGGATAAAAAGATAAGTGAAAAGTCCAAAGAGTTTCGACTTAGTCAGAACGAAACGATAAAAAAATTATTAGAACGTTCTTTATCAATTACGGAGTATCAAAATAGAAGAAAAGAATTTTCTGATTTATTTGGTCAATGGTCGATTCAAGAAAAAGAAGAATTTGACAAAAGAATAGCAGATCTTGAAGTGATACATGAAGCGGACTGGAATCAATGAAAAAGATATTGATGAAAGATTTGACTGCACAAAATGGAGAGAGGATCTTTTTGACAGATTAAGCGGAACGAAAATAAGTGAAAAGGCTATGAAATTTCAAAATACCTTGACAAACAGGTAAAAACGCCTAACCAATTGGTGCCGCTGACCTTGCCGTTAGAGAGCTGTAAGGCAAAGTATAATACTGATGGCAGAAAGAGCCTGCATCAATGAAAATAGCTTTTTAAGTGAACGGCAGACAACGAAATTATGACTTTGACAGATATTCTTCCTTTTGTTCGACAGTTACGGACACTTGACAAACTCAGACTGATTCGGATTATCGCGGAACAACTTGATACGGATGAAAATATCTCTCCGCTTGAATCAGGAAAAATTTACGATATGCCAACACCTTACAATACTTATGGAATGGCAGAAATATTGATAAATAAACCTGAAAAAACGGATACAGATAATAATTCATTTTGAGATTCAGATACTCTGTCAGTCGGTATTGCTGCGGTGTAAGGTATAGATTTTCTCCTCCCTTGGAATTTCAAGCATATAAATAATGCAAACATGAGAGATAAAATAACTCAAGTTGTCAATCATTTGAATTTCCGTAGTCCAATACTTTGTTCCCCAGAGGAGTTAATCAATGAAAGATGATCCAATCGTAGAAGAAATCCGTAGAGTTAGAAGCGCCCATGCGGCGAGATATGGCAACGATCTTGATCGTATTTTTGCTGCCATCAAAGAGTCAGAAAAAAAGTGTGCCGCCAAGTTGGTTAATCGTGAGCCAATACTTCAATCATTATTTGTCCCAACCATTAAAGCTCAAATTTCGACGAAAGAGATTGTTGATTGTATCCGTGAAGGGAGGAAAAGGTAAAGTAATTTGCTCAAAACTTGAAAACCTATGGGAGAAATATTACCACCCATTGCACAGCATTCTGAAAGAACGGGATGCTCAAGGGCTTTTTGGAACGGAACATCGGGTATATGAGCTGTTTTCTCAGAGAATACGGGACATCAATTTTGCTACAGGCTGTTGTAAAAATGACGTAGTATGCTTTGCTTGGTTGGTGCCGACATTGTTCAAAAGCAGGTAAATGCGCAGTGGGGCGACGGTTTACACCGCCAACTCAGTTTAGATTTGATGGCCGAATTTCCGGAGATGAAGGGCTGTTCTTTGAGCAATATTAAATATGTCAAACAGTGGGATCTCTTTTATTATCAAACAGATATAAAAAGTCAAC
>JBAXVQ010000130.1:0-2458 GCA_037128935.1 bacterium | reverse complement strand
TGGTAGCTTTGGGATATTATAAATACATCAATTTTTTCATTGATAACATCAATGATGTGCGTGATTTGATGGAGCTAGACCCATTCGATTCAATGAGTGTAATTTTACCTATCGGAATTTCATTTTTTACTTTCACTCAAATTGCTTACCTGATTGATAATTACCAAGGCAAAGTAAAGGAGTCTGGTTTTATTGAGTACGCCCTTTTTGTTTCGTTCTTTCCTCATCTTTTGGCTGGCCCGTTGCTTCATCACAGGCAAATGATGCCGCAGTTCTCGATGCCAGAAAACTTCGTAATTCAAAAAGAGAAGGTTGTTACCGGATTATTGATTTTTACTATTGGCTTGGCTAAAAAAGTATTGATTGCGGATACTTTGAATAGTTATGTATCTAGTTTTTATACTTCACTGGCTCAACGCTACGAACCCAATTTGTTAGCATCCTGGACTGCATGTCTGGGATACACGTTTCAGATCTACTTTGACTTCTCTGGGTACTCAGACATGGCGGTTGGAGCAGCCTTGTTATTTGGTATTTGGTTGCCATTTAACTTTAACTCTCCTTTTCGAGCCACCAGCATCATTGAGTTCTGGCAACGTTGGCATATCACCCTTACTAAATACATCGGCGAATATTTGTATACGCCAATCACTTTGCAATTCATGCGCATTGGTCAAACCCTGCCATCAGCGTTTGAATTCATTTTTCCATTGGTTATCCCAACGGTTTTCATCTTCCTGATTTTAGGTTTTTGGCATGGGGCCAACTGGACATTCGTGGTTTTTGGAGGTATGCACGGATTATATAATGTGACCAATCATATCTGGAGAAAGGCTTTCCCAGTTCTGAATAAACAAAAGAGAAAAGACCGGTCATATAAGACCTTGAAATTAGTTTCTACCTGGATGTTGACTTTTCTGGCTGTTAATATTGCCAATGTCATGTTCCGTTCTGATAGTATTTCCACTGCTGTAGTTGTTTACAAAGGAATGCTGGGACTTAATGGGTATTCTTTGGGAAATATGCCGGATATTCAGACATGGATATTGAATTTGAAAACAATTCTTTTAACAATGATTTCCGCTTTCCTGATAGTTTTCTTGATGCCTAACACCATCAGCATAGCCTCATTGTCGGGAAGAAGCTTCAGTGGCAAGCGGATACTAACCTATGTTTCTGTTGTTGTTTTAATTGGAATAATATATGCGTTGTTGCAGTTGAATTTTTATGAAAGCCCATTTTTGTATTTTCAATTTTAGTCGAAAAGAGTTAAACTGGCGCCATTGTTCGGCAATTGCAAAGTTTCTTTTTATAATGTGATGGAAATTGGATGGATTGAAATCCTATCCTAAATATTATTTTCTGAATATTTCTTAATCGCAAACACCTGCATACAATGATGGACAAGCTATGAATACAAATACCTCCAGTTGCGAATGCTTCCCGTCCGAACCTTCGGACCAGATTTACCTGCTGCCAAACGGCTTGTCGGTGTATCACGTCAACAAGCACGAGACGGATTTTCTTTACAAAGAAATCTTCGCTGAACGGTCATATTTTAAACATGGAATAACCCTTAACTCAAATGCCTGTGTTTTTGACATTGGCGCCAATATTGGTTTATTTTCTCTTTTTGTTAAGACGGAATGTGCTGACGCCCACGTTTACGCCTTTGAACCGATCCCGCAACTCAACCGAATCCTGAAACTGAATGTGAGCCAGCATAGTCAAACCGTGCGGGTTTATCAGTATGGAATATCCGACTCGGAAAGAGACGCCGTTTTCACATACTACCCCGATTATTCAATCCTTTCTGGCCTTCATGCGAATGCCTCCGAAGATGCCAATGTCCTGGCCTCTGGTATCCGCCACCAGTTAGCTGGGGGCCAAGCCAAGCTCATGGATGTGCCAGATGAATACATAGACAGCCTCGTGCAGAAAAGGTTGGGCAAAAAGGTTGAGATTAAATGCCAACTAAAAACTATTTCTGGCATTATTCACGAGGCTAATATTAAACAAATCGACTTACTGAAAATTGACGCCGAAAAATCCGAATTGGCGATACTCAAGGGCATTCAAGAAGACGACTGGCAAATAATAAAACAGATAGTTTTGGAGGCTCATTCCATCGAAGAAGTTGATGTAGTCATTCCTTTGCTAAAGCAAAAAGGTTTTGAAATCAAAGTTGAGCAGGAAGATCAGTTTGCGAATTCGGGTGTTTTCAATTGCTTCGCTACCCGGATAAACGATTCTTGTGGGGAGCCAAAAGCGACCTTACTCTAGTTTTAAGTTGTCCCGGTTTTTTGGGATGACGTCACTGGTGTGAACATTCCACGCTTACAGCATCCTGCGATAGACAGCCAGCGTTTGTGCGGCAACAACTTCCCAGTCAAAACGCATCGAGACCCACTCCCGTCTGGTTGTGCGGTCGATAGCGGTGAGTGGCTTCACGGCAAGG
>JBAXVQ010000013.1:0-40379 GCA_037128935.1 bacterium | reverse complement strand
CTCTAATCCATGTTCTCTATATAGTTGGCTTAAGCGGACAGTTTCAATTCCTAAGCTTTTTGCTAATTTTTCTATAGATGAAAGGTTTATATTCATTTCAAGCCTATCTGCCTCTAGTTGCCCTGAAATGGCATTAAAGCGTGATTCTAAATCTGCAAAAATTGCTTTTTCTGCTTCTAAAGCCTTTGGATTTGTCATTTTTCTAGTGAGGCTATCAATTTTGTTTTGTGTTTCTTTCATTTTTTCGTTCAATGCTGCGCGAGCATGTCTCGCTGCAGATTCAGCATTTAGCTTTCCGTGGGTATCAGCTAGGATGACTTTGAACCGACCGTTTGGAAATAAACCTGCAAATGACTCCAACGTAGCTCTATCAGCATCAGTGGTCAGAGAGCCTCGCCCAGTTGCTGGTCCCCAGAAAACGACAAATTCAGTTGGTTCCCCAAGTTCGAAATTTTGTTTTAGTCTTCTAGCAAAGGTTCCAATGGGATCATAAATTCCTCTAACGTGGGCACTTTCTCTGATTGTTCTCTGTAGTGCATCTGGAACTGCCTGATTACCCAATTCCTCCTTTACCATGTGCATCTTCCAATCATTTAGGCTAATGCCTAAACCTTTTAGAGTCGTTTGTAATCCATCGTAATCTCTACTCTGAGATAAAGAAAATATTGAAGTTGCAACTATTTTAGACAATAACTCTTCATCAGGCATGCCTAGCGGTGAAAATACAAAAGCTTGAACAAGTCTTTTGCAAAATTCCTCACTCGGCTGTTGGACGCGTTCAAGTAAGCGTCTTTGTGCTTCCTGACGAAGAGGAATTGCATCCGCCTGCTCTCTTAAAAACGAATCATTTGGTCTGTAGCGGAAACTTAGGTAAGCCCATGTTTCAAATGATCTTCTTATTTGATCAGGATTTGCCGTTGGGTCACTGATTAAAGCTTCTATTGCATCAACAACAACTTCTGGTGGAAAGCGTTCCAAACGAGAAAGACGATTATACCTCTCTTTTTCAGTTTCGCCACCAGCAGAACGATCAGAAATCTGTTTTTCTGCCAACACCTGACCAATTACAAATCTGTACGCGTCAAGAACAGTCGTATCTTTCGTTACTCTTTGAGGATGAGGTTTGTCAGGAGGAGCTTCCCCCACAAGAATCTCATCATTCGCAACTGCTTCAAGGACTGAAGTGATTGCTATAGATGGTGGACGAGTATAATCAATAAGGATTCTAGTGAATGCAATGGGTTGTACACCTGCATCCTTGAGTCTTTTTGCTATTACCCGCTGTGGACCAAGTAGTGTTTCCCTAAGGTCTGGTCTAGCATTCGCAATGAACGTTCCTGCTTGAGCAAGTTTAAGCAAAGCTGTTGAGTTAAGAGGTCTATTACCAGTAATCCCAGCATAAATTCTTTCTAGACCAGCATCTGTAAACGCTTTTGTATGCCTAGGGGAGAGGTGTCTATGCATTAAATCTTTTGTTAATCTGCTCATCATTATCTCCAATGTTATTAAATAAAATTAATTGACTTTTAACAAAGTCAGAATTGCTTATGTTTTAAGAGATTATTTTAAGGTGATCCCTATAAAATTAAGCAAAAGTTAACTAATATAATCAACTTAGTAGGATTTGTAAAGGGAGATTCTAAATCGGTGAAAAGTTATTGTGTTGTTGGAAGTATTAGAAGTACGTACTCTATTGCTGGTCGGGTTTTTAGTTATGCTGCCTGCGCAAAAGCAAGTCTAAGAGAAAGATGACGCACAAGCTGAGGGGTTGCAGATGAAGAAAGCTCTTCTTCTAGTGCAGCTTTAAACGCCTCCACTCTTCTACGTACGTTTTCCATTTGTTGTCGTTTTTCAGTAGCAATCGATGCGATGTCTGTGGGATAGAGATCAAACCACGATGTGAAAACAACTTCGGATATTGGAGGAAAATCTACGCCCTTTTCCTTCATCTTCGCTGTTACTTTTGCTGCCAGATCAGGAAGAGGTCTTCCTTGGTCGTCCAGAAGAACTATGGAGCTGGTGTTGCCAATTGCAACCTCGGGGTTTAATTCTCTGAGCGTTCTAACTTGAACACCTTGTCTTCTGAGAATGTTGTTGGTAGCCAGAAGATGTCCTACAAGTGAATCTCCGTAGTGTGCAATCTCATGCATAGCTGCGTAATATGCATCTTTGCTTTCAGGTTGCTCTGTGATCCTGTTTCTCAGTTGAGTTCCATACGCAGCTGCGGCTCGACTCGGAAATTCAGGACTGTTCTCACTTTGGCCTAGCTGACGCTTGATCTCCTCTGCGTCAGTCTTGGATGTTGTAAAGAATCGTTGCCTCGCGTAATAACGAATTATTTCAGGAATTTCCTGCCAAATTGATTTTCTGAGCCCCCCTCGTTGCCAGTAGCTTCCTCCTGATTCCGGTGCGCCAGCGCCTTTGTGGTCATCAGCCACGAAGCCAACTCGGGCTCCAGATGCTTCAAGCTGATCGACATAGTCGGAAATTGAATATGGATAGCGACCAGAAATTTGGACAAGGTTTAATAAGACATTAATCTTTTTTCCAGTTGGTAATTGTTTATTGCGCTCGATCACTGCGTTTATCTGTTCCCCTATCGGCATAAATCTCGAAGTGCTATCTTGAGCACAAATGACTGCCACTCCAATGTTTTCATCTTTAAGTTTTTCCTTGAATTCGCTGGTGAGTTCTGAATCAGATTTTAAGCGATATACTCCACGAAGTCCGTCAAAACTATTAATTGGATTTCTCGGGAGAGAGCCATGATCGGTGGCGTATACCACAACTCGGTCAGATTGATGGATAGATGTAAATGTCGGTTCATATTGCTGGCTGGTTGTGATTGATGTTGCGTATCTTGGTGTGTTGTATGATGGTCTGTAAAATTTCTCAGCTGCTCGAAAGTCTCCGCCACCCAAACCGTAGAGCACGAGGCATCCTTGCCTAGGTGGAGCCAATATTTTTCTTCCTCCTGAAAGATCTATGGCCCCAAAAGAGAGAGCTGCTGTTCCGCTCTCGAATAGATATGCCTCGAAAGGCTTCAGTCCTGTTGCCTTGTCTCGTTCGCGACTTCTCTCTATTCCGAAGAGTTGCAAGTATGCATCTCTGTACTGCTCAGTAATTGCATATGCATGTTCTGTAAGCTCCTTAGCCTTTCCTTCTGATGCTAATTGCAAGATGGTGTTTCTAGTCTTCATAGCAACTCTTGCGGTTAGGCGATGTGGGGAGAGGGGGGAAAGATCTTTGTCTGGGCTATCATTTTCTCTCCTTTGCCTTACAATAGCTGGATCCAGAAAGTAAGTCGGCTCAAACGATTCTTCAATTGATTCAGTCGCTCTTTTAATACTTTTTTCGGCATTTACAATTGCAATTCTCAGTGGAATATTCGTCACGACTTTCCATAGTTCTCCTAAACTACTATGAAAAACAGCGAAATAACTGCTATCCCGACGTTGCGTATTTGTAGAGAGACTGTTTTCTCTAAGATACTGTAAGCGTTCGCTAAGTTTATGAGCTCTTGCTCGCTGCGCTTCCACTAGCTGTTCTCGTGTTACTGTTCGGATTGAGTCCTCGTGTCTAATTTGAATTCTTTCTCCAGGGCGAGAAGCTAGACGTTGGGTTCCATTGAAAAGGTTGTTGGCGTTTTTTCTAACGGAGTTTACCTGTTGAAAGTATTCTAAAGTTCTCATTATTTAATCCTTATTAAGTTTATTTGCATAGTCAACTTTGAAGATGTAAAAAAATTCAACATAAGAAATTGCCTGTATGAAAATAAAGAGTAGTTCGCAGTTTTGAAGAAGTTTGCAATATAATCATAATTATTCCAATTCAATTAGTTTAGATTAATGAAGACTATACTTGAAAGTATGGAAATTGTCAACACTTTTTAATATTTATTTAGAATATTATAGATTATATAAAGAATATAGGGGCTTTGCGGAGGAATTAAAATGAAAATTTAGTATTTAAATTATTAGTTAAAAATAGAAAATAAGATATTTTATACCCTACCCCGGCAACACCCCCTCCATCTCCCTCATCACCTCACTCCCTTCATCCAACTTACACTCCGCATACCCAGCATCAATAACCGTTCTCAAAAATACTCTTCGCAGCACATCATCACTTTTATACCGCTGATAAAACGCTTCCATCGTCACAGGATTATCCAACCCCAGCGACAGTCGCTTTTTTGCCATTTCCAACTGAAACTGTGGGTTTGAGTACTTTTCTACCTGCTTCGCTACATTCTCGGAAACCATCGCAGCAGCATCAGGAGTACTCTGCGCTTTTGAGGCTTGTACCAACGCGTCGCGCATACAAAGCTCAACACCCAGATACTTCGCCATCTCCAAATCTTTCGGAGGTAGCGGGCTAGCGCATGAAGAAATAAAAAAAGTAAAAAAAACTAAACAAAAAAGCATCTGAAAAAATTTAACTTCACGATCAAAACGGCAATGAAAAATGTATTTTATTGATATTCCCCGAGTGGAGTCTGCGGAATCGAGGGGCGATAACGCTTGGCCTTCGACTTCGAAGACTTCGCTCAGGCAAGAAATTGTATTGTTTGCAATCATTATGTTTTCAACTCTTGAGATACAAAAAACAGAAAAGTAGATATAAAACCCCTAACGCCCCACAAAATCCTGCGTAATCCAAAGTTTGCCATTATAATCATAGACTCCTATACCTACATTGGTGAATCGTTTATCTAAAATATTTTTCCTGTGAGCATCATTAGGTGGTGTTTCGTTAAACAACATATCCTCAGCATTATCTAGTAATTGCTTCCAATTGCTTCCTTTGTACCCCCACTCAATCGCCACACACTCACCCCACACATAAAACCCAGTTATCCCACCCCGCTGCAAACGCTGCTTCAAATTTGCCCCATCAGAGCCGATGTGGCTGAAATTCTGGAGGATTTCCGCTTGGTCACGACTATGCGCCAGAGAAACGGCAGTAATTGCCGTTTCAAGCTGAAGCGGTGGAACACCCTGCGAAGCTCGATCTCGATTGAGTAAACCAAGCATGTACACTGCTTTTTCATCATCTTTCCCGATAACATCAAATCCAACCCAAATGTGAGCCGCACCAAACCGATCACCGTTAGTTTTATTAGAAATCCAGTACGCCCCTGAAGCCAGTGAGATGTCCTCACGAAATCTTCCCGAAGGAGCATCAGCAGGAACAGCAAATTGAAGGAAAAAAGTTCCGGTTCCACCAGGTGGAACAGATTGTTCTTTCAACGCCGCAACACGATAAGCAGATGGCCATGTAGAAGAGTGAAAATAACTCTTCCCGTAATCACTCATACCCTTTTTATCAAAAGCCGTAGAAATCGGAGCAGAAATAGCCAGGGGATCTTTGTAAACAGCAATACTCACCTGCCGATCGGCCTGATCAGAAAACCATGGTGAATTGCCAGTATTTTTGAAAGCAACGGTGAGTGAAACAGTCGATCCTGCTTGCACATCAAAATACTCATCCCCATCATTCTTTTGCCCCTCCCAGTCACTCGCTTTAGTTTGACTCACCCATTGTGCGTTATATCCTGCCGCCCAGAAGTTGTTCGGTTGCCTGGAGTTATCCGGTTGAGTAGCTAACCCCGCCGCCTGAGTTATTTGTCTAGTTACAAGCAACGAAGAAACTGCAGCAATCCCAATTAAAACTACAAAGATACCTAAAGTCTGCACCAGTTTTTTTGAAAAAAAAGTAGTCATGTAGCAAGCACTCCAGTCTCTCAATCCTGATGAAATTGTCGATCTTGAGAACGTAAATGACAAGGGGGAAGAAAGTGCCAGTTTTCCGCCCACGGACAACTACCACGGAAGTTTTTAAAAAAGCCCCGATAGCCAGATGCTATCGGGGCTTTTGGAAAAAAGTAAAACTACTGAACAATCCTAGCAGGCATCCAGATATGTGCGCGATTAAGCGGGTCACCATTGGTAAAATTACTCATCCAGTTTGGTCCCCAAGCAACCGTAAGATCTTCACGAATAAAGCGATCATCATATTTTGTCGAAGCATCATCTGCATTTGCACTTGGTCCAGCATTTGCTGGCACTTGGAAAACAAAATCAAATGTAGCAACCTGTCCAGGAGCAACCGATGCTTCTTTTAGAAGTGAAGCACGAACGCCTTGAGTTGAGCCGTCAGCACTCGGTCCCCAGCTATTGTCAGCAAACCAGCTTTTCCCGAAGAGAGATGGAGTTTTAGGATCATTATATTCAGGAGGTCCAGAGTAGGTTAAATCCTTATACACGTAAAAGCCCACTTTCAAAAAGTCAGTATTTTTCCAGATGATCGATCCAGAATTTTTAAACTGTGCCTGTAGCTGGATTTTTTGTCCCGCTTTCACCAAAAATGGTTTAACATCAGAACCAACAAGCGTCCCATCGCCCTGTGTCTGGCTCACCCACTGCGCCTCAAACTTTGGAGTTACAGTATCCCAGTGCAATCCACCATCCTGTGAACGCATCAACTCTTTTGTAAGATTCTGCACAAAGTAGAGGTAGTTGGCACTACTCTGGTCAACAGTCATGAAATTGACATCGGTCATCGTTTTAACGGGCAGTTCAGTAAACGTGATGCCAGAATTTACAGAAATATAAATCTTATCTTCTGTGTAAAGGTACAACACAGCAGGATTCAATGGATGCACCTGAATTCCTAGGATTGCCTTTCCAGCAAAAGCTTTATCATTCACAATCTCAGCCCATGTTGCGCCACCATCGATGCTTCGGTAGACAGCAGTAGTTTCGTCAGCCAAAACAACTGGTGCGTAAAGTGTTAAAGGGTTTGTCGGGTCAACAGAAAGCCAGAAAACGATAGCATTCGCAGGCAACCCAGTAGAGGCAAATGGATCAAACGTCTGTCCAAGATTTACTGACTTGGCAAAATACGTCATCGTGTTGCCGTTTGACTGCACATTGTTGACGTAATAGAGCGGATTCATAAAGGCTTTTGCACTATCGCTTCCAATGATAAAGCCAGGAGCAATCGAGTTGTTGCTATTCAATCTATTCCAAGTTTTCCCTGCATCAGGAGAAACCAGCACAGTAGTTTCAATGTTGATAGTCTGCTTAGAGAAATCGTAGATAAACAGATAGTATTGGTGAGATTTAGGTGCAATAAGAAGATTCGCGTACATTTTTCCTGAAAAGGCAAAACCAACGCCATCCAGTGACTGTTGAGCCCATGAAGTTCCCTTGTCTACAGAATTGTAAAGAGACGGATTGCCGTCGGCATTGATGAGGAACAACGCCATTTGGTTGTTGTCAGGGCTCACAGCAATAGTGCCTTGGCCGCCTTTCATCACATTAGTCGTGATGTTTGTTGCATTCCAACTCGTACCATGATCCGCGCTCTGGTATAGAATCCCCTCTTTAACATAAAAAAGCGAAGACCCAACAGAATACACGGGACTTGATCGCTCAAGAAAATTGCTGGTCTGAGCGAATGTTCCAGAAAGTGGGAGAAGTAGAAAGAAAGCCAAGCTAAACAGTAAAAATTTTCTCATAAAGAAACGTTTCCTTTTTGTTTATGCAAACAATGGTTTTATGATAGGAAATTATGTACAAAAGGTAAAGAGCACAACAAAAAACCCACAAATTGCACATCCGCAAAATAGGATGCATCCTTAGCGGCAGTTAGCCATTAAGAGTGCTGTCGCTTGCTGTAATTTTTCTTCGTTCAGCCCAGATATGCAGTGCGATGAGAATAAAAAACGATAGCACAATTGTCGAAATTTTCTGAATGGCATTCTCAGACAACGCAGCAAATCCCAACAAAACAGTTAGCGAGTAAAAAAGCAACAGAATGCGTTTTACCGGCATTCCACTATCTACCAATATCAAAAATAAATGCTGCCGATCAGGCTTGTAAATTTTCTTCCCCTGCAGAATTCTTCGTCCAATAGTGATACCAACGTCCAGTATTGGAAGACTCAGAACTAGGAAAGATGCAGCAACCTTTGCTCCGCCACTGATGGACAGCACTCCAAACATGTATCCAAGAAAGTTAACCCCGATAGTCCCGAGAAACAGTTTTGCCGGTGGAAAGTTATGAAAAAGAAACCCCAGCAACAGAAAAACAAACAAAATACCAAGTTGCGCCGTTTCAAAATGCCCCACTTTAACGCTCAGTATGCAGAGAAATAAGGCACCAATCATGGTTATCCCTGTCGCCAAACCATCCATTCCATCCGCCCAGTTGATGGCATTCACCAATAACAACATCCAGAACATCGCGATCCCAATTCCCCAGACACCGGTGAAGACCATTTCTCCGGTCAGTGGATTGTTAAAAAAAGAAACCACCACGCCACCCATCGCCGCACAAAAAACTCCTGCAACCTGCCCTACAATCTGCCATGGACCAATATCAAACAGATCATCCAGCAGACCTGTTAAGACAAAAATTAAAAGACCAACCCATGCCCACAATGGCAAAAGATTCAATCCACCAAATACCAAAAGGCAAACGATGAACGAATCTACCAACACCGCACCACCGATTCTTGGGATTGCGCCCGCATGTTTTTTTCGTCCTGACGGGCGGTCAACAAGCCCTACATGACGCGCCAGTTTTGCGTAAAGCGGGCTAAAGAGGATGCAAAGCAAAAAAGCCACCACTGCGGCAGGTAGTTGTTTGAGAAGAAAAAGCTGTATTCCAGAATCAATCATGCGCGTTGTTTCATTGCATAGTCGAAAGAAACGGCAAGCACCGCTGTAAGCGGTACAGCCAAAAACATCCCAAGAAAACCTGCCAAATAACCACCAAGTGAAATCACAAACAGTACGAGAATTGGCTGCAGATTAACACTTTTACCCAGAATCAACGGTACAAGCAGGTTATTTTCCAAGCGTTGAATAATAAAGTTTAAAGCGAGAACGACCAGTACGTATTGCAGAGTAGGAATGCCATAGGGTGTTGGATTCTGCACAGCAGCAATCATGATCATAGGAACTGCCGCAATAATTGGCCCAATGATCGGGATCGCTTCAAGAATTCCAGCAATAATCGCCAACAATAAAACGTTTTTAATTCCAATAATCAAACCACCAATCAACGTTGCTAAGAAAATAGAAAAACAGAGCAACAGTTGGCCACGAAGAAAGGACGTTAGCTTTGCATTGACCTCTTTCCCCCAACCAGCAATATAACTTTGCCAGTGATTTGGAAGTAATGTAATAACATCCCTTGTTAGTGCACTCGGATCCAGCAAAAGAAAAAAGGTGATAATAAAAACCAACGTGGCGTAGGTGACAACATTGATTGTGCTTTTCGTCAGTGAAAAGAAATACTGTGAAAACATTTGCAGACTTTCAAAGACTTTGGCTGCAACATCCTGGATATTGATCGAAATCGGTATGCCCAAAAAAGCACCCATTTCCTCAGAAATACGCTGTATGCCAGCAACTATTTCTGCACGATTACTAATCATTAATGAAACCTGACTAAACATCGGAGGAATAAATGCATTAAAGAAAAAATAAAGAAGAACAACTGCAACCACAAGACAGACAATAATTGCCATTGGACGGGGAAATTTTAGACGAGTTTCCTGAATACGAACCAGCGGAAAGAGCAGGTACGCCAAAATGCCAGAAATAATAAAAGGAGAAAGTACTGGAAAAATCGTACCCAGAATTTGCAAGAAAACCTGAAGAATAACGCAGATGGCAGCGATGAAAATTAAGATATGCAACGTGTTTGATTTTGGCATAAGTGATCCTTTTCCGAATTACTTCGGTTTGCCGACAAGAATGCGCAAATCAGCAAAATAGCTGTTGGGCAAGGTTTCTTGAGTGGTTACTGTGTACGAAGACTCCAGTGCTCGCACAGCTCTATCTGCATACGCTTTCTGTCCTGATTTATAATACACGATTGTTGACACGGTGCTTTTTCCATCATCTATTGAGACTACGTAGAAATTATTTGCCTCCATTCTACTTTCCAGTTTTGTCGCTTCACCACTTATTCCTGAGCCATTTTCCAGTGCCACATTAAGTTTTTTTCCTTGATCAACTGGTAGCGCAGGAGCAGACGTTGTAGGGATCACATTTGCAGGAGTACTTGTAGGGAGAATAAGTTGTCCAACACTTGTTGCATCAGGTTGAGGGGTTCTCGATACCTGTAGTTGGGGCGTATCAGCAACAACAAAGATGGGTGTTATATCTTCAGGCCGAAAGCTGATATTTTCAAAATCCTTCTGGAGAGACAGTAGGTTGTCCTTGGAAAGCGAAGGAAGTGAGGGATTCGGGGAACTTTCGGGAGAAGGCATTGCTGCCGAACTCGAAGGTTTTCCCGTAAACAGGCTAGTCGCAAAGGAAACAATTGCCTCTCGACTGAGAAATATGAGCAAATTTGCTCCCAGAAATATAACCATCGAGGTCATGACAAAGCGTCTGGAAAGTGGTGGGCGTGGCTTTGGTTCGTAAAATCTAGGTTTCGTGGTATTTTGTTGTGTTGTGAGATCAAGAGTGGTGGGTTGTTTTGGCAGATTTTGTGGAGGTGTAATGGGTAACGCCAAGGGAGCTGGTTGCTGCTGGTTTGCTGGAAAAAAAAGCGGAATAGCAGACGAAGTTGCAGAAGCTTCAGCCATGGTAAGCCCTTTTGGTGCTTCCATCGTCGGGACTACTGGTGCTGTCTGCTGAGCTGGTAGTGCGATTTCCTCAGACTCCGGAGCTGCTTCTTGTAGCGCAACAGCAAGTGAAAATACTTGTAGTGCCGCATCAGATCCCCAAAAGTCTATGGATAAAAACGGAGAAGAAGATTTTTGAAGATCAGTATGGTGTTCTACACCGGAAAGCACGTGCACGATTGTTAAAATAGCAGGCATAATAAACAAACAAACCGAAAACCAAAAAAGCTGCTCACGAAGATCCAACCCAAATGCATGAAGAAAAATAGCTATCGCATAAGTAAAAACGCCCGTCCCGATCAAGTACTCTTTCTTCAGGTTTGTAAAAAGAAAAAGAACAAAGACACTTCCTAGAAAGGTAACAGCCGGCTGCCGAAACAGTACAGTCAGCAAAACAACATACACCATAAAGGCAAAAAGCTGCACTGGATGTTCAAGTACCATCTGAAACACATCCCGAGCTTTTCGTTTCAGCGAGGGAAAATTGATCATTGTAAAAGGATGAGAAAGTAGCATAGGTTAATAATAGCGTGATGAGAACGTTTAGAGAAGGTATCTTCCGTGCGCTTTTATGTAACATCACGACAAAGAACCTAGTGCATTGTCGATCTGGATGATATGTATTCGAAAGATAAAGTATCTTTTGAAAAAGTACAAAAAATGAAGTGTAGTTTTGTTGCAATCAATCTTAATAATTTGTAGACTACTTATCTCTAGCAAAAAGCAAGTAGTAAGCCCATATCTAAAAAAGTGTTAATAAACTAAGAAGGTGTTATGGAAAAACGTATTTTTTTGCAAGACATGATTTTGCCCGGTATTCACATTCGTCCAGCTGCTGATAAGGGTGGGGAAATTCATCACGATCGTGTAAATATGGTGGCGAGAGCTAATCAAGCAAAATCTCCTAAGGAAGTTATAGTTTGGGCATTTAAAGAGTCTTTTGGAAATCTCTGGCTACTTCATGGTGCTTTACGTACTACAACCGATCATGTTGTAGAATTCAACGATTGCAGAGAAAAGAGGCGATCACACGCTGCGCGTAAAGCATGGCTTTGCACAAAGGAGCAGGTAGAAAGAATTGCTGATACATTACGAGACAATGCAAGAAGTCATGAAAGGGCAGTTAGCGTTGCTCGTGAGCAACTGGAAAAAACTATTCAACAAGCTTTGAGAACAACAAAAGGAGAAAGAAGAAGAGCTCGACTCAACAGTAAAAAGTTAAAAGATAAAGAACAGAAGCTCAATGATATTTCGAACTTTCTTGAAGGTTTTAATGGCTATTACGATCATCTTTTGCGGACACCTTTAACCTCTTTGAGGGGGTTTCTTGAAATGATCGTTAAGATGACTTCTATATCAACCGAAACAAAACAGGCGGTATTTTACTCTTCCTTGAGAAGTATTTTTGAAATGCAAAGACAAATTACAAAGTTTTCATTTGTGTCACTGTGTTCACCGCAAGAAGATGAGAGGGGTGTTGCAGATTTGGTTCCCCCTTCAACTCACGAATCGGAAGCTTCTCGGTTGCCATTGTCCGTAATTTTAAGCTCACTTGAGCGTGCAGCAATATCAAGTCTTCCTCAAAGAGGTTTTTGTGGTGATGAGCCATTATTTCTTACTAAAACAGGGAGTAAAATTTATGCAAAAAAATTAAACGAAATCAGCTCGGCAGAACTTTTTGAAGACTCTCGTATGAATTCTTATACTGATCAACAAAAAAAAGCTAGAATTCTTCGTCACTCTTTGGCGGCAGGTCTAGATGAGGTCTTTAGTAACGCAATTAAGTTTGAGCAGCAAACAGGTGTAGCTGCAGAAGTGGATCTGGAAGTTAGGACAAGTGAGGGGGAAGGAGGGGAGTTGCGTTTGCAAGGAATGCCGCTGCACCATTTCCTATTGGGATGTATTGATCCTAAGTTATTGAGAGTCAAGAAGGAACAGGAATTTTTTAGGAAGTTGCGACAAAACGCGACGCAAGAAGGGATAGGTGGAACATTACAATTACGAATTTCTAACTTATTGGAGAGAGAATATCATTGTGATGCAGAGGTGACAGAAAAGCAATTACTCCATCCACTGCAGCCTCTTTATAGCTATAGTACGAATCAGGCCTCGTATCTTGGCTTGGGAGTTGGTTTGTCAATGACTAGGGCAATCATGGGAACTCTAAAAGGTGGTAGCCTGTCGCGGTTTCACTATGGTGAAGGTGGGTTAAATCCGGAAGATAAAAAAAGTTTAGCTTTTGCTGCATTAACCATGGCGGTTGATTTTGGTGATTATAACAAATAGACTTGCTTAATTAAAATTAATCCAATAGAATAAATAGAAATTAACCGGAGCACCCCATGAGTGATCAACAAAATCTAAAATTCGATACCCTCTGCCTCCACGCTGGACAGGAACCGGATCCCACAACAGGTTCCCGCGCTGTCCCTCTGTACCAGACCACCTCGTACCAATTCAAAAACTCCGACCACGCCGCCAACCTTTTTGGCCTTCGTGAGTTTGGTAACATCTACACCCGCATCATGAACCCTACCACCGATGTCCTTGAGAAAAGGGTCGCAGCGCTAGAAGGTGGAGTAGCAGGACTAGCAACCGCATCAGGACAGGCTGCAGAGACGTTGGTAATCACGACGCTGGCAAAAGCCGGTGACAACATTATTTCCACCAGCAGCCTTTACGGCGGAACATACAACCTTTTCAACGTTTCATTGCGACGTCTTGGCATCGACACCACCTTTATCAAAGGTGATGCCCCACAGGAATTTGCACGCCACATCAACGAAAAAACAAAACTCCTCTACATCGAAACCATCGGAAATCCCGAAGGAAACGTCCCCGACATTGAAGCCATTGCCAAAGTTGCCCACGACCACGGAATCCCCCTTGTTGTCGACAACACCTCCGCATCTCCTTACCTTGCACAGCCAATTAAGTGGGGAGCCGATATCGTAGTTCACTCCACTACCAAATTCATCGGTGGCCATGGAACTTCAATTGGCGGTATCATCATCGATTCCGGGAAATTTCCCTGGAACAACGGCAAATTTCCAGAATTCACCGAGCCATCACCCGGCTACCATGGTTTGAAATTCTACGACACCTTCGGCGGACTGGCTTTTATCATCAAAGCCCGAGTTGAAGGCCTTCGCGACTTCGGCCCTGCAGCTTCACCTTTCAATTCTTGGCTCCACATCCAAGGATTGGAAACACTCCACCTCCGTGTCCCTCGCCACGGCGAAAATGCACTAGCCGTCGCAAACTTTCTCAAGCAGCATCCAAAAGTATCTTGGGTTCGCTACACCGGCTTACCAGATCACCCCTCCCACGAAAGTGCCAAGAAATACCTCAAAGGCGGCTTCGGCTCCATCTTCACCTTCGGTGTTCACGGTGGAAAAGTTGCCGGCAGCACGCTAATTAATAACCTTAAATTAATCTCCCATGTCGCCAACATCGGCGATGCAAAAACACTCATCATTCATCCCGCAACCACCACCCACGAACAACTCACACTAGAAGAACAAATTGCCAGCGGCGTAACCCCAGACTTACTCCGTATTTCCGTAGGAATTGAGCATGTTGAAGATATTATTGGAGATTTGGGGCAGGCGTTGGAGAGGTTGTAGATTTTTCTTGAAATGCTAACCGCAGAGAGAGACTGTTGTTCTCTTTCTGCGGTTTTTTTTATCTCCCCTGTTACTTTTTCCACCTTCACCGTTTACTGTAAGTGAGAGCAAAAAAATCCACTATGAAACCACCCTTCAAGCAAGTAGTGCAGCAATATATTCGCCTCATCTACTATTTTACAAAACGATGGTGTAACGATCCAGACCAGATCGATGACATCGTGCATGACACCTTGCTCAAGTCTTTGCAGCAGTATGATAAATTCCAGTATTCATCGGATAGCAAACTGAAAAGCTGGCTATTAACTATTTGCAAAAATACTATCATCGACAGGGTTCGCACAGAGCTTTCCCATGGCATTTATGACGATACAGATATCGAAACAATTTCAGATGAAAGTATTGCTACCGTTTTAGAGGATTGTGTCCTTGAAGAACAGACCCAGTTGCTTGAACAGCACTTGCAAAAGCTGTCCCTAGGTGATCAGGAACTGGTGCGATTACGTGTTGTGGAAAATCTGTCTTTTAAAGCCATTTCGTCCCTACTTTCCCTCACCGAGGCGGCCGCCAAAATGAGGTTTTATAGAATACTACTACAATTACGGGAGGCTTTCTCATGCAAGTAAAACACATTCTCCAACAATATTTTTCTAGCAAACCACAGGATTCAGCTGCCGAAAACACCCACATTGAAGCTCTTGCACAACAGTTTATCAACAGACACATAGAACATAAAACAGACAACCGCCGACCAGCAAGACTACGGTGGATTACAGCAGTGCTTTCACTAGGAAGTCTGGGAGCTGCTGCGTGTTTTGCATTCTTTTACTTTTCCCCCAGTTCATCTGTCAGTGCCAGTGCTGTCCTCACGAAAAGCAACCAAAAACTTACCGACAAAATCGCATACAAAGCCGAGCATACGATAACTTGCCCTTCGACATTCACCACTTCTGAGGATTCGCTCGACAAAATTTTTGCCATCAATGCGAAATATGAGGAAGCGTGCAAGAAAGGAAATGGCGTTCTGCATTCCACCGCCTCCATCTGGATCGATCGGCAAAAGGAAAACGTCAGAGTTGATATTCAGGACAAAGAAATGGCGTTTCAACCTGATTCAATCGCTGTGACAAGCATGGATTCCACTGGTCGGACTCGTTCCTACAAAGATGCAACGGAAGCAAGTCCCAATGTCACGATGGCCACAAAGCAGGTAGGATTTATACAAAAGGATGGGAAACAGTACGTTTTCATGGCCTTGGTTGGTGTCGAGCAGAAAGGAGTAGTTACACACGAAAAAGAGGGTGTATTTGTGAGTACAGATCCTGACAATGGCTTTTCCATTCCCCAGTACGATTTTTCGCTGATCAGGCAAGGTGGATATGAAACGATTGAATCAACGCTTGCCCAACCAAGTAACTCAATCTATGATATTACACTTTCCGAAAGCAGCGAAGGCACAAAACAGCTGTATCAACTCAACTACTACCTTCCCGCTGACGAGCAAAATAAAATACTGGTAAAGTCTGATTATTTTGAGAAAAGCACGTACTATCCATATAAAACCATCGTGTATTCCCAAGATGGAGATCCCCAGCAGGTGATAGAGCAAATTCAGTACACATCCTTTTCTACCGACATCCCAGAAAACACCTTCAGCTTCGAAAAAGCCCCAACAGACTACAGCATTATTCAGGGTAAAATCCGCGCGTTTACGGTTGCAGCATTCTGTCAAAACGCCAATTGTTCAACAACAGAACGCCAGTTGTACAGGGTTGATCTAGCTAGCTACGAAAGTAAGGATGGTCGAATCCTTCCCTTTCCCATACAGGGATTGGTTGGCATCCCTCAGCTGGGGTATTCGTTTCAGTTAGGTGAGTCTGTGGAACGGTTTGCTACCGAGAAAGAAGCTCTCCAGTCGCAGGGGCTTCATTTCCAGACGCTGGAAAAAAGTGACGACGATGAGCTGACCTTTCTATCCTCAAAGCAGGTTGGCAAAAGAAAGCCTGTTTCACTGCTCCAGCTCAGCCTTTTGGCAGATGCCACTCCGGTTACGGAAATGCTGCAGGTACAACGGTCAAACTACAGCAACACATCCTTGCCTGATTTCCACAAGTTCACGTTCATGAACCTAGACAATGACACTCCAGCCAGTGCCACGTTTGTAAGTCGCGATCGGGGAATTATAGTCACCGTAAATAAAGGGGCGACAGTAGCACAACCAGACAAAAGCCAGCTGAGCAGAGATGGTAGTGGAGGGTGCATGGAAATAGTAGAGCAATCCGACTTTTTCTACGAAAAATGTTTTAGTCAGTACAACTTTCACATCACTGAACAACACCCCGAGGGGATTGCCGATCTGATCTGGAATTATGCCCATGTGTACTATAAAAACATGCACGCCTACATTGAATTTAAGGATGCAGCTCGTACCTGTCCAACGCCGTCATCTTCCAATTCATTCAACTCCACTGACGAGTACTACAAATGCTTTTCGCAAGCAATAACGGATAAAGATAAACAGCTGCAAGTGAATGAAGTGCGGGAACTGTTAGAATTTTTATCTGATAAAATGCCTGAGTGAGAGAGTTAAGAGCAGGAATCATCAAGAGGGAGTACAAGTATTGGAGGCATTCTTTGCCGACATTTCATTGTCCCGCTAATAAGTTTATGTGAGAAAAAAACAGGGTGGACAGCGTAACGTCGGCAAAGAAATGCCCGCTCAAAAATTTCATTAAGTAACTGCACGTTAGTATAATGCCCTGATGCCAGCAAGTAACCGCTTCGCAAAATCAACCTTGGAAAGTTTTTTTTCTGCAGTATCCAAGCTGTGTTCACCCAAAATCTGACACTCCATCCCCCCCTCCCCAAAACTCTCCGGCACCTTATTTACCACGATCATATCCAGGGTTTTTTCCTGCAGCTTCTTCAAACCATTCTCTTGAAGATTCTCGGTCTCGGCAGCAAAACCAATAACCTTGAGTTGTTTATTTCCTGTTCGGCTTTTCTTCCATTTCGCCACCTCTTGTAGAATATCCGGTGTTCGTTTCAGAGAAATAGTGAATTTCTCAGCATCCCCTTTTTTAAATTTCTGTTCAGAAAACTGCTCAGGAGTGAAATCGGCAACGGCCGCAGCCATGATCAGCACATCAGTTGATTGAAGATTGGCAAACACTGCTTGTTGAAGCTCGCTGGAAGTGACCACGGCAATCTTTTTCACAGCTGCTGGAAGTGGTGGCAACGTGCAGTTTGCACATACCAAAGTCACCTCTGCACCTTGTTTACTCGCTTCATTTGCCAGATGGTAGCCAACCGTTCCTGTTGACCAGTTGCCGATAAAACGCACTGGATCAAGAGACTCTCTCGTACCACCAGCGGTGATAAGGATTTTTTTTCCCTTCAGGGGCTGATTTTCTTCGGTTAAATCCTGTATGTCGGTTTCCAGCACAGTTTTCAAAATAACATCCAAAGCAGGAAATCTACCGATACCCTCATCCCCACAGGCCAGTCTTCCCGACTCAGGTTCAATAACGAGCACGCCATCATTTCGCAGAGTCGCAAGATTGTCCTGCGTACGAGGACTCAAATACATCGACGGGTTCATCGCTGGAACGAGAATCTTTCTTCCACGATGTGAAAGGAACGTTGCCGACAGCAGATCATCGGCAAAACCATGGGCAAACTTTGCAACACTGTGTGCAGTCGCAGGTGCGACAAGGAGAATATCTGATTTGCCAAGCGTAATATGAGGAAATTTATCCTGCGCATGCTCATCCCAGAACTTCATATAGGCAGGTTTACCAAGCAGAGTTTCAATAAGAACAGGAGTAACAAAATGCTGCGCATCAGTCGTTAAAATGCAGTCGACGGTTGCAAATTGCCGTTGTAGCTCTCGGAGCAAATCAACAGCTTTATACGCCGCAATGCTTGCAGTGATCGCTAGAACAAGATGCTGTTGCCTAATCATATCGGTAATCCTAAGAAAGTCTTGCCACAATGCCAGATGCTTGACTTTTTTCAGTCCCTATGCTACTATCACGGCTTCACTCTGCAGAATTTAGTAGCTTTTAGTATACCATGGTAAAATAGACTCCGCATATGCTACACACCATTACCGAATTTGTGACAAAAACAATAACAGGATTTTCTTCCTGGACGCTGCTTATCATTCTTTTAGCACTCGCAGTCTTCAATCCCTACATCGCATCGTTTATTGCAATCTACTACGCCGTCTTTTTCGCTGTCCGCAGTATATGGTTTTTCTTTGGAGTCATCAGCACATTCAGGAAAACTCAGGAGTACACCAACATCAACTGGTTTTCACGATGCCGATCACTAGCTGGTTTTGAAAAAGTTCATCACCTTGTTGTTGTTCCAACCTACAAAGAAGGTTGGAGCATTCTGTACCGCACATTTCTTTGCCTCGCTAGTAGCAACTACCCACTGCAAAACGTTTCCATCTGTCTTGCAACCGAAGCTAGTGACGAAACCGCCGCCTCAGTAGTTAAGAAAGTCAAAGAACACTTCGATGGTCGCTTTGCTAACCTATTTATCACCACACACACGCTCACTCCAGAAGAAGCCGCCGGAAAAGGATCAAACCAAGCTTACGCTGTGAAAGCTGTGCAACAGCAGCTTCTTGATCAAGGGCACCTCAAGAAAAACATCCTTGTTACCAGCCTCGATGCAGACTACCGCATGCATTCAGAATATTTAGGTCATCTTTCCTACCAGTATCTCTCACAAAGAGATAGTAACTGCCGGATTTTTCAACCAATTCCCATGTTTTTTAATAACATCTGGAAAGCACCCTTTTTCAGCAGGATAACTGTAACCTTCGCATTGCAGTGGTTTATGGCGCAGTTAACCATGCCCGATGAGCTTGTTAACTTTTCCTGCTATGCACTTTCTCTTGAACTTCTGGAAAATGCCGGATATTGGGATCCTGCAATTATTCAGGAAGATTCCAGACTCTACTGGAAAGTATTCTTTACAGTCGGTGAAAAGCTGAAAGTAATTCCCCTCTACATCCCCATGTATGGCAATGCAGTGTGCAGTGACAGCTTTACTTCAACGTTGGTGAGTCAGTACAAACAAATCAAACGCTGGGCCTGGGGTGTTACCGATTTTCCTTATGTAGTCCAAAATGCGATAACGCACAAGGAAATCTGTCCTTATACTAGGACAAAACGAGTTATTTTACTCTTTTTTACCCATCTCAACTGGGCAACACTACCGATGATTATCCTCTTCGGAACCAGCTTTATTTCATTTGTAAATCCAGCATTTTCAGCCACAGTACTTTCGTACAACCTAGCGTATTTTTCCAGTAAAATTTTCTCTGTTTCCCTAGTATTTCTGCTAGCATTCATCGTCATTGCTGAGCTTTTTCTTTACCCTCCTAAACCATCACACTGGTCATTTCTACGAAAGCAAAGCACACTCCTGCACTGGTTAGCAATTCCCTTTGTTGGTATTATCTTGGGAGCATTCCCAGCCCTAGATTCCCAGACACAATCGATGGTGGGAAAAAAACTGCTCTATCAAGTAAGTCCTAAAGGCGAAGAGTAGGCAATAGCAGACAATAGCAGACTACCCCGAAAATCCAATGCTTTTATCTTTCGCATCTTTTTGCATCTTTTCAGTAACCTTGATTTCCCCAAATTCCTTTTCATAACGCTTGATGTTATCAGCAAGCAAGTTCGCAAGCACTTTAGCATGTTGCGGGCTGAAAGCAATTCGAGCGAATACCTGAACCTGCCCTGGCTGTGGCAACTTTTGGCCAAAGTTCAAAACAAAACCAAAAGGATCACTGTTGAGAAAAACCATGTCAGTATAGAGCGCCTTAAGTGCTTCTTGCGCAATGGTTACATTAATTTCCTGTTGTTCGGGACTCATAACGAAACTCCTTGTAGAGAGATACTGGTAAGAAAGTGGTACACAGTAACAGTAACGCTGTGCGGCAAATATTTCCACAGAGAAACAAGTTGAACCACGAATAGCTCATTTCTTTTTCATACTTCTGTTATAGTTAGAGCAGATAACCCAAGAGCGCTATGCAAGAGCAGTTTCAACAGTTTTTGATTCAAGAAATGGGAGTTGATCCCGCAACCTCTCTAACAATGTGTAGAGAAATGGAAGCATGTGCCCAAGACTGGCTTCTCCTCTCGATTATTGAACTGTTACCCCAACAAGATGTCGTCGATTTTGATCATCTCGTCAGTATAAGCGCTCCTTCAGCAGTAATTAGCCAGTTTCTTGCTTCCCGTATTCCAAATCTCGAGCAACTCCTCGCCGAGCGCCTTCGACTCTTTCAACAAGATATCATAGATGCAATCCTAGATTTGAAAAAAAACAGCCAGCCCATTTCATCAGCAGTAGTAATCGATAAAATAGAAAAAGATTCGGCAGCCAAAGAGCAATCACCAAAAGTGAAAGAAAAACAACCGACTATTGGTGAGTTAAACAGAAACATACAAAAAGCAGTCAAAAAAAGCGATTGGGCCACCGCAGCGTCACTTGTTCAACAACGAAAAAAACTAATTAAATAGTACTCTTTTTAGCTTATGTAACTGTATTTACCAGACCCCCACAATGAAAAAATTGGAAAACAACCATGCCATCATTTCACCTTGCCCCATCGATTCTCTCAGCCAACTTCGCCAATCTAGAAGCGGATATTGCAAAAATTAAAGAAGGTGGTTGCGAGTATATTCACGTCGATGTCATGGATGGACATTTTGTCCCCAATATCACCATCGGCCCAGTAGTTATCCAATCACTTCGCAAAGTAACCGATCTTACGTTCGACGTTCATCTCATGATTGCAGAGCCATGGAAGTATATCGAAGCATTTGCCAACGCAGGCTCTGACTACATCACCGTTCATGCGGAAGTACATAACAACGCCCAACAGCTATTGGAAACAATTGCTGCCATAAAAAAAGCCGGGAAAAAAGCTGGTGTTTCAGTTAACCCCGACACTCCATTGACATTAGTCGAGCAAGTTATTGATCAACTGGATCTCATACTCATCATGACTGTTGTTCCAGGATTTGGTGGGCAAGCATTCATGGACAGGACCGAAAAAATTAAACAAGCCAAGAATCTGATCGGTAATAGAAGTATTCTTCTTTCTGTCGATGGTGGAATAAAAGCAACAAACATCAAAACTGTCGTAGATGCTGGTGCAAACCTAGTAGTTGCCGGTTCTGCTATCTTTGGTAACCCCAAAGGTGCTGTCGAAGCCTGTAGAGAGCTTTATTTTTCGGGAGAGTAGTAAGTAAAAGTGCCAGTTGTCCGCCCACGGACAACGGCACGTGGGTGGGGTGCAGGAGCGTTGTCCGTGGGCGGACAACTACCACGATGAAGTATGGTGGGTCGGATCTGTGCCCCCTTTCTCTCCCATGAGACGCGATGAATCGTGTCTCTACGTGTGCTAATAAAAAAAAGCCGTTGCTACGGCTTTTTTTATTGAAAAGAAAATTGTGTAAAAGAAACGTACTATCGTTTCTTATCGTCAGATTGCGTCTTACGATTACGAATAAACGCTGGTAAATCAAGCTCATCTTCATCTATTGTCTGCATCGGCACATGATTAATTCTCGAAGCTTCTTGCACGTGGTGTGATTGACTAGATGGAGATGATAACTGTGAACGAGTAGGAGCATCAAATCCTGTCGCAACAACGGTGATTTTAATCTTATTTTCCATATCCTCGTCGATGTTTGCTCCGAAAATGATTCTTGCATCTGGATCAGCTGCATCTGCAATAATCTGCGCAGCATCTGAAACTTCTTGCATTCCCATGTCAGGGCCACCAGAAATATTGAAAAGCACTCCCTTAGCTCCGTGAATGGAAACCTCAAGCAGAGGACTATTAATTGCAATCTTAGCCGCTTCAACAGCACGGTTCTCATCTGAACTCATCCCGATACCGATTAGAGCGGAACCAGCATCCTGCATGATCGCCCGCACATCGGCAAAGTCGACGTTAATTAAACCAGGAACAACGATAATATCAGAAATTCCCTGAACACCCTGACGAAGTACGTCATCAACCAGTTTAAATGCATCAAGGAAAGAAGTTTTTTCACTGGTAATTTGCAACACACGATCGTTAGGAATGGTGATCAATGTATCAACAGCTTCCATCATTCTTTCTATTCCCTGCTCAGCCATCAAGCGTCTTTTGCTACCTTCAAAAGTAAACGGTTTAGTAACAACCCCGATCGCCAAAGCTCCAAGCTCGCGTGCAACGGACGCAATAACTGGTGCTGCACCAGTTCCTGTGCCGCCACCCATTCCACAAGTGATAAAAACCATGTCTGCACCATCAAGTGCAGCTGTAAGTTCATTTCTGCTCTCGTCAGCAGCCTTGCGGCCAGTCTCGGGCTCAGCGCCAGCACCCAACCCTTTTGTTGATTTTTCACCAATCTGGATGCGATGCGATGCATTAGAAATCTGAAGCGCCTGTGCATCAGTATTCACAGCAATAAACTCAACGCCCTGAACATTAAGTCGAATCATTTGGTTAACGGCATTAACACCGCCACCACCAACACCAACGACTTTAATATTTGCGAAAACATTATCGAAATTCATTTTCTGGGTTTGAATCATGAGACTGATTCCTCATGTCGTTACAAAAAGTATAACAAGTTTACTAAGTGGTAAATAGAGGGCTCTTCTGATGATTTCAGCATGATAACAGAGAATCAGAAGCAGCAATTAACAATTCTTCGCCGAACCGACAGTACTAGTCACTCTCAGTATTATACTGAAAAAGAGCGTTTAATCCAGTCCCTGAATTGTTTGAACACATCAGGCCAATTTCCTGAAGAAGAACGCTTGCGAACCTGCAGGAATTGATGATGTTGTCCCCAAAGCAAGAGACCTGCTCCTGTAGTGTAGGCAGGAGTTTTTATTTTATCGATCATTCCAGATATTTTCATAGGAATGCCGATTCTTGTAGGTATTTTCAGGTATTGTTTAGCAATATCTACAATTCCATCCATCTCAGCTCCACCGCCTGTAAGAATCGCTCCACCAGAAAGCAGCCCCACATATCCTGACTTTCTGATCTCAGCAGATAGCATTGCAAAGATTTCCTCAAGTCGGGCATGGACAATATCTTTCAATAGCTGACGGGAAACTAACTGTTTCTCAGTAGAACCGTAATTGATAAGGTCAATATCTTCTTCGGTATTCTGAGTAGAATACACTTCGTTTTTTATCCGTTCAGCAACGTGGAAAGGAATACGAAGTCCAACAGCGATATCATTAGTCACGTGATTGCCACCAACTGGGAGCACACCAGTGTACCACACACTTCCTTCAACGAAAATTGCAATATCAGTTGTCCCAGCGCCAATATCAACCAAAATGCATCCAAGTTCTTTGTCGGTTTCAGTCAGCACTGACTGAGCAGAAGCAAGGCAATTCAACACAAGACCCTCAACATCAATACCTACTTGGTTTACGCACTTTACCAGATTACGAAGTGAAGAGGTTGCGCAGCTTACTATATGTGTTTCAACTTCAAGTCGAACACCAGACATGCCAACAGGATCTTTCACCCCTTCCTGACCGTCAATAACAAAGCTGCGAGGAAGTACGTGAAGAATTTCACGATTGGCGGGAAGAGAAATAGCCTGAGCTGCATCGATAGCACGGTTAACATCATCGTGAGAAATTTCACCATCAGCACGGGAGACAGCAATAACACCCTTGCTATTCAGTGACGCAATGTGGCTTCCTGCAATCCCGATGAATGCCGATTTTACAGGGTATCCAGCCATGCGTTCAGCTTGCTCAACTGAGTGGGCAATAGCCTGTGCCGCTTCATCCACAGTCACGATAACGCCGCGTCGAGCACCTTTAGATGGTGACTGGCCGACACCGATGATGTGAATAAGACCTTCAGGAGTGAACTGCCCAATGAGCGTGCAAATCTTGTGCGTTCCCACGTCAATTGCAACCAGCATGTTGCCATTGCTCATGCAAAATCCCTCATCTTTTTTTCATTTTTGGGGTGAGAAAAAACAAAATACAGAGCTTATTATACCCGCTCAACTTTCAATTTGTAAATCAGAGGAAAGTTTTTTAAAAGCAATCAGAGAAAGCGGCTATTTGCATGAGCTTATAGTGAATTCACTACAACAAGTGAATCTGTTCATTTCGAAGATCAATGTATTGTTTTGGCTGAATATTATACATATCCTTTTTCTCAAGTAGCTCCTGTAATTTTGTCAATGGAGTGAGAGGATCCTTGTCAATCGAAAACTTAACCGCCAAGCCTTTTTCCATGATGAATTGAAAGTCATGCGTATCAATCGCTTCCACGCGGGTAATTCCCTGCTTCATAATTGCTTGCACTTTGGGGAGGAAAAGGTTGATATATTCAATCATAGTCGGGTTGCACAACTTTTGACCAATAGGAGACTCTGCTTCATCAACTGGATACCCGCCGATAGTCAGCAAATTTTCACCATCGGCAGGTAAATACTCAGCAAAAAGAATTCCTTTCTCATCGACACCATAGGTTTTGTCTTTAATTTTCCAAAGCACAAAAGGCTTTTTTTCCTTTAAATGAATCAGCAAGCTTTGCGAAGGAAACAACTTTTTTTCAACTGTGATGGTTTGTAATAATGGAAACGCCACATACAAGCGGCTAGCCATCGGACGTTCATTAAAAAGGAAAATATTCTGTTGCTTGGGAATCTGTAACTGCTCCTGAATTGACTCTTTCGTAACTTTCTCAGCCCCATCAATAAACACGCTCTTAATCGAAAAAACAGGAGAAAAAAATAGCACCCAGGCGATAAGCGCAGCAGCAAGCAAAGAAAGTAAAATCAACAAATTACTTTTTTGCAGGGGTTTACGTTCTTTCGCCCGACGAGTTTGTGTGTAGTACACCTTGGGATGCTTGTATGTTTGTCTTTTTCGCATTGTGCGGTTCATTTCTCTGTATTGTTGAATGAAAGTGAGTATTCGAAAACCCGATTACCGTTATTGTAAATGCAAAATAGATTTCAAACTACACCCACTAAAAAACTATTTTTGCTGCGAAAAAAGATCTGACAATGAGTGCACGCTTCTTTTTGCACCGGTCGGATGAACAAAAAACTGCTTGAGGTACTCCAAGGAATTCTGTTGCCCTTCCAAGGACGTTCTTGCCTTGAAAGGGAGAGAAAGCTTGTCGTTGAAATGCAGCCGTGAAACAATGTCGTGGTTTTTCAGCAAGCTGAGCAAAGCTGGAGACAACGTTGAGTCGTGCTCATGTATCCGGTCGTGAAACTCTGCAGGAAGCTGAAAAATAACCTCGTTGTATGCTGATTTTTTCGACTCAGCTAGGAAACCATCAATGGTAGTAACCGAAGCATCCGTAGAAAATAGCAAAGAAAGCTCCTCCTCAAAACGAGGAAACAACTCCGCAAGGGCATTTGCGAACAGCAGATGTAGATCATCAGCAACCACAAATGTTCTCAATTTGTGTGGTTGAATTAGCGGTGACGGTTTATGACCAATTACAGCGGCTAAAACCTCAAGAAGTAGCGACGATCCCAACAATAAGGTTTCCTGAGGGTTTAATTTTCTTCTCGATGTTTCAATAATGATGACATCATAATGCCCAAATAATTTGGAAAACAATGGTGAAGGAGCGCGGGTGCCAATCAAACTCACGCTTGATGCCCAAGATAGGAAGTCATGTTGCTGCAGAAATGGGTCGTGTAGCTGGGAAAGAAGTTGGGGCTCCACTTTTGGAAACTCCTTACTCCAGAAATGCACCAGTTTTGGTGTTTTTAGCAATCTGACAAAATGTTCACGGTACAAGGGATTGGTCAGAATCGGCGGAATATCATAAATACTTCCCCCAACTTCTTGCAGTGTATCAAGAAGATACTCAAGAATGCTTTCCTTTACCGGCCCCATCGCATCAGGGTAGAGTCTCTTAAACAACTCAATAAACGTCCGTTTAGTAATATCAGGAAATGGTGACGCTGCTAAAGGATTTCCAGCAAGAAGCTTCAAATGTTCCGCATTTCCCATATCGAGCAGAAGCACCTGCAGATCCTGTTGCTGGGAAAGTTTTTCCAGCAACTGCACCGTCAGATCGCCTTTGGGATCAAACACAATATATTTTGCTGTCTCATGTGTCATATGCTGATGCACCACCTGTTGCATCAGTGTCGTTTTTCCCTGTCCCTTGGGGCCGATCATCACTAGACCCCTTGCCAGTTTGTCCGGCTTAATCCCAAACGAAATTTCTTTTTCCCCAGACATCACTTTTCCGATTTTGATCAGTGGACTTTCTTTCTCAGCATCTAGCAGTGTGGGAGGAATAAATTTCCCCGACGTGTCGGAGGTGACCTCAATTTTTTTCAAAGGCTCATTGATCGGCAAATAGACAAAATTTGCAATCTCGGCATCACCAAGCAAAAAAGAAGTCGGCATCGGTTGCCGCTTTTGATAGGCTTTAAAAAATTCTTCAGGAGCAAGCGAATTCTTTTTAAAAATAATCGAGTTATCTGGAAAACGAATGCATTCCTGGAAATAGCGGTGCAGTTCATCCAGAAAAAATTCCTGCTTTTTCGAAGCCAAACTTTCAATAATAAATCGAAAAGCCGTTTTGTAGCCAGTTAACGAAGATTTTTTGAGCTCAAGTAATCTGATTTTCTCAACAACCTCAGGCGATAGCTCTGCAGCTGAAATCTCAGCCGCAGGTGCTGCATCTCCACCACCTTCTCCCGTTGTGACCAGTTGCTGCGGGGCAGTCGTGATGATGGAAGCTAGTTCCTTGAGAATCCCTCCCAAGAGGCCGAGAAAGTTGAACGTCGGAGTTTTAGTATTTTTCCCAGTAGTCAGCGCTTCAATTTTCTGATCAATTTTCTTTTTCCACGAAGCATCGCTTGGTGAAAAACAGCATTGGATCGTCAGTTTTTCCTGCAATTGCAACTGCTCGGAAAGGTTTTCGACAAAGGTGAAAAAAGATGAGTGTTCAGTAATCTCCTCAGGAAGTTTCAGCGGTGAAAGAATATCTGCAATTTCCACTGTCCCAGTGCGAACAAAGTCAATTGCTTCTTCCCAGGCTGGATCTTCTGTGTAATCCTTCACCTCATCAACCCGAATTCCTGTGTACACCGTTTTTAACATCTCAGTGACTGGACCCGCTAAAGCCTCGGGTGTTGCAAGCAGAATTTCGAGCTTATCCTGTGTCACAACAAGTTCAAGGCTGAAATTTTTCACAGCCGAAAGCAGCGCGATTCGTTCAGGCAATTGGCTAAGAAATGCTCTTGCCTGATCGAAAGGAGAAAAGGTTTGGTGGGGTGGGATGATAGAAAGGCAGACAAATTTGACCTTGGCTAACAGCTTTTGTTGCGCCTGCTGCTTTCGCCATTTCCAGATAAAACGGACAAGAACAATGATCAATATAGTTACTATGGCGAGGATGACAACCCGCCAGACAGTTTCATCTAACAACAGGAGAAGTGAGTCCCAAACAGAAGAAAAGAAGTTCATGATCTACCTTGCTTGTTGCCGTCGATGACTCTATTTTCTCTCAAGAGCAGCACGAATGAAAGCGTCAAAAAGCGGATGTGGCCTGTTTGGACGTGACGTAAGCTCTGGATGTGCTTGTGTGGCAACAAACCATGGATGATCGGCCAACTCAACATGCTCAACAAGTTTACGGTTAGGTGATTGTCCGGAAATGATCATGCCATTATCTTCAAGTTTGGCAACAAACTCGGGATTTACTTCATAGCGATGGCGATGACGGTCATGAATTTTATCCTGTCCATAGGCATCAAATGTTTTGGTTCCTGCTTTGAGCATTGCTGGGTAAAGTCCCAGTCGCATGGTTGCCCCGTAGTCTTCTTTTTCCATATTTACCCGCTGTTCAGGCATGATGTACACCACTGGATAGGGAGATTCTGGATCAAATTCCGTAGAGTTCGCACCTTTAAGTCCGCATACGTTTCTCGCAAATTCCACAACAGCAAGCTGCAATCCCAAACAAAGTCCAAGATACGGAACTTTATTCTCACGGGCGTAGGTGATCGCTTTTATTTTTCCCTCAACTCCACGGGTTCCAAAACCTCCAGGAACCAAGATCCCATCCAATTCATCAAGCACTTTTCCAGGGTCAAGGTACGACTCTATTTCTTCCGCATCAATCCAGTTGGTCTTAATCTTCGCGCCATGCTTCCAACCCGCCGCATCAAGTGCTTCAAACACGGAAAGATAAGCATCGTCGATCAACATATATTTACTCACCATGCCAATGGTGACTTTTTTCTTGCACTGCTTTGCCCGCAGCACCAAGCTCTGCCAGTCGCGCAGATCAGGCGTGGTCTGCTTAAGATCCATTTTTTTACAAATATAAGAACCAAGATTCTGCTTTTCAATCAGCAATGGCACTTCGTAAATATTATTCGCCGTCTCCATTTTGATAACCGCTTCGCGTTCTACGTCGCAGAAGAGGGAAATCTTCTCGATTTCATCTTTACCAATCGTGGTTTCAGCTCTGCAGCCGATGATGTCAGGTTGAATGCCAAGCGCACGTAATTCTCTGACGCTATGTTGTGTGGGTTTTGTTTTTAAATCTTTAGTAGTGCCAAGCTGAGGAAGGTAGGAAAGGTGCACAAAAATAACATCAGTGGAAGGTAGTTCATGCTTTAGCTGGCGTGCAGCTTCCAAGAAATGCAGCCCTTCCATGTCTCCAACTGTTCCACCAATTTCAGAAATAAGAATATCCGCTTCAGACACTTTTGATGTCTGCTTGATCACACGCTTAATTTCATCAATCACATGTGGAATGACTTGGATGGTTTTTCCAAGGTATTTTCCTTTTCGCTCGTTGTCGAGTACCTTCGTGTAAATACTTCCCGTAGTGACGTAGCTGTATTTGTTTAGATTTATATCAATAAAACGTTCGTAGTGACCGAGATCTAAATCAGTCTCGGTGCCATCATCTGTAACAAATACTTCGCCATGTTGCCCTGGGTTCAGCGTCCCTGCATCAACATTGATGTATTGATCCAACTTCTGCATGAAGATCTTATAACCACGAGCTTTGAGGATATTGCCGATGGAAGCTGCTGTTACGCCTTTACCTAGACCGGAAAGCACACCGCCAGTCACGAAAATGTATTTGGTCACGAGTTATACTTTCCTATTATGAGGAAATTATAAAGCGGATGTTTTCCCCACGTCAAAGGGAAATTTAGACATGGTGTGGTACTTGTCAAAAAACGTGAATACTCAAACAGGCCGTGTCATCCTGAGCGAAGTCCTCGGAGTCGAAGGATCTCTTCGAACAGCTCTTGGGAAAGTACTAAGCCCACAAACAGTGCTCCTACAACCCACCCGCCTGCCGTTGTCCGTGGGCGGACAATTGGCACCTAACTGAAATGACAGTACGATTTCCTTGTACCAAATAGTGCCGAAATGGTAAAGTAGAAATAGCAAAAAAGCAGAAAAAAATAATGACCGAACAGCAGAATCCTAACAAACCTCTCATTGTGAACGACGCAACTGTTGATGAAGAAAAGTCACAAGCGCCTGCAACTCCCAAAACGTTCGACGCTATCCGTGGTGAACTCCTAGAAAAACGCAATGCGATAGATCTGGAAGCCGTTCAAGCTGAATCTACCCAAGACAAACTCAAATCCCTCCTCCCAGACTTTCAGGCACAGCTTGGCGCAGAAGCCGAGCCTATAGCCGGCTCTCAGGGGCGAGCCACCCCAAAAGCAACCCCAGTTGAGTACCGCCGCAAGTTTGATTTTGGTAAAGTCACTTTTTCCCGTAGTCTCAAAGGATTTTTTAAACTTATCTTCCTTCGCCTTATCCCCTTATGTGGCATCCTCTGGCTTCTGGCGGCCGGAACAGCATATGTGTTAGCACCAACTGATGAAGCAGTTTCAAATGCTGACGCCATTATTGTGGTTCCTGGCACTACGCTCGCATCTGTTGAGAAAGGGCTGGCTCTTTATAAAGAAAACAAAGCGATGTTTATCATGGTTGTCGGTCTTAACGACAAAAATCCTCTCAAAGCCTCAATCACTGATTTGGTAAACAAACAAGGTATTCCCTCTGAAAAACTGATTTTGGAAACGACCTCAGCCGAACCTCACGAAAACGCCATCTACGCCGAAAAAATAGCCGAAACCAGAAAATTCACCAGCATCATTCTCGTTGCCCCGAGCTACCACCAACGGTATGCCTATCTCTCTTTCAACGGAGCCTTCCGCCTCCACCAAGATTTCTCCATCACCAACGATCCCGCTCCCGAAACTTTCTGGGACTGGAAACTCTGGTGGGCGAATGGGGAGGGGAGGGCGGTGACGTTTGCGGAAGTGATGAGTATCGTGGATGGGTGGAGGATGGGGTATTTTTAGAGGAAATCTTTCGTTTGTTACCTGATGCTTGCAGCCCATTCCTTGTCTTGATATGAAATCCGCTGTAGAATCATTGCTAATGAGTAGGGAGCTGGTCAATGACGACATTACAGGTTGTATTTGAAGAAGCAAAAAAACTGCCAAAGAAAAAACAAGAAGAGCTAGCTGCGTGGATATTGGATGAATTGCATTGGGATAAGCTCTTTTCTGATTCACAGGATATGCTAGGAAAGCTGGCTGACGAAGCCCTAGTGGAGCATGTTCAGGGAAAAACAAAACCACTTAGTCCCGACATTCTATGATTTCTCACACCACTGACCGGTTTCGTCAAGCATTTACAGCGTTGCCGGTTTCTGTCCGGCAACAGGCACGAAAGGCATATCTACTATTCTCTTCCAATCCTTCACATCCCAGTCTTCGTTTCAAACAAGTACACACTACACACCCAGTCTTTTCTGTTCGCGTTGGTTTGTCTTATAGAGCACTGGCTGTTCGAAAAAATGATACACTCATCTGGTTTTGGATTGGAAGTCATGAAGAATATGAGTTGTTACTGAAGAAGTTGTAAATACTACCAAAGAAAAATTTCCCAGCTTCCCAGCTATAAAAAACTCCACCCCGCCCCCGAAACCTTCTGGGACTGGAAACTCTGGTGGGCGAATGACCAGGGTAGGTCGGTGACGTTTGCGGAGGTGGTGAGTATCGTGGATGGGTGGAGGATGGGGTATTTTTAGGGGAAATCTAAATTTTTTACAGAAAGAATGTAGGTTCTTTAGAATAATTCTTTCAAACTTCCATAAAAATAGGAGTAAGTTGCGGTATTTGCAACTTACTCCTATTGAATGATTGTTTTAAATACCTAACCTAAGACAATGAAAGAAGAATCTAGGTAACCCCACGAATGGAAGTCGCACGATTTTGAGCAAGGCGAGCTTCGTCCGTTTGCTGAATGACTGGAGCAGCTGGAGCTTTTTCTCCTCCTGCAGGAGTAGTTGGAGCTTTTTCTCCTCCAGCAGGAGCAGCTGGAGCTTTTTCTTCAAGTCTGAGAGATACTCCAATTTTTTCTCCTAAGCTTGCTCTTACCCCGCTTAGACGAGCTGGTTTTGCAACGTCTAGAAGTGTTTGTAGGCCAAGAAGATCTCGATTACCCTGAGAGGAGGGTTGATCATTGCCTCTTGCTCTGGTGCCTTTGTCTCTTGCAGTCCTAAGTGCGTTAGTGCCTAGGTCTTGTGATGATCGTGTTCCATTCATAAGGAACTCCTTTTAATTAAAAAGTATTAAATCATGATGATGGTTTTTTGTCAATAATAATTTTGAGAAAAATATTTTCTCATTATTAAGTACGCATATTGGAATAAAGTATTACAGGCACAATTAAGCAACTTACAATTGCGCATCCCACCCCAGACCTACCAGGTTGAAGAAAACCTGGCAGGTACCCATCCACCCAACCGAAGCCCGACCTAGTAGGTTTTCCCAAACCTGGTGGGTCTAGGGGTGTTGTGAGCGCGTAGCCCATAGCCCTTAGGGAACGGTTTCCAAACGTTCCGGTGGGAGAGAGGGCTACAACATACCCGTCGAATGCGGCGTTATCATCAAGGAATGGTTACAAACCATTCCCTACACGCACTTCGACTTCACAGTCGTCCCCCCCAGACCAGACCTGCTAAGTCTAAACGTGCTTAAACAACTTTCGCCGGAGCGGGTGCTCTGTTGGAATGCCTGCCTAGCGATGGGTGTTGATTTATTCAGGTCGCTCTGGAGAAAGGCAGCGTAGTATTTTTGCAAGTGTTTGGTATCTCGCTTGGGCAAGGAGTACTCGGTCATCTATTCCTCTATAGGTTGGATCATTTTTCCTCTCCTCATATAACTCATTGCTTTGACCAACATAGAGAGTTAGTAAAGAAATACTGTCTCGATTCGACTCTCCATGAAAATATCCAATAATTCTTTGCTTCTGGTCATGGTTAGTATAGTTGTCGAGTAAAAGCATATATTCTTTATACGCGGTTTCTTGGGCAGAGATCTGTATTAATAGTCTAGCTCGGTCACTCCTAGCAGCAGTTACAGCCCCATTATGAACAAGTGCTTGCTCCCCTATATCGGTAAAGAGCTGGTTTTTGTCGATTTTTCTATGCTGAGCGAAGTAGTAACCGAGCACAAGTAGGCTGGCGGCAGCAGCCCCCACCCACGGCGCATACCCTGAAAACCTCTCCCATAAATTTCCCTGATCAGTCTGTGCAAGCAAGTGTTGCGTTTGGTATGCAGGATAAGCAATCGCACTAATGAATTGCGTCGAGAAATAAGAAATTCTGTCGAACAGCTTTTGTTGCTGTTGAGAACGGTTGACGCTGTTCAGGCTTCTTGGCTGTTGTTCACGAAAACGGCTTTCAGAGAATGGCGATGAAAATGGATTGTCTCGATATTTCTTCACAGGTATTCTATTGCCGCTTAACGAATAAGAAAGCATTGTACCGGTTCACAACAAGTGTTTCAAGAACAATAAGTGCTCAATTTAAAGATACTACTTGGCGAACGCGAATTGTCTGCAGAATGTAAGTCTACGTTTTCCACTCAACATTATTGACATAGCCACCCTTTCCCTTCCCTGAAGACAACTGCGCCAAGCTATGCTACACTAGGCAGGCAAAATATCGTTTCAATTCCCAAGGAGTGCACCATGGCTGAAACCTCTACCTGGAAAACAAAAGTCGGACTCGCCCAGATGCTCAAAGGTGGCGTGATCATGGACGTTATCAACGCCGATCAGGCAAAAATCGCCGAAGATGCTGGCGCCGTCGCGGTTATGGCTCTTGAACGAGTTCCCTCGGATATCCGTGCGCAAGGCGGCGTTGCCCGCATGAGCGACCCTCAGATGATTGAAGAAATCATGAACGCCGTCACCATCCCCGTCATGGCAAAAGCCCGCATCGGCCACTTCGCTGAAGCACAGATCCTCGAAGCCCTCGGTGTAGACTACATAGACGAAAGCGAAGTACTCACCCCCGCCGACGTCGAAAATCACATCAACAAACACGACTTCAAAGTCCCCTACGTCTGCGGTTGCCGCAACCTCGGTGAAGCCCTCCGCCGCATCGGCGAAGGTGCCGCCATGATGCGCACCAAAGGCGAAGCCGGCACCGGCAACATCGTCGAAGCCGTCCGCCAACTCCGTGACGTCCTCAAAGCCATCCGCACCCTCACCGTCCTCGACAAAGAAGAACTCATGGCCTTTGCCAAAGAGCTCCGTGCCCCATTTGACCTTGTCCAGGAAGTTGCCAAAACCGGCAAACTCCCAGTCGTCAACTTCGTTGCCGGTGGCATCGCTACGCCAGCTGACGCAGCATTGGTCTTGCAAATGGGTGCAGAAGGCGTGTTCGTCGGCTCCGGCATCTTCAAATCCGAAGACCCCGCCCGTCGCGCCAAAGCCATCGTCCAAGCCGCCGCCCACTACAACGACCCCGCCGAACTGCTAAAAGTTTCCAAAGGCCTCGGTGAAGCCATGCGTGGCATCGAGATCGATAAAATTCCAGAAGATGAAAGAATGGATAAGCGTGGGTGGTAGGTTTTTTTACCAGACCTCAAATAGGAGCTAATATGTCCATTTCTTTGCTTTATCTCAGTATTGGTGCGGTAGTTATGCTTTTTTTATGGCTTCTATCGCTTGTGATAGTGGTGAAACTAGCAGTACGTGAAAAGAAAGTAGCAGAACGTGAGGAACGTATTCTCATATTTGAACGTTTGACCGGGGTATATGTGTCTTCACTACGAATTCTTGGAAAGCATATCCTCCCAATACCTAATTCACTTGCTGACCGAGACTATCCCGATATCGTCAGTTTTTTGAACGCCAACATTGCAAAACTAGAGCAGGGTAACTACAACTACGAATGGGGTGAGATAGAACCAGAAAAGGGTACCTTTACCGATTATAAAATTGCAGCCTCAATCAACGACCCTCGCTTTGCTCATGCTCTTTCTGATCACTTAAACAGGATTAGTGGTGAACAATTCAAAAACAAGTACTTTTTTGTAGTAACAAAAGAGTGATATGATAGGGGAGTTGATTTTTTTCGGGGCTATAGCTCAGTTGGCTAGAGCACTTGCATGGCATGCAAGGGGTCAAGGGTTCAAGTCCCTTTAGCTCCACCAGATAAACAAACTCAAGACCTAACCTGCAGGGTTAGGTCTTTTTTATTCGAATAAAACTGCTTTGTTACTACTACCGCATGGAGAAGACAAAAACATGCGTAAGGAAAACCGTGCTGCTGAGTCATTATCTTAAATAATTACTATGGAGAATGTTCTATGGAAAACAACAGCGTAACATTACACAGAGTGCTTAAAGCAACACCAGAAAAGGTATATCGTGCCTTTACTGATCCTAATGCTATGATGTTCTGGTTTCCACCGTATGGATTTTTGTGTACAGTGCATCACATGGTTGTGCGTGTAGGTGGCAGTTATAAGATGTCCTTTACCAATTTTTCAACGGGTAATGGAAACTCTTTTGGCGGAGAGTTTTTGGAAATAAAACCCAATGAATTCATAAAATACAGCAGTAAATTTGAGGATACCAATCTACCCGGTGAAATGACCACTTCGGTGTGGCTTCAAAAAGTGTCTGTCGGTACGGAACTCAAAATTGTTCAAGAAGGGATTCCATCAGTGATTCCAACCGAAATGTGTTATTTGGGATGGCAAGAGACACTAGAGAAATTAGCAAAATTGGTTGAAATTGAAATACCGGATGCGTAGTGGGTTATTCTTTCTGTGATTCAGTTTAAAAAAGCACCTTCGGGTGCTTTTTTTGTTGGAATAGAGATTTTGCTGTTTGTCGATCATGAAATGGAAAATATGATCGACAAAAAAGTTTGTCGTGCATAGATGATCGACAAAATACGAACAACTCAAAAGCGCTCTTCGAACACTAGTCGCACAAAAAACTAAGCCCTACTTTTTCAAAAGTAGTATCCCAAAATGGTTCATGATTAACAGAAAGAGAAAAACAAGCCAGAACAAGAAAAAACAGTGCAATACAGAAAAGGGAAAGGAATATCTGGGCGATGAATAACAACAGGCATTAACCAACGCCTACAGGGAATATAAGAAAGAACAACGATTTACCAAAGTTAAAGACGCCACAAACAAACGAGAAAGCAGAGTGAGTCTTCAGAACACTCATGGAACTCAGGTATGAAAAAGAACACTTCAGTTCACGAACACATCGTGCAACATCCTTAAAACGATTTATCAACTGGTATAATGGTGTTAAACCACATAAAGGAATTGCTGGTAGCACTCTGAAGAACAACCATCGAATGCTTTTACCCGCTTACTTTGTAAATACCTCGTTAGTTTCTTACAGATTAAGTATTTTAGTGTTACTCCTCTTGGGTCAGAACTATGTCAATAGATACAGAATTTACTAGTGGTTTTAATAGATTTATTCCCATCTATTTAAATATCGTATGTATTGAGAACTTAGTTGATGGGGAGGCTTATGAAAGATGCTTGAAGGAAACCTATCTAGGAAATCTTTGTAAATTAGTAAGAAATAAAGGTGCGTTTGAAAGACTAGCTTTAGCGGGAGATAGAATTAAAGACATAGTTTTTTACTTGGCTTACTTGGAGAGTAGTTTTGAATTTCTAGATGAAAACTATAAAAGAGAAATAGCTGAAGTAACATTTATTAGATCATTGACATATTTTACCCCTACACCTCTTTATGCTTTTATAAATTTTTTAGCTTATTTTTTTGATTTTCCCCAAGAAGAGTATGGGTGGGATTCACTGAATTATATAAATTATTTATACTTAGCGAACCCAGCAGTTGCTAAAATAGTCTACTCTTTCTTTCAGCAAGATCTTGTAAAAGAAGTTGTTAGGCGCAGCAAAACTATTAAAAGCTGTAGTGAATTTTTAACAAAGATTGAAGTTGCAACATCTCCACTAAGCATTACGGTAAATATGCCTCAGGATGGATTCAAATTAGATGAGGTTATTTCTCGAAATAAGAATTTTTTAGGGCTGTTCATAACTACATTTATTCCTGCGATTTTTGAGGAGTTAAAACAATATAAGGATTCAAGGGGATTTAACTCACTCAGAGACATAAAAATTGTTGATGGGATAGTGAAACAGCAGGAAGAACATGAAAGAGATATTCCTGTGAAAATATTTAATTTTAAGAGCTTAGAACGCTCCATAGAAGATGTGGATTTTACTATCAAACCAAATATAAACTACAAAGAGTTGGAGAAAGAATTTTTCCAGCCATCGGATGTAGAAGTAACAAAAATAACCATTGGTTCGCATAGTAAGATGGACAAGCAAGTTGTTACCAAAAATGAAGGCCAAATGTTATGGACACACACTATCTTTTTTAATAAAAAAAATGTAAAGGCAATTTTTGAAGATTCTGAGATTGCTGAAGATATTTGTTTGATCTTAAGCTTTTTATCTGCACGTGGAATTTTTACTGAAAAAGAATGCATACACTTTTCTCATAAATCCGAAATTCCACGGTTGTTTCCACTTTCTGAAAGTACCCAGCTACGTGAATTGCATAAAAACGTTATTGATCTAATTAAAAAGATTCGTAATTTCGAGAGCAAAAAAAAGAACTTAGTTTTTGAATTATTAAACCGATATAGAAACTTACTTCATTTGAAAGATACAAAAAAGCTTATTATAAATTTGTATGAAATAATAGATGTTTGCGGAAGTCGATATTGTCATGATGTAAGAGGAGTTGAAGAGAAAATGAAAAAATTTCTTAAAAAAAACTTAGAGTTGCATAAAATTTGCAAAATTGAAGAAAGCTATTTCACCTTTTTTATTAAAGAAATTGCTTGTGTAAGAGGAAAAAGCACACATGGAAGTAGTGCTGAGTTTTCGTCTGAAGACTCGAAAAAATTTCAAAACACTAAGATAAAATCCATTAATGATATGGTCTTGATGAATTATTTTTATGCTTTATCTGACTTAGTTTATATAGTTATATGTTTGTTGTTAGATACTTCACCTGAGCCAATAAAAACAGCTAAATTAAATTTAAAACAGTTTTGTGAGGATAAGAGTAAATTATTTTTCACAAACGAAATAAAAAAAAGAAGAGCTAATGATGAAGAAAAAATGAAAGAAATTGAAAAATTCATGAATGGTAATTTTGATCCCTCAAATGATGGTGATTTTGTTATTACATTTTAATTTTTAAAAAGCTGGTTATTTGGGGGATATCTAATAATGCTTATACTATTAGTTTTTTATGCATCAATAAAAACTCCCTTTCTCTTCTGTAATACATCCCCCCACCCCCCGTACTTGCAAACGAACCATTCTAAAGGAGCAAAGAAATGAAAAAGAACACCATCGTTCTTGCCTGTGCACTCTTCTTGCTTTTCACAGCAGGAAAAACCCACGCTGATTCCGGATTTATGGGCGGCGTCGGCAGCAACCCCATGCCGCAAAACAGCAAAGACATCATCATGGATGATGAAATCATCAATCTCAACGTCTACGAAGACTGGCACGAAGCCAAGATCGTGTACAACTTTCGAAACACCGGCAAAGCCCAAACCGTCATCATGGGATTTCCCGACAGCATTGACCGGAAAAAAGACGCCCTTATGTACTTCCGAAGCTTTATCAACGGCAAAGAAGTGACGGTCAAAACCGAGAAAAGAAATTACGACAACAGTGCCGGATTTGAAATGTACAACCAATGGTACCTATTCGAAGTGCCCTTTGCATCAGGTGAAACCGTTCAGATTATCAATACCTACAGTGCTCGCAATAGTATCAATATGATGGAGTCAAGGCAGGAAACCTACAGCAGCACAAAACAACTCACTTACGTTGTTCGCACTGGAGCAACTTGGAAAGATGCAATCGGCAAACTCGATGTCCAGGTCAACCTCCTCGGCGTTTCCACAAAAAACTTCAATAACTTTACAACTCCTCTACAACAAGAAACACTTGATGGCATGGTAAGGCTTTCTGGTCTGGGAGCATTTCCCGCTGGCTATACAGTCGATGAAAAAAATCAACGCCTGCAGTGGCATATGGAAAACGTAGAGCCGGATTTTGACTTCGAATTCAACTTCATGCCATGGGACAGTGTGGAAGGAAAAATCAGCTATCAAAAGGGTACAGAATACTACAAATCGCCAATAAAAAGTACTTCAGCCTCTTCTGCTCTTACCGAAGTAGTTGATACCGTACCATCCCACTACATCGCAGCTGGTGTTGTCGACAGCACAGCCTCCTATCTCCCATGGTGCGAAGGAGCAAAAGGAAATGGTGTCGGTGAAGAACTTACAATTGCTTTTGAAAAACCAACCACAATCGAACAACTCGCCATAAAGAACGGCTTCTCATTGGGATGGGGCGTTGGTGCTACATCAGAAGATAAATTTCTTAAAAATGGTCGGGTAAAAACAGCAACACTCACGTTTTCTGATGGATCGACACAAACCATCTCCCTCAAAGATACCCAGGAAAATCAGTACGTAACCATCTTGCCAGTAACCACCACATCGTTCTCGCTCAAAATTCAGGATGTCTACGCTGGCAACACGTATGAGGATACTTGCCTCCGCCATATAGAATTTTTGGAAAAACCCTACTGGTTTTCCACCTTCCACGACGAAGCCGAATGGGTAAGCCAAACACGAGGAATCTGGGGTGACTCCGGCGCATTTGTTCTGAAACCCGGCGAAAAACAACAGATCACCGCAAAATTCCGCAATGTTGGCCTTACCACCTGGAAAAACACCGGTGATAAAAGAATGGGATTCTACGTCTACAAAGACCAAATCTATTCCACCCCACCAGAATACAGTAATCCCAAAAACGCTTTGTTTGGAAAAAGTTTCTTCGCCGGCCCAGGCTGGTCATCCAGCTTTGACGGAAAAGTTGAAGACGCCTGCGCCGCAACACTTGAAGAAAGCACAGTGCAGCCTGGGAAAATCGGAACCTTCGTCTTCACGTTCACCCCACCCGCCAACGCCAAACCAAACCCCAACAGCGACCTTGCCTCCACCCCCTACCGCGACGATTTCTACCGTGAAGATCTCAGCCTCGCCATCGGCCCAGACTGGATCCACAACAGCACCAACGGCGACCCCATTTCCGTCGCCCACGTCTGGTTCCCAATTCGAGTAGAAGAATAAAAACATTCGTAGAGACTTGATTCATCGCGTCTCACGGGAGGTCGGGCACAGTCTCCCTTGCAGCAACTAATTGAGAATGCACAAATCCGGAGGAATTTCCTCCGGATTTTTTTAACTCTTACCCTCGCTTAACCTTTCTTACTCCCCACCTCCCCGAGACGCGATGAATCGCGTCTCTACGGAATATCCCCCACCTTCAGGAACAAGGCGGCTTCAGCCCCTTGCTCCCGAACACGCTCTCCCATCGAAACCCTCCACCCGCATCGGGACAATGGGCTGAAGCCCGTTGTCCCTTACGGCTGCATGCCTCCCACCATTTACTAATGCCCCCCAATCCCCTACAATGGGTGCTAATACTTGGATGGAAACACCATGCTTTACAAGAAACAACCTTCAAAACCTCTCTTCGTCGTTGGTAGTTTTTTCATAGTTGTCCTTCTTGGCACAGTTGGCGTGTATGCCTATCGCACCGGTGCTCTTTCCAGCGTAAAGCAATCAGTGCAGGCTTTTCTCCCCGCCACAGCAACCC
>JBAXVQ010000129.1:0-2466 GCA_037128935.1 bacterium | reverse complement strand
GCCCTGCCCTGTGGGGTGGGACATATTTTTGAACAAGGCTGCAAATTTCCTCAAATTGAGGATGCAGGGTTGGCTCACCGCCCATTATGCCGACCGTTCCTGGGTAACCTTCAAGAGATTGAATGGCGCGCTCAACAACATCTAAACTCATCATGAATGGTTTTTTGTGATGGCCTACGCAACGAGTACAATTAGCACATAAATGTGTACAGGCATTCGTCACTTCGATTTGAATAGTTCCCGCTTTGTACAACGCTTTCATTGGCTACCTCATTTGTAAGGAAACGCTTCTTGGATCGTATATGAGACGCCCCCACGCTAGAAAAGACACGGGGACAGGTTGGAGAAAAAGATCCCCAATGTCAATATTTCCCGAACTTCATTCGCATTCGTTTTGGGAAATCACCCTGGGTTTCGGCTAGGGCCTCCAAGATAAAATTCATCCCGGCAGCTTTTTATGATAATCGAGTGGCGCTTTCGCGTGGAAAATCTTAATACGTATCGGATTGCCATCATGATCGTTCTCATGACGAACGTCCCGAAACGAGGCGTGGCAAGAGCTTTCAGTTCAGGAATCCATTCGGCGGGAAGCTCATTTTGGCAGCCCATCAAAATATATTCCGCGTGGCTTTTCTGCCCAAGCATGCAGGCCAGTACGATTTGCTTTGCCCAGAGGAGCGGTCTTTCCTGTGCCGTCAGGTTGCGGATGAAATCGGATTTTTTGAAGAAGACAGCATCGCAGTATGTGATGCGCCCATCAATGTGGCGTCTCCAATTTGGTGTTTTAGGCCGCCAGTACTCTGCATCCATGCCAATGATTTCAAAGCCTTGGTCGTGTAGATAGGCCACAACTTCGTGAAAATACGGTTCTCCCTGATAGAAGGGCTGGAAGCGCAGTTCGGAGGATATGACCAGCACATTCCGTAAGGACTCCCCCATGTTTTTTAGAACTTCGAAATCCACTCCCTCAATATCTGTCTTTAGGTAGTCGCAGTGGGTAATCTGATGCTGTTGTAATATTTCGGGAATAGTCGTGCATTCTACTTCCTTTTCTTCCTCTAAGGTATAATCATTTTCCAAACCATACTGAACGATCAACTCCGGTCGCGGGGGTAGCAGTGAGGTGTTTTGAGGGTTGCGGTGAACGAACAGTTTGCGTCGGCCTTTTGAGCCTGCGACGATGTTAGTGATCGCGTAACGCTGATAATAATTGTTGCCGGTTCGCGATTTTGTTGCCGCGTCAATTTCAAATACGGTCAGGCTGCGGCGGATTTTTTGAGGTAGGTTGTAATCGTTATCACCAGCCGCACCCAGATTTATAATTGTGAAATTTCCGCGAAGCGCTTTAGCCAATGATTTCATGAATTTCTCCAATTTCCTGCGCAGCTTTGGAATAGTATCTTCCGCTGACTAACCTTGAGAGACAGCGAATTATGTCTGTATCCATCCCATTGTCAATCTGAACCATTGCGTGAACCATGCGTATATTTAAGGGCGCATGGCGTCGTCTCTCCCGTCTCTCACAGTGCATAAAAATAGTGTTTCATTACAAGTCAAAATCAGGCAAAATTACCCCCCAACTATGCGTGAGGCAAAATATAAAGTGTCCATTTAAACACAAGAGTCTGAGAGGGAATGCATGAAATGCAGGGTGTGTGATGATGAGAAGTTGATCCCGGTCTTGGATTTGGGGCTCCAGCCATGGGGCAACCACTTTTTGGGAAAAGAGGAGATCGGCAGCGAGCCCTGTTATCCCTTGCGCTTGGTGTATTGCAGTAAATGTCATGCGGCACAACTGGATTACACGGTGGCCAAAGAGGTCATGTTTAAGGATCACACCTATGTGTCAGGCACAACGGCAACTCTGCGAAAGCATTTTGGTGACACCGCCCGGTTTATAGATGATCGTTTTTTTCGAGGAGTGACTGGGAAAAATGTGCTTGATATAGGCTCGAATGACGGCACTCAACTGCAAGAGTATCAGGCTTTGGGTTATGAAGTGCTTGGCGTTGAGTCCTGTGCGCGCGTTGCGCAGCAAGCATTGGATGCCGGTATTGCAACTCGGGTGGATTTTTTTAGCGAGGAAACGGCAAGGAAAATCGGTCGAAAATTCAAAGTGATCAATGCGTCAGGTGTTTTCTTTCATTTGGAAGAACTGCATTCCGTGACAGAGGGGATCCGGACCTGCCTGGCGGATGACGGGGTTTTTGTGGTTCAGTTTCTCTATATGAAGCAGATCATGGAGAACGACGCATTTGATCAGATTTATCACGAACACCTCTTGTATTATAATCTCGAAACGATCGAAAGTCTCTTGAATCGCCATGGTTTGGCGGGGGTCGATGCTTATTTCTCGCCTATTCATGGCGGATCCATCATCCTGATGGTGACTCATCGTGAGCGGGCCGTTCCTTCGAGTCGTTTGCAGAAAATGCGCGATGCCGAAGTCAAAGCTGAATGTAACGA
>JBAXVQ010000128.1:0-2610 GCA_037128935.1 bacterium | reverse complement strand
TAACTCTGTTTCCCCATCTAAATATTTCTTTTTGAATTGCACTTTGGTATTAGAGGAAAAGATTACTATCATTGGCTTCCTGAATTTGTAATTGGTGTGCAAAAGACTAAATTCGATGGATGGGCAGATGAATATCAACGTAGTAGTGATTTGTTGAAATTATTTCAAGATAACAAAATATTTGACGGCGCAGATCTTTCTCGTGAGGAACGTGCTTTTGTTCTTTGCGCTCTTGATCATCAGAAAGATGCTTTGCTTTCAGCTCAATATGCATTGCATCAGGCGTCCTCTAATGGGAAACATTTTGTTCCAGAGCAATTGCGTGTGGTTGATTCAGTCGTTGAAGCAACGGTTGGAGCTTATTATGCTTTTGCATTTAATAATGCCAACTCATTTAATTCGTATATTGACCAAATTAATGAATCCCTTCAACGTGATTTTTCTGTTATATCAAATCTTGTTTATGAACACTCGAATTATCTACCGTCTAAAGTTCGTGAGTTAGATAATCCATTAGTTATAGCCGCGCATTCTCTATCACTTCTATCACAAATGAATGATAAATCTATCGACTCGTATGGTTCAGTCATGACTTTTCCGTTTGGATCAAGTGAAATGGGGTATGCTTTAAAAGCTATTGGGCGGATTACCCGAGGTAGTGATGTTGTAGACAGTGTAGTGCATTGCAATTTTTCTTCGCAAAGACTTGTTCGCGGTCAAGTGAAAGAAGAGGATCTTTCTAGAGATGCCTTATGGCCGTTACACTATATTCCAATACACCAACGATCGTATATAGAGGCTATGGTTACTGGTAATAAACCACTTCTTCTTCTTGATAATAACTCTACAACTTTTGGCACTTTGGACCGTATTAAGCGTGCTTTTTTTACTAACGGTGTTAATACTCATGCATCAGTTGCTGAGGTTTTTTATACAAATGCAGCTAAGTACTTACTTGGCCAACCTAGTGAACCACTTGTTGAAAACTGGGAAAAGGCATTGGACTACCGCCCTCTCTCTGACTACTTTAGTGCTTATAACACGTGGGGAACTGGTGTTACTAATTGGCATTTAAAAAGACTTTTTCATAGAAATTTCCCAAAGAAAGCGGAACCTTTGCTAGCACATAACATCACAGATGTAGGCCAAGGATTTTCTGGGGTAGATATTTTATCTGAAATTAGAATTCTTCATCCTGAATTGCCAAGAGTTGTATTTTTCGGAGGTGCACATGAAATGCGAGGAGTTCCAGTAGGAACTGTTAGGCAGTCTCTTCGTAGAATTGCTACAACAATCAGGCAAGAGTTAAAGACTCCTTTTGTTGTCTTGACTGGAGGTGAAGGGAAGCCTGGTGCTTCAACGGTCATGAAACTAATTAATTCTACATCTTCTGAAGTTGGAGCTATTACGGTTGGAATTATTACACTTCCAGAGGCTAAAAATGCTCAAACTACTACATTAGATCATATCGTTGTAGGATCGACACCTGAGGATAGATTGCAAGTGTTGGCAGATGTTGAAGGTCTAAAGATAGTTATTGCTTTTCCGGGTGGATTTGGTACAGAAGAAGAAATTTTTTCTTTTTTGCGTAAAATGCAAACTGATCGTGTTCATGGTAGAGGGCAAGGTGAAATAGCTCCAGTGGTACTCTACAATTTAGTGCCTGGTTATTGGGATGAATTGGATAAACAGCTAAAAAGTCAGGTTCGTAGTGGCTTGCTTCAACCTTGGGCATACCGTATGGTGAAAGTTTGCCGTACCTCGGAAGAGATTCTTACTTTTTGGAAATCGTTTGAGGAAGAAATAAAACCTAAGCTGCCATCACGTGAGGAGAGAAATTTACTTGCAATGCCTCCTGAAACTGAAGACAGAAAAAGACCATTACTGCATTATGAAACTTTAGAACTTCCAACAAGTATTTCTCCTGCTGGTGATTCTGTCGGTATCAAAGTTTGTCGCGTTCAGAATTTGTATGACTTACAAGTTGCTCTTGTAGGTGGGGCAACAATGATTGGTGTTCATGCTGTAGCAGCCGATAGGCAAAGCTATTTAGCTCGAAATCCTCTCCCTAATAATGTTGATAGCACAAGTTTTGGACAAAATATTCACCCTCGTCTTCCACTTCCTGTTTGGGAATTGACAGGTATTCAACATATGATGCGAAGAATTCCCAAAGGGCTTGATGTTGCGGTTTTATTTGAGAAAGAGTTAGAACCAGATTTAATACGACAAACTCTTAAAACTTTTTATGCGCTCTCCGATGAAGTTCCTTATAGTTCACTTCTTCTGCAGTTTCAACATCGAACAACGCCTGAGGCTTTAAATAGCGTCCGAACAATATCTTCTGACTTAAGACTTATGCCTGTTGCTGGGTTATTTCAGGATGATTTGATTCCGTATTTACGTGGACTTACCCATATGTTTCATCAAGGTGATGCGATTTTAATAGATATGGGTAAGCATCAACCTGATTTGATCTCTGGAAAAAATCCACATGAAACAACACTTCCTGATCGGCTGAATAGGTTAATCGATGTCGCGCCTGATTTGTCTTCCTTACAAGTACCTTTATTTCTCGGTGGAGGAATTTCTTCTCAGAATGTAGCTTAC
>JBAXVQ010000127.1:0-2717 GCA_037128935.1 bacterium | reverse complement strand
TAATCTTCGTGAAGCTTTGGAGTTATTCTTTGAGACCGCATCCAGCGAAGAGATCCAGACTCGCCTACACGAGGAAGTATACGTGACCCGCATGGAGGTTGCTGTTGGGTAAGCTTCGCATCCTTTCTGGAAAACAGGTCTGCGCAATTCTTGTAAAACATGGCTTTGCTGAAGTGCGTCAGCGAGGCAGCCACATTGCCATGCAAAAACGGCTACCTGATACAACAATTACCATACCGGTTCCAAATCATACCGAACTACGTGCAGGAACCCTTCAATCCATCATACGCCAATCCGGGTTACCACGAAGTGAGTTCGAGTCTTAAAAAAACAAGCTTTTTTTCATTTCTACGCACCCACCTTCCCCCCAATCCCCGCAAAATCCATACCCTTCGGCATCACAAACAAACACGCGCCTCCGCTCCGCTTCCCCCACAACTCCCCCAAAGCGCGGTTTCTTTCGAGCTTAGCTGCGACACACTTTTTAGAGGTGCCCTAATATGAATCTGTATTATAAATTTTTTTTAACATTGGATCATTAAGTCTGGCTTTTAATCTATGCATATAGCCATCTGCTGATTTATATTCAGTTTCTAACAATACATCACCTTTAAATTGTTCGACGTTCTTTAAGACTAACACATCTTTGCCGGTATTCGACAAGCTTTTAGAGTTAGTATACATTGTAGAACTAATATATGAATCGGAATAGTTGTCCTTTAAAATATATACATTATAGCCTTTAGATGGTTCACTCATACTATAAAATCCCCATCCTTTTTCTATCTCCTGTAGATCATAGTCGTTCAGCTTCATGTTTAATCGTACACGGAGTTTCTCATAATCGTTTAATGATGGGCTTGTATATTCAAAAGAAAAATATGAAAAATTAGTTGGTTTACAACTCATCAGGTACTCAAAAAGAGTAAACTTTTTTTTGTCTAAAGCTAATGAAATAGCAGAATGGCCTCCTCTTAATTTCGCATTTAAATCAGCTCCGTTTTTTAACAAAAGTTGAATGTATTGTATTGATGTTGCCTCTGTGTAGGTATTGCTAAAAATTAGAAAATCTAATAATGGCAGTGCTCTATCTGATGTGATATCCTTACCGTTATAATTCAATATCACATGCGTATTAATGGTGCCATTTGGGGCAAGATTATTTTTCAGAAGAAATTCCAACAAATTGTAATTGGAACAGGCAAGTGTAAAAAAAGAATCTCCACTATCTGTTTCCCAGTTAATATTCGCACCTTTATCTAACAGCAAAGAAATTTTATTTCGGTCGTCATTTCTTATTGCATCAATAAGATCATTTCTGAGAAATATTTTTAGTTTCTCATCAGCCTTTGCCCTATAATTTGAGGTTATGGCCTTATGAATAAATTTGCTATAGCCTTCAAGGTTATCCTCTTTGACGGCCATATCAAAACGGAGAGAATCCGCATCTAACTGCGCAGTATTTTTCGCGAAAGTATTTGGATTGTCTTGCAAAAATTTCTCTATACCTTCAGCTGTTCTGCTAAGAGGGTTTTGCTTATATCGCAAAAGAGCCATTCTGTACTTAGCATCTTCTGTTTCACTGCTATAGGAACTGGGATGCCTCTTTATAAAATCTTCATATGCCTCAATTGTATTAGTTTTTTTAACAATTTGGTATTGATCCCAAGGGTGTGTGCTTCCACATCCGGTTACCATAACAAAGATGATTCCCAATGAAGCGACCAAACAGTATCTATTCAAATTTATCATGGCCAATGTGTTTTTGTGGTTAACAATCAACAGCAAAACAAATCCCGTATTTTTTTAAATCGGTATATAATGCACGGAAAGCATCGCAAATTTAAAGCTTTTTATCCTCCTGAGCAAACCCCTTTTTTCACACCTTTCCCCCAATCCCCGCCAAATCCATCCCCTTCGGCATCACAAACAAACACGCGCCGTTGCTGCGCTTCTCCCACAACTCCCCCAAAGCACGCTTTTCTCGTGAATCTTCATTGCTCCATGAAGTCTCCGCTTTGTACTCTACAACGAGAAAGCGCCCGTCTTTGAGTTTGCAGACAAAGTCGGGGTAGAATTTGTCGGTGGAGGTTTGGAGCCAGAAGGAGTGGAACTCGCGCCGTTCAATGTTGCGCACCCAGAATTCAACTTGGGGGAGTTGATCGAGGTAGATGGCGCACTCCTCCTCTTCGCCGTTGAGGGAGGCGATCTCCTTGTAGTAGTGCTTCTTGAACTTGAAGCTGCCCTGATATTTTGCGTTGCAGGGGTATTCGTCTGGTTTGAACCTGAAGCATCGGGCTGGTGTCACCACAATCGGGGTTGCGCATTCCGGCAGGAGAAACGCCTGGTATGCTTTCTGCCGCTCGGCTCTGCGCAGGGCATCTATTTTTGCGACAATCCTTTGCCGCAGGGTGTACTTGTCGTGGAAAAGCTCCTGAAGGGAGATATTTCTCTCGTTCAGAAGATAATGAATGACGCCGATCAACCAAAGGCCACTCTCTGACGGGAAGATATCAACTCGGTTCGGGATGTTTTTGTCAATCCAGTGAACCAGCGTTGCAACACTTTCGTCGTCGTCCGGCTCCAGAAACGAGATCTGGTGGCGCAGCTCCTTGAGGAATGACTTTGAGACCTTGCCACGATCGTCAACGTCGATGTCAATCACCTTGCCGTCAAACTGCTTTGCTGCATAGTCTGACTCGGTGAAGGTCGGCGGG
>JBAXVQ010000126.1:0-2925 GCA_037128935.1 bacterium | reverse complement strand
AATCTCGGCTCACTCTTCACCTGCTTCGGTGTCTTTTTTACTTGATTTGACACGTGCTGGAGAGCTAATAACCTCTTCCCAAAGTTATAGAGTAATCATCCTTTCTTCTTGTAGTGCAGAAGCAAAAATACTGGTACAAAACCTTTTTTATGTCAGAACCTACTACAATTTACATCCTTTCAGATTCTATTGGTGAAACGGCTGAGCAGGTTGCGAGAGCGGCGGCGAGTCAGTTTGTCGGTGAGACGTTTCGCTTTCGTCGGTTTCCGTATGTAAATACGCCACAGCAGATTGATCATATCGTTGCCCAAGCACATCCACACAATACCCTCATCATGTATACGCTGGTCATCGAAGACCTGAGAGTTCATCTCAGAAGTCGTGCAACAGAATATAAAGTTCGCGCAATTGATGTGCTTGATTCGACTATCAGGGAGCTTGCGGAATTGTTGCATCACAAGCCGGATTCGATGCCGGGTGTGCAGCGGCAACTGGATAGCCATTATTTTGATAAAATTTCCGCTATCGAATTTGCAGTAAACTACGACGATGGAAAGCTGACCCGAGGTATTGAGCAAGCCGATCTGGTATTGCTGGGTGTTTCAAGGACGTCAAAAACTCCACTTTCCATGTATCTTGCTCTGAAATACTATAAGGTGGCAAATTTCCCGTTGGTGCCCGAGATTATAATTCCGGAAATACTGTTTAAGATGCCAAAAGAAAAAATCATCGGGCTGACCAGTGATCCGAGCAAACTGAACCAAATCCGCATTGAACGGTTGAAGATGCTGGGGTTAAGGAAAGAGTCGGATTATGCCAACGTAACGGTGATTTCCCGTGAACTGGAGTTTGCGAGAAGGGTGATGCAGAGGATTGGATGCAAGGTGATCGATGTGACGCATCGGGCGATTGAGGAGACTGCGAGTTTAATACTGCAGCACCTTGAGGAAGTTAGTGGTTTTTGTAAACTGGATGATCGACCGTAAACGGAGAAAAACGATCTTATGAATGCACTATTTTCTTTTTTTTCTTCGATTCTTTTGATCGGAAATTATCCTTCAGCATTTGCGTTGTTGTTGAGTAATCTGGTGCCTTTAATAGGGGTGTTATGTTTCGGTTGGAGTGTCTTTCATGTGCTCTTGGTCTATTGCATGGAAACGACTACTGTCGGATTTTTTGCAATGCTGAAGATCTGGAATAACCAGAATCCCAACCCAGGAAATCTGAAAATAAATAATGTTCAATGCGTGAAAAATACTCCCGAAGTTCGTAAGTTTGTGTTTAAAACCTTCATTATGGTTTTTTGTTGTTTTAATTTTGCCCATATCGGCATTTTAACTTTCCTGATACTCACTAGAGAAAAAAATCCGAGCTCGTTTGTTTTTCCTATTTTGCTGAGTTTGGTGACTTTTTGCTGTAGTCACGGCTATTCGTATTATAAAAACTATCTGCAAGGTAAAGAGAATAAGGTAATAACATTGGTGGGAATAACAAATGCGGCCTTTGCCCGAGTTATCCTGACGCAAGTTGTTGTTATTTTCGGAATTATTCTCTACTTAGATAAAGGGATTAAATATGGTTTTGTGTTGCTGTTTGTGGTCTTTAAAACCATCTTTGATCTTTTTGGACATATGAATGAACGAGTAAAACCTGGACAGGTTGAGCCTGGGCTGAAGATGTAGTGTGGATCATTGCTTTTTTTCTTGCCTGAGCGAAGTCTGCGGAGTCGAAGGCCGAACCGCTACGCCCCTCGATTCCGTGGACTACACTCGGGGAAGAACTCAAAGCTAGCTAAAATACAGCAGTGATACTGCTCTATTTTAGCTAGCTATAGAATAAACAGTTATTATTATTTCCCCTCCCCAACTCTCACCCAATGCCTTGCCCCAATCTGTTGCAACTGCAAAGGTATTTCTAGGCATTCTGAAAGTAACTGATCGGTAAGAATCGCTTCTATTGTCCCTTGATTGAGCGTTTTGCCGTCTTTGATGCAGAGGGTGTGGGTGATAAAGGGCATCAGTTCTTCAATATGGTGGGTGACAAAAATAATGGTTGGGCCGTTGGGTTTTTCTCCGAGTTTCTGGATGCCTTGGAGAAAGTGCTCTCTGGAAAGTAAATCGAGGCCTGTGCAGGGTTCGTCGAGGATAAGAAGCTTCGGGTCGGTCATGAGAGCGCGGGCGATGATGAGGCGTTTTTGTTCACCGTAGGAGAGGGTGTTGAATGACCGGTTGAGGAGGTCTTCGCATTCCATGAATTGCATGAGTTCGGTGGCTTTTTGGCGGTCTTCTTCGGTTGGTTTGTCAAACAGGCCAATAGAGGCATAGAGGCCAGAAAGCACCACGTCTTGTGCGAGAAAACCTTCCTGCATGCGGAACTGCAGATCGAGGCTGACCCAACCAATTTCTTTTCTTAATTCCCGAAGGTCATATTCGCCGAATTTGTGGCCGAGGACTTCGACCTGTCCGGTTGTTGGCCATAGATAACCGGTGACTATTTTGAGGAGCATGGTTTTTCCAGAGCCGTTTCGTCCGATCAGTGCCCAGTGTTGGCCTTTTTCGATCGTCCAGCTGATGTCGTCCAGTATCACCTTGCCGTCGCGGCGAAGGTGGAGGTTGTGGAGGGAGAGGATGGGCATGGGTAACTCTTAGTAACTCTTGACATAGTGTAGCATTTTTGTTATACATTTAAGTCATCTTTTTATGGAGTGGATTTTTATGGCAGGTGGACGAAGAACTGGTGAACAAGAAGCACGGATACGACCTAAAAAAGGTTATCTTGATGGGGCTGTGGCGTGGGGACGTGGACAAGAAACCACTGAAGTTGCTCAAGCTTTTGCTGCAGAACAGCCTATTACTTTGGGTTTATTTCAGCGTTTGCGGGAAGGATCTTCTGTTCCATCTGCTGAGCAGGCTACACGAGTACTTA
>JBAXVQ010000125.1:0-3011 GCA_037128935.1 bacterium | reverse complement strand
TATCGGGCTTGGCCTTGCAGCACTGACAAAAGAAACCGTTGAAAAATTGGCAAAAGACCTTCAGAAGGAATACAATCTTTCTCCTAGTGAGGGCAAAAAGCTTGTGCAGGAGCTCGTAAAAAAATCTGCTGAAACCAGTAAAAATCTCGAGAAGAATGTACAGGCTTACATCAAGAAGACAGTCAAAAATGTTCAGGAAAAGGCAAAAAAACCTACTACTAAAAAAGCCGCAGCTAAAAAGCCTGTCGCAAAAAAAGCTCCTGCAAAGAAACCTGCTGCTAAAAAACTTGCAGTGAAAAAAGTCACCGCAAAAGTTTCTCCCCAAAAGAAAGCTCCTGCTAAAAAGAAGTAATGTAACTACTTTTCTTCTTCAATTAACTTTAACTGGATAGGATTGAGCTTGATCACTTCATACTCAGCTCCACACAGTTTGCAAAAAACGAGATCACCGATCTCGTTTTTTTGTGGGATTACAAGCTCATCCTGGCAGTCAGTACATTTGAACTTACTATCTTTTTGTGGCTGAAGGGGTTGTTGTGCGTTTAAGGTCATTGCAGTTCTCCGAAATATAGGGGTACACTTGATGTGGATTTTTTTTTACACTAGTACTATAGGTTTTTCTATGTCTTTTATCAAAGAATTTGGACTTTATCTCTGCAATTCACTTGTGAATCACATACCCTTTCATAGCATACGCTTACTATTGTATCGAGTAATTTTCGGCATGAAAATCGGAAAAAAGACGGCAATCCAGATGGGGCTTACTATTTTTGCACCATCGCATTTTTCGGTTGGGGATAATTCGATCATCAATCGAAACTGCCTGTTTGAATCTCGGGGTGGGATTACGATTGGAAATAACGTGAGTATTTCTGCTAATACGCATTGCTACACATCGAGCCATGATCCGCAAAGTTCGGACTTTGCTTGGGTCAAGAGCCCTATTGTGATAGAGGACTATACTTGGATTGGAGCTAGGGCATTATTGTTGCCTGGTGTGACTATAGGGAAAGGGGCGGTGGTGGGGGCTGGGAGTGTAGTTACAAAATCCGTTGAACCATTTATGATAGTTGCTGGAAATCCAGCAAAACCAATTGGTAAACGAAATCACGACCTTACTTATTCTTTTGATACCTTCTCTTGGTTTAACTAAGTATAACTTTCTACTTTCCCACTATTAACATTTAGATTCTTTTAACGTTTACTTGTAAGTATTCTTATATTTCTTCATGTTTTTTCAGCGATAGTTCAATAACTTCGCACATTAATCTATCACACTAAACTAATATAAAATATTTCATAAAATTAATAATGATGGCTTAAATACTATATCCCTTACTTGTCATTATTGATTATTAATGAAAAATATTGACCTTTTACTTAACTAATGGGAGTATTTCTATTGTGTAGATAGGTTATTTGTTATTTTCTTAACCTAACAACCTTTGCAGGTCTACATTCAGAAACATATAAATTATTACAAATATCCTTATGGAGGAACATTCGTGAAAATGCAAAAGAAAAAGGCCCTGCTCTTGGCAGCGCTTTGTGTGTTCGTTGTTAGTTCTGCTCCAAATCTTGCTGTACTGGCAAAAGCAGATACTACTAAGCAGTCTAGGGAAAAAGAGTTACGTAATCCGTTGCGTGACCGAGTTGAAAAGAAACAAGAATCACACAATAAGAAACCCTCTACGAAACCAACCGGCACTGGTCTTTTTCCAGGCGACACTAGTGCACCGGTAAATGCAAAATACGTTATGGCTGTTCGTGGAAATGACAATACTCTTTATGGATCACTTTGGCTCTGCCCCGATGCACCAAATCCAAAGACAACAAAAAATGTTGTTGTTGACGCATATAATTACAACCTCACGGATAATTTCTACGGTTTTACCGGAAATGAAATTGACAACTGGTGCGCAGGAACTTTATATGACGGCGCTTCGTCACGCCCAAAGCCAAACTATGTGTATTATGAAGGTGGCGCAAACCCTGTGCTGAATGATGCAGGAGAAGTTAGTGCTGATGCTATTCAACAAGTAATCAGCAAAGGCGTAACTCCTGATGATCTTAATCAGCATTGGTCATCAGTCAAATCCTATCTTCGTAAGCAAACAGGCGTGCAGTCTATCGTTCGCTACGGAAGATCAATTGAGTGTATAACTGGTAGATATTATGCACCAGAAGATAAAAATGACTATGAAGTAGTTGAATCTTGTGATTACGATTCCGCTGGAGGAAGTGCAGAAGCATTACTCGACCAGTACGCCAGAGTTATTGCTTTAACTATTGATGAATCTTCCGCTATTTTCCAAGTTCCAAAGAGTGATGTTTTTAATTATGTTGCTTCTGTGAAAGCTGGCGGACTTGTCACTTCTGAAGACGTTTACAAAGCTTTCAGCTGGAACTCTGCAACTCCATACTGGCAACCAATGATTGATTCCATCAATACTAGCCCTGAGCAGGCTGCAAAGGCCATTCAGGATACGGTAGCTGACTTTGAGAGCTACGGTGGTTATTCGAGCTGGACTAATTCTTTGTATTACGATCCTGGTCTTGCGCAGAATAATATTCTGATGTCCCTTCAAAATGCTTCCCAACCTCTTAACTACAAACCTGTGCTTGAAAATGCACGCTCAAAAGGTGTTTCTGATGCATTTATCAATGCAAACATTGCGTCAATGCAAAACATGGATAATGCAATAAAAAAAGCTGTTAAGAAGTTTTACCCTAAAGGTGTAGCAAAAGGAACGCTTCGCACAGCACGTACTTACCACTTGAGTACTGTTAATGACTGGATTGCTGGTTGGGATGGTGACAAACTAATTTCTCGCTCTTGTTCAAACAAGGTGTCGCTTGCTACTGCTGACAGAACGGCAGTTATAAGTGGCGTCGTAGATCCTCATCATGGCACTGATACTGTGTCCTGGTCTTGGAACTGGGCAACCTGCAAGTAATTAGGTAGTGTTAACATAAAAATTTCGATATAATTAGGATCGTAATAAATACTA
>JBAXVQ010000124.1:0-3027 GCA_037128935.1 bacterium | reverse complement strand
ATTGGAAAACATGAACCGAAAACTCCACCACCAGCACCAGTTACTGCACCATATTATTACAATAAAGCTATTCAAGAACAGCAAGCACAACAGCTGAATCAAACACAATATACACCATTACCACAACCAATTAACCAGTCACCGGAAAGAGAATATAAGTCCGCGCCATCGCAGCCGGAATTAAATGACAGCCAACGAACAGAAATCGCACAGGTACCCGAAGAGACTGATCCAGAAGTTTTATTTAAGCTTGGTAGAAAGCATTATAGAGGTGATGGTGTACCGAAGAACGAAACAAAGGCAATTTTATATTATAAGAAAGCCGCAAAGCTTGGTCATGCAGAGTCGGTAGAATTTCTGAAAGTTCTTGGGGTTTCAATTCCTCAATAGAATCTACCGGGGTCAACTCTCCATTCCCCTTTTTTTAACCTGTAAGAGAAAAGCGAAGGTCCAACAAGCGCCAAGACCGGCCCAGAAACCGGCCGGTCAGGCTTATCACGAACAGAAAGAGTAAGACTCCTTATTTCTGTTTGACGGTGAGGCGCGGAGTCAAAATAAGGAGGGTTGAAGATGGGAAATGGAATAAAAAAGCTGACTTTATTTGGGTTGCTGCTGTTAAGCCTTGCAGGTTGTAAAACCTTTGAACAAACACTGATGGAAAAAGGTTACAGGGAACTTAAGGGTGAGGAGCTGAAGAACATGATATCAGGGAATACGGAAGAGTCTTCTACTGGATCATTCTATTTCCATTCGGCAGATGGAAAATTTTCAGGAGTGAGTGGTAGTAACGGCAGACAGAACTCTGGAACCTGGAAAATAAATGAAAATGGCAGAATTTGTCGAAATTGGAATAATCCCTATGTGCCCAGTGGATGCAGCACGATCTACTATGATGACAAGACTAAAGATATTCAGTGGTATGATACCGACGGTCTCTGGTATGGGACAAAGTTTCATCCTGGAAACCCCAAAAAATATTAAACCTCTTAAACTTGAATGCATCGAAGTCTATTAAAACCGGCTGAACATTACTGGACAAAAAGGCAAAGGCCCTGCCTTTAACATCCACGACACAACGGGGCTTAAAAAAAATGGAGAAAACAATATGACATTCATGAAACACATCAGACCAACAGCAACTGCAATTATTTTCACTTTCTTTTTGGGAACGTTACTGACCGGGTGCAAAACCATTCAAGAGTCTATGATGGCAGATGGTTATCGAGAACTTAGAGCCGATGAACTGAAGAAACTTGTAATCGGAAATTCCGTAAAGTCATCTACTGGCTGGAAGGATACTTTTAAGACTGATGGCATTTTTTCAGGAAATTCTCCAAGATCTGGTTCTTATAAAGGCTCATGGTCATTTTCCAAAGATGGGCAGCTCTGTATTATCAAAAACCATCCTTACGTGCCAAACGGTTGCACCATGGTATTTAAAAATGACAAGACAGGAGAAATCAAATGGTTTGAGGCTGACAACAATTCGTATAGTGTCGAAATAATTCCTGACAAAACGGTGCAATGACAATAAGGGAGCTGGTTGTTTTAAGGGTAAGGGCAGTAAAAATAGCTCCCCATTTTTCAGAAACTTTATACGCATAAACTGGAAACCTCTGAAAAAGAGGTTTCCAGTACTTTCGGTACGTTAGGCTGCGAGGAGTTGTTTTATAACCTCTGGTTTCTTGATGGCAATGGTGATTAGGGACTTCGCAGCACCCGACGGGGTGCGACGCCCTTGCTCCCACTCCTGAAGGGTGCGGAGCGATACTCCGAGCATCTTGGCAAACTCGTTCTGAGAGAGAGCGATCCTGAGACGGGCTGAAGCTAGTGGAGAGGCTTCAATAGTGGAAACACGCCCAACCCGACCAGCCTTGATGTCACGCACGGCCTGGAGAAGTTCCTCGCCAATATTACGTTTTGCATCACGTTCGAGCAGTTTTTTTTCATCGAGTGGCATTTTCCATCTCCTCTTTTAGGGTTTTTAGAATGTGGCCAGGAATGCTGTCAACAGCACTTTTGGCATAAATCAGAAGCAACCAGATTTCTCCGGCCTCAGTCCGTGCGAAATAGAGAACTCTGACGCCGCCACTCTTACCAGTTCCACGACGACTCCAGCGCACCTTGCGAACTCCGCCCGAACCGCGCACAACAGCACCCGTCTCTGGATTGGTTGCAAGGAACTTTTGGAAAACCCCATACTCATCGTCAGTCAGGTAATCATGTACATTTTTTGAAAATAGTGGCGATTCGACAAAAGTGACCATGTGCTGATTATACGGCAATGACGTATAAAGTCAACCAACAAAAAAAATGGAATAGAGGCTGTTACATCAGAGCAGAAAAGGACAATGTCCAACTTGCGGCTCGACCAGACCGCCCGGAAAGACTGGGCGGGCTGGTCAGCCTTATGGCGTTATACACCACACAGAAAAACCGAATTAAAACCGAGTGCTCCATAGTGGGCACAATTACCCAAAAAGGAGAATTGAAACATGAAAAAGCTACTGATCTTATTGGCGCTTGTAACGGTGTTACCCGTAACTGTTTTTGCTGATGTTTATGGAATCGATAACGCTACGAAATCTCTAAACAAAGGAAAGTTCCATACATCATCTTGCGATTTTGTGAAACTGATGAAACCAGAATATCTAATAAAATTTCAAACAGCAGACCAAGCCAAAAAGGCTGGCTATGTTCGTTGTAAGGTTTGTAAACCAAATTAATAACTGGCTGGCACCAATTTAGTCCCCCTAACCGGGCAAAGCGTCGCAATAAACGTAAAGGAGGAGAGTCGGACATGTCATCATCAAAATCGTTCTCTGTTGCGCGGGTTGTATTGTTTCTGCTGTTAGCCTCGTCAATTCCATGCTGGGGCCTTAGTAAAAGCGAAATAAGAGAGCTACAAAAAGCTGCAAACGAAATGAATAAAAACCTTCCCATGATGACAAGTTCCGAAATACAACTGACAAGGTGCGTATTCCGATGAAGTCGGCCACCTATTCCGACGGAAGTCGGCCAGGCATT
>JBAXVQ010000123.1:0-3035 GCA_037128935.1 bacterium | reverse complement strand
TTTTTTTTCTTGATAAAACCCTTCGACAAGCTCAGGGTACGAAACCAAATCGAAATAAATATCGCGTTGTGGGTTACGACGTATTTCGACGGGCATCAGAGGGCGGGGAGGAGGTTGGGAGTGTACCCGTGAGGCTGCAACCGAGAGGTGAAGTGGGGTGGCGAGATTTCGCGGTCGATTGGTGGGGGTATTGACCGTTCGCTGGTTTAAGAGAATGCGGGTGCCTGACGAATGTCTTGGGGTGCCTGCGTATGCTTTTTTTGCCTGACGGATGTCTTTTTTTGACAAAGAGTTGTGGGTGATTATAATGGTTGCAAAGGTGATGTTATGAAGATTATTGTTAACAACGTGCTTCTCCTCGTGAACCTTGTGCTTACAAGGTGAGGAGGGGCGTTGTAACCTTATTGATTACTTACAGCAAAACCTCCTCGGAAACGGGGAGGTTTTTTTTATTTGCTGATTTGATTTATTCTTAAGACATATGAGAGGAGTAAGTTCATGACTAAGGGTAAGAAAACCATTACGGGTGCTGAGCTCCTTTGCCGGTGCCTGGTTGAGCAGGGCGTGACGTATCTGTTTGGGTATACAGGTGGGGCGATTATGCCGGTGTATGATGCGTTTCCGAAGTTTCCTCAGTTGAAGCATGTTATGGTGAGAAATGAACAAGCAGCAGCTTTTGCTGCTCAGGGAATTGCTCGGGCGACGGGGCAGGTTGGTGTGTGTATCGCAACATCAGGTCCTGGAGCGATGAATTTGCTGACGGGGATTGCTGATGCGCATATGGATTCTATTCCTCTTGTGGCGATTACTGGACAGGTTACTTCTGATGTGATCGGGAGTGATGCTTTTCAGGAAGGGGATATTGTTGGTTCGATGATTCCTATTACGAAACAAACCTACATGCTTGATGATCCCTATGAAATCCCTCGTATAGTTAGAGAGGCTTTTTACCTAGCGAATAACGGACGAAAAGGTCCGGTCAATATCGATTTTCCTAAAGACATTGCAAATGCTGTTATACCTGATGAGGGTTTTGATGACACCATTCGTTACCCTGTACGTCAGCCAGTAGGTATTACTTTGGCTCAGTTGCAACATGTGAAACGCTTGCTGGCTTCTGCTGAACGGCCAGTCATTTTTGTTGGGCATGGTGTTATCCAAGGTGGTGCACAAGCCGAGGTGTTGGAGTTGATCGAAAAAACACAGATTCCTTTCAGTGTTACGCTGCATGGTATCAGTGCATTACCTGCTGAGCATCCTCTTTGCCTTGGTATGATGGGAATGCATGGTACTGTAGAGGCAAATCGAGCGATTGAACATGCTGATTTGATCATTGCATTGGGTATGCGATTTGATGATCGAGTTACAGGGAAATTAAACGAGTATGCAAAAAATGCTGATGTGATTCATATTGAATCTGATCCAGCTGAAATTAATAAGAATGTTCGAGTGTCTGTTGCAATCAATAGTGATTTGAAACCGGCTCTTGTGGAAATTCTTCGTGTTGCTGAGTTGAAAGACACTAAAAAATGGCTGGCAACAGCAGTGGAAAATCGTAAACTTTGGACTGGGCTCGATCCAGTAAATGCGAGTGCGGGTTTGGGACCTAATGGTAAACTATTGATGGGGTATGTGATTGAACGGCTGTCTGAGGTTACTGAAGGTCAAGATAATGTGGTTTCTGATGTTGGTCAGCATCAGATGTTTGCTGCTCGATATTATAAATTTAAACGCTTTAATACTTGGTTTAATTCAGGTGGTGCGGGTACAATGGGCTTTGCTTTGCCTACAGCGATGGGAGTGAAAATTGCCAAACCAAATGAGCAGGTTTGGGTGGTTGTTGGTGACGGGTCTTTTCAGATGAATATTCAAGAACTTGGCACTATCATGGCACAGCAACTCGATATCAAGATTGTGTTGTTGAATAATAATTTTTTAGGAATGGTTCGTCAGTGGCAGGATCTGTTTTATGACGGTCGTTTTGTGGGAACCCCTGTGAAAAATCCTGATTTCATCACGTTAGCTTCAGCCTATGGTATTGCAGGAGAACGTGTAGATGGAAAGGAACAGCTTGAAGCTGCCTTGCAGCGAGCGAAAGTACATAAAGGTGCGTACCTTATTGAAGTGATGACTGATATTGAAGAACTTATTTTACCGATGATTCCTTCTGGGGCATCATTTTCAGACATGAGGATCACAAAATGAAACGGAAAAAACTACAGACTATTTTAGCCTTTGCACACAATCAACCTGGTGTACTGAATAAGCTTTTTTCACTCATTCGTAGGCGACGATATAATATCGAAACAGTTACAGCTGGTCACACCCATGTTGATGGTGTTAGTCGTATGACGATTACGTTTTCTCATGAAGAGGGGAGCAAGATCGAGCAGATTGTGAAGCAGATTGATAAACTTACGGAAATCACTAGGACTGAGGATGTTACAGATGCCAATGTTATAAACCGTGAATTGGTTTTATTGAAAGTAAAGGCGAAGGCTGAGGATCGGATTCATATTACTGCAACTACGGAAATGGTTGGTGGTAAAGTTATTTATCTTGCGCCAGATTATGTGATTTTGGAAATTGTTGGTAAGAAGCCAAATATTGATAATGCTATTGCGATGTTTGAGGCGTTTGGGATTTTGGGAATTGCCCGGACTGGTCCGACGGTGATGCATCGGGATGAGGAGGATATGGGGTTGGATAGAGTGGTGTTGCCGAAGAAACGGGATGAGTAGTTTTTTTCTTAGAGGAGCCGTCTAGTAGATGGCTCCTTTTTTTTGCGAATTTTTAAAGTGGCATAGTGGTTTGTGGGACTTTATTTCTAGTTGTTAGTTTGTCTATAGCGAACTTAGATAGCTGTTTGATTGTTTTTAGATTAAAGAATGCTACTGTTTGCCATCTCTTTGCCATAGGTTGGAGTTCTTTCGGCGTTGTCATCCTACTTTTTGTGCTTGGCAAAAAGGTAGCAAAAACCGCGTCACTTTTTTAATCTCAGTAAGTGGTGGGTATCGAAGAGGAAAAAAGTGACA
>JBAXVQ010000122.1:0-3090 GCA_037128935.1 bacterium | reverse complement strand
TTATTAAAGTGGCAATTATTTAATTCAGAAATATCCGGTAAAGGTAGGGGAGCTGTCCCCAGCTCCCGCGAAAGTGTCTGTAGAATAAAGACAAACCTGTTAAAACGACAAAACAAGGTTAACAAATCACAACACCACGCAAAAGAAAACTGTCGCTGTTATGCTGAACTACATCATTATCACGGTTCGGCGCGGGAATTGGGGACAATTCCCCTACCTCGAGTCCAATATTTTAATTAAAATGATAGATTGTTGGAAATCCGCCGGACTTGCGTTCATACTGAGTTTATCGAAGTGTCCCTTTCCACACGGTGACTATTTATTTTGACGCTTCTTATGAAAATTAATTTTTAAGAATTAATATGTAAAATACGATGCAACATCCCTCCCCTGTTTCAATTGTCGCTATTTTGGTAAAATATAGAAAAATAGGGGAGTGTTTGTGATGAAGATTGAATCTGTTGAGGGTAAACGTCCGGTGAGTTTAACATTGTATACATTGACCACTTGTGGCTGGTGTAAAAAGGCCAAGGCTTTATTGGAAGAATTAGGCGCTGGTTATGACTGTATTGAAGTAGATAAATTATCACCAGAAGAAGCGAAAGCTGCTCGTGAAACTATAATGAAATGGAATCCCCGTTGTTCTTTTCCTACTATGGTAATTGATGAGAAAGATTGCCTGGTTGGTTATAAAGAAAATGAATTGCGGGAGATATTTAAAGATGAGTGAAGTTTCCCGCGAATTGGTACTGGCAACGGTAAAACGTCTGAATGAAGAAGCCGAAGCCAGTGGTTACCACCTGAATCCTGATATGGAAATGACAGAATCTATCGTTGAGGGATTGTTGGCAAACGAATCAAAATACGGCTACATGGTCTGTCCTTGTAGATTTGGCATTGGTGATGCTGCCGCCGACCGCGACATTGTTTGTCCTTGCGACTACCGCGACGACGACCTTGAAGAGTTCGATGTTTGTTATTGCGGGTTATACATCAGCGAACGAGTATTAAAAGGCGAAGTCCAAACAGAATCAATCCCGGAACGCCGTCCAGCAGAACCGATACAGCCAACAGATGCCACACCTCACGAACACGAGTTAATTACGTCCCTACCGTACCCGGTATGGCGCTGTAAAGTATGCGGTTACCTGTGCGCCCGCAATAACCCGCCAGCAGTTTGCCCAATATGCAAAGCCACCAAAGAAAGATTTGAGAGATTTATGTAGAGATTTGTTTTGTTATGTTTATATAATCATTTTTGAATAAAACAGCGTGATTTGAATATATTTTTTCAATTATTAACAATCCAACCCCAGAGGGGTGATATGTTAATAGTCGGCGATAATTCTTATGAAAAGTGAACCCCTTTAGGGGTGGCATGTTAAATGTGTCAAAATTTCAGAATCGGTTCTTAATTTAACATAATTAACATGTCACCCCAAAAAGGGGTTTTGATTCTTTTATTCCGTTGCTATTCTATTAATATGTCACCCCTCTGGGGCATAGGCGTTAAGATAAAAAATCATGTAATGAATTTACCTATTTCCGGGATTTGTTGTAATTTTCTTTTACGAGGGCTGGAATCAGTTTTTTGTAAATATTTCTTTCTCAGGCACATCCATATATTTTTCCCAAGAATTATTATGCGAAATACCCATAGTGCAAGATGAAATCTTCTCCATTTACTTTCTAATGGAGTTGTATCTTTCTGTGTTGTAAATGTATTTTGTTGTTCTTGTGGCATATCCTCCTTATAATTGATATCCCCAGGGGGAAAAATCTCTTGAGTTCAAGAGGTTTTCTACCAGTATTGCAGCTAAAATGCGGGCTAATATCCAGCTTTGTGCTGTAGGTCCCCTCCTTGATGGCAACTCATCAAGAGATAAGAGGCTCTTTAATCGTTTAAACTCCAATTCTATTTGCCATCGTACTCTATATAACTCCATAATAACCTCATTTGATATTATTTCTTCAGGGACGGTGGTGATTATCCACATTATTTTATCTTCAATAGTCCTAACAGCTAGTAGTCGTGCCGGAATCCATTTTGTAGCTTCTTCAAGCTTCCATGTTTTATGTGAACGTGTTGTTTTCTTGGGGGCAGTCGGAATTAATATATCAAACTTCACTACCCCCAACTTGGGTATTTTATCAGTTTCTTGCAATGGTTTAAAAATAGTATGGTCAGGATGGCATATTCGTATGGAACATAAATTGGTACGCGCAATTACATATCCACTACCGTCATGCACATGCTCGATGCCTGTAGCTAAAGCATAACAACGATCTCCAATATATACAGTCTCTGGGGAAACTCTAAAATTTTTATATGATTCAGCACCCGTATGATCTGTTAATATTACACCTGTAATTTGACCGCTTTTAGGGTCAATTTCTGTGTGAAGACGCCATTCAGTGCCTACAGCACCAGGACCAGTCACAACAGTTGCATCGACAATACGAACTGGCAATCCTGCACATACATGAGGCAAAGATGCCTTTTTATTCAATGTTGCTGCAATAAGATAAGATAGCCAGTCTTTTGCATCACGTATGCGATTAAAAATCGATACTGAAGATATATCACTAATCTCCGACGCAGATGCCCATACGGCAACATTTTTAAATGATAAATCAGTAATACCATACGTTAAGATAATACGGAGTAGATCAGTGGCACTTTCTACGCCTTTTTTTCGTATTAGCGCACCGGTTTCTAATGCGGAACCGTCTAAATTATCAGGTAATTCACGCACAATATAATCCCAGAGCTGATCAATATTAGTCGATAAATTATTCATGCCATATATTAACAATTTATACACAGCATGTCAAATATTTCAATTCTTATCTTAACGCCTATGCCCCCTACCCCCTCCTTGTCAAGGAGGGGAGTTATGGTAGTTACTCGATAAAATAATGGCTGCATTAATAATTAAAATCTTTATTTAAAACTCCCCTCCTTGACAAGGAGGGGTGGCCGAAGGTCGGGGTGGTTGTCGCCTACCACAGACCTGCAACTTAAACATATAATTACAGGACTTTCGCTCACACGCACCCAATAGCTTGAATAGTTGGGCATCGTAACTC
>JBAXVQ010000121.1:0-3130 GCA_037128935.1 bacterium | reverse complement strand
AAAGCGGTACGCGAGCTGGGTTCAGACCGTCGTGAGACAGGTCGGTCTCTATCCGGTATGGTCGTAAGATACTTGAAGGGAGCTGCCTCTAGTACGAGAGGACCGAGGTGGACGGACCAAGGGTGTATCAGTTGTTACGCCAGTAGCATTGCTGAGTAGCTACGTCCGGAAGGGATAAGCGCTGAAAGCATATAAGCGCCAAGCCCACCCTAAGATGAGGTATCTTGTCGTCAATCCTATCTGGGCTTGAGGATGCTTTATGACTTCGGTTATAAAGTTGATTTGAGTCCGTTCTGGTAGGAAGACGGGTAAGACCCCAGGTAGATAACCTGGTACACGATCAAACTTTGTGCAAGTTTTTGAAAGTTTTGACTTCGGTCAGAATTCGATAAGATGCGTACTGTGTTTGATCAAATAGATTGCAGGTGTAAGCACAGAGATGTGTTGAGCTTCAGCAATACTAATCGGTCGAGGATTTGATTGTAGTCTTTTGCGGCCAGTTGTCGAGAAACTTTTACTTGAGCATCATGAGTAGCATATAGCTAGTTTCTAGCTGTCGGCTACTGATAGATAGCTTTTTGCCTAATTTATACCGTTCCCCGGTGATCTGAGCGGAGTGGCACCACCTGTACCCATACCGAACACAGAAGTGAAACACTCCAGCGCCGACAATAGTTGGTCCTTTGGGCCTGCGAAGATAGGTCATTGCCGGGGATTTTTATATTTTTTGCAGTTTTTCTCTTAATTGTGTAGTCAGTATCAAGAAACTTTTTCAAACTGCGAGCTTAAACAAGCTAGCAAGACGTTTTATTTATACCGTTCCCCGGTGATCTGAGCGGAGTGGCACCACCTGTACCCATACCGAACACAGAAGTGAAACACTCCAGCGCCGACAATAGTTGGTCCTTTGGGCCTGCGAAGATAGGTCATTGCCGGGGATTTTTTTTATACTTTTTTCTTTTTTAAAAGACCAGATTCATTTGGAATCTGGTCTTTTTTTATTGCATGATCGTCGTGAAAGGATTTCCAAATTCTGAAGGTGGAATAGCTTGCCCAAAGCCAGTATCTTTTTGTCCGAAAAAATAGGTGACTATTGGTTCCCCGTTTAGAGGGCTTGGAACTTGTTGAAATAGTAAACTCTGCTGTTCACTTAACTCTACCCTGCCGGTGAAGTTTGGATTAGATAGTGGAGTGTAAGGCAGTTTTCCTGTTGGTTTGCCTTGTTTGTCGTAAAAGATAATCTCTTGAGTTATTTTACTAATATCAATTCTGCCTGCCCCTGCATATTTAAACCTGCTTTGTAACTCATTAGAAGGTATGGTTGTTGCTACCCCATTTGTTTCAAAGAACTGGGCTATCAAAACAATTTTATTAGCAAGTTGGGGATCGAAAAAAGCTGATGCCATAAGTTCGTTCAAATACGACATTTGCGCGGTTTTATCAGACTCTTTATTGCTAACAGGTAATAATGCAAGTGCGACAGCCATGAAATCATCTTTTCTGTTGTATTCTTCTTTCAGTTGGTCGGTTGGTTCTTGAAGACCTCCTCTAGAAACAAACAGGTTAAAATGCGAGCCGGTTAAACTAGTAATAAAAGTAGGATTGCTATCCATTAGTGTTTTTATTCTATTATTGTATGCCGTAGTCTCAGCTTTAGAGTAACTTAGTGTAGTTCCATTGTTTTGAAGTAATTGTTCTACGTAATCTACTTTTTCTGTAGCTCCAAGATCTTGAAGTGTGGAAAGGTTTATTCTAAAGCCATCAAAAGCCACAGGGCTTACACAAAAACCAAAAATTTCTGCAAAAACCTCAAGATTGAATACTGATGAGTTTCTTCTACTTTCGCCATACCAAGTAATTGAAGATAAGTTATTGGGAAAATCTTTAAGATTTTTTTCATTGATATGGTTCCAGAGATGTCCCCATTCATGTCTTGCAGTGTAACGAAAAACAGCGTCAGAAAGTTCAGGTTTAAGTCCAAATATATAAAGATCGTTATCTGGCCCTCCTACTCCATCTTCTTTTCCTCCAGTCAACAGGCCTGTTTCTGCAAGCTCTGCCCATGCAAAAATACCATTAGGTCTTTTAGAAAGTACAAACGATGAAGGTGTTTGCCTAAGAAGTGTCGGCATGTTAGAAACTAATGATGTTAGTATTGCCACTCCTCTGTCGAATTCTTCTTGTGTAAGAGCAACTCGCTTATCATCTAGCTTATATATTGGATGTTGAATCGTAAATGATCGCGTACAAACTGTTATTTTTGTGCCTGATATAACAACATCCATAGGTAAGCTTGGATCTCTTTCTCCATGTATCTCGCAATGGTATTGTGTATCGATTTTTTCGTCATGTGGTTGAGTTGTCATTTCTAAAGCAACTGTAGATGCTGTTGGTTGCATTGTTGCGCTTGTTTCATTTATGGGTACTGTGCGTTGTGGATTTTTAGAGCTACAACCATACAGAATAGATGCGGCTTCTGAGACCAAAAGTAAAGTGCAAACGGGTCTAGCAAGTTTTAGAGCAAGACTTCTTTTTGGTTTGTTTGGAGAAGAACCTTCTTCACGTCGTAAGTCCTTAAGAATTGTTGACCAATCGCTTTGAAAAGCTCTTGCTACTTCATTCAAGTCTTTTTTTAGGAAATTCTCATGCTGCCTGATCATCTCGTCAGCGTTGCTATTTCTATTAGCTTTTGCACGTTTTGCAGCCCACAATCGGTCTATGTCAGCTTGAATTTTTTTTATATGAAGAGAGGTGGAGAAATGATTCTTACCTAGACGCTGGTCCGCTAATTGGATCACTTTTCCTAATCGTTTGAAATTTTTATCTGAATCGCTAGTTGCCCATTCGTAAAGGGTATTTGTAATCCTCGAGGTAGTTCTTTCGTCATCAAAACGACGAAATCCTGCTCGTGTACGACCAGTTTCAATTGTAGTACGTATATCTCTCAAAGTTACTCCGCCTTTAGCATTAAACTACCATGCACAATACCAGACCACGTATTAAGAAACGATTAAGAATGTATAGTGTTTTGAAGTGGAATTTTTTTAAATTGTATATTTGTAGAATAAATATATTGGCTCAATGTAATGGTTTTATGGTGTTTTTGTTAAGATCTGAAGATTTTACGGTT
>JBAXVQ010000120.1:0-3150 GCA_037128935.1 bacterium | reverse complement strand
GCCGCCGTTACGGCTTTCAGGACAAACCCCTGCGGGTGCGCTTCCGAATCCTTGATCCGACACTGGCGCTGTTCTCGACGGAGAGCGATCAAGATATCACGGTGACACAGGCAACCTTTGCCCGCTTGGAGCTGCCTGTTACCAGGGTCTTCATTACCGAAAACGAAATCAACTTTCTCGCCTTCCCCGATCTACCTCAGGCAATGGTGATTTTTGGAGCTGGTTATGGGTTCGAGAACTTGGCATCAGTCGAGTGGCTGCGTGACCGCGTTATCCATTACTGGGGCGACATCGACACCCACGGCTTTGCCATCCTCAACCAGTTGCGCGGGTTCTTTCCTCACGCGGCTTCCCTTCTGATGGACCGCGAGACGCTGATGGAGCATCAAGCGCTTTGGGGCTTTGAACCATCTCCCGAAACTGGTGCACTCACGCGCCTGACCGCTGAAGAGAGTACGCTTTACGGGCAGTTAGGGCGGAATGAGCTGGGCAGCCACATACGACTGGAACAGGAGAGGATTGGGTTTGAGTGGTTGGTTGGGGCGCTTGAGAAACTCTAACGGAAGTTCCAGAGCAAAAAACCGATAAGACTATATTATGAAGTTGGTTAAGAGGAAATGGCCTAAAAACGTAGTCACTAATAAATTTGCAATTCATAAATTAATTGCCTATACTTGAGCTTGGATTTGATCTAAATCTTAGTCCTCGTCACCAACCCTACTATTATTTCGTCAAAAAAACACCGAAGTAGTCACAATAATTACGACCGTGTTAATCCTATAACTAATTTTACAATAATCGGTTACGGATATTTTTGGCTTGATTTTTTCTGGAACCTCCGCTCTAATCACACGTGTTTCTCAAATATATTTTCCCATTATAATCGGCGGATAGCCCAAGGAAAAGGTAACCTGCAAGTTAAGCGAAGTGAAGTTGCCAGCCACTGGAGGAAACGCATGTTTGCTTTACATGCTACTCTCGTACTTAAATATTCGATACAGAGTGAGAAATGATGGGCTTTCATGAGCAAAGACGGTACTCCACTTCTGCGGAAATATTCGCAAAAAGCCGTACTCCCGACTTCACCAATTGAAACCTGTAAGTGCTTAATTTATAAAGCGGCGGAAAAAATTTTGGGCACTACAAGGCAGTGGAATAAACGAAAAATCGAAAAACACATTCAATAAATTTATACAAAAAAACGCAATCAATATTACTTCAAGAAAACAAATTTATGCTTTATTATAGACACTTGAGGCATTCGGTTTCAATTTAAGACTGGAAAAACAATCTACCAAAGCAAAAATAGATAGCAGAAAAAATGCGTATTATTTTTGTAATAGGCACTACAACCACAAAAGCGAAAATTACCCTTGATTTTATTGGCTTTGCGGCTGGTTTCTGTCAGTTTATTGGTGAAGTCAGGAAAAAGCCGTACTTTATGCAAAGAATAACTCTCTGCTTTTTTTCGAGTTAGGCAGATTTGTCTAAACAAAGTTATCGCTCACAAAGGGAGAATCATGGATACCATTAGAACAAAAGCAGTACCTCAACGCAAAGTTGGTATTTTACTTTTCATTGGGATTCTGTTTCTACCGATCGTCTTTGCATGGTTTTTACTTCGTAAAGGTCATAGCACGCTTGTTCGCGTCCTTGGCTTCGTCTGGCTCATCATCTTTATCTTCTGGCTACCTAACTCCAACAGGCCATCCTCACCTGTAAATAGAAACCCTAATATCGCTTCTGCGCCTGCAAGTTTGGCTGACCCCGCAATATCTGAGCCAGTCAATCATTTTGCTGAAGATACTCAGGCCGTTGAACAAATCGAGCAACGTCTCAAAGACAACCGTGAGTCACTTAAAAATCACTACTCAACTCCAGAAAACATAAAGCAAGCTGGCTTGGACATCATTCAACTCACCGAGGCAAAGGTTACCTATGGCGAAAACGGGGAGAGCAAAGAGGAAAAAGCACTTGGCAAAAAGGCTGCCGCACTAGTCCCGCAGGTCTCACGGCAAGTTCGAGAAATGTACGCATCCTCTGTTGAGGAAATATTCATTAAGAACGGCATGGATGTTCAGGTTAGTGCTCGCGGTGCTGACAAAAAACAACTCCGCATCTCATACGTACTCATGTCGCAACCCCTCGTGTACAAGTTCCAGAACGAAATTCATGTCAGTGAGCAAGCCTCTCCGCTCGGATTTACTAAACTCGTCTACACCAACGGTTTTGAAAGTTCGCTTGGGAAAACTTGGACAATCGACCTGTAACGGGAGAGTGCTCAAAAATATTTCTGCCGTGTCACCTTTGTATTGTGCAGTAAATTCTTATTGAGTGCTTACTGGTTTTTCTGAATCAGGCATATTGTTAGAGCCCTTAGAAAAGGATGTACTATGAGATCAATCATACTTTTTAAGCTCTCATTTCTATTAATGCCTATGCAGAAGATCAGACTGCAACAATCGATGGTACCAGCAAACAAGATACTTTGGAAATAAGTAATCGGAAATGTCCTAAAGTTGCAAATAGCCTCTCTGGTGGCAACAAATGTCAATACAGAAAAGAAATATTTATTGCAAAACAATTTGATTAAGAACTAAATAACAGTAAACCATGAAAACCACCGATACGCCCTTCGATGTGGTCAATTATGTTGATAATGATGTTGCTATTAATGGGTATTTCTCAATTGCTGCTGAAGAACCAAACCAAGAAGTGTTTCTTGGCACTATTGCTGATGCTGCAAAGGATAGTGGTTTATCCCGTATTGCTGAAAATACTGGCTTAGTAAGAGAAGATAACCTATACAAAACCTTAAAAGTTTGCGAATGCCCCTGTTTTGCAACGACGCTTAAATCTCTCGGAGTTAAATTGGGAGTTAGTGCCATAACAATATTATGGGTATTTTTTTTCTTTGGAATAATGATTCCAGTAATTGTAAATGCTAAAGAAACAAAAATATTGTATGATAATTATTCAATTCCATCAACACTAATGGGTGGAAAACAGGTTTCGAAAAGCTACTATATCAAAGAAAGCGTTAAAAAATTAGATAAAAATAATCCTAACATACTTGAAGTCAAGGTATATAGTACCACTAGTGTCCAACTATAAGTCAAATAAATTCAATTGGTTACAGGGGCGGTCCTC
>JBAXVQ010000012.1:0-45267 GCA_037128935.1 bacterium | reverse complement strand
TTAAAAAAGTGACGCGGTTTTTGCTACTTTTTGCCAAGACCAAAAAGTAGGATGATAACGTCGCAAGAAATCCACCCTATGGCAAAAAGACCGTAAATAGTAGCATTCAAAAAACCCGCACCTCCCGAGACAAGGCATGCCATTGTCTCTACAGAATTACCCTTCCCCATCACAAAAATCGGCTTCATAATCCCATAATAAAAACGTTGAACGTACAACACTGAACGAACAAAATGAAAAAAAACTACTCAAACACCACCGTCTTATTCCCCTCCACAAACACCCTATCCTCCACATGCCACCGCACAGCCTGCGCCAGCACCTGCCTCTCAATATCCCGCCCCTTCCTAATCAAATCATCCACCGAATGCTCATGCGAAACCCTAGTCACATCCTGAAAAATAATCGGCCCCTCATCCAGATCTAACGTAGCATAGTGAGCAGTAGCCCCAATCAACTTCACCCCACGCGTAAACGCCCGCTCATAAGGATTTGCCCCAATAAAAGCCGGCAAAAAACTATGGTGAATATTAATGATTTTCTTTGGATAAGAATCAATAAATCTCTGCCCAAGAATACGCATATACCTCGCCAGAACAATCAAATCGACCTGCCCCTCCAACAACGAAAGCATCTTCTCTTCCATTTCTTCCTTATTATCCTTCGAAATCGGAAAATAATGATAAGGAACCCCATAACGCTCCGCCAAAAATCGCAAATCCTCATGATTACTAATAATCATCGGAATCTCAATATCCAACTCCTTGCTTTCCCACCGCCACAACAGATCGACGAGACAGTGATCATACTTACTCACCATAATCGCAACACGCTTCTTCTTGGAAGTAGGATGAAGCGAAAACTCCATGGAAAACTGCTGAGCAATCGGCAAAAAAGCATTCTGCACCTCATCCAAAGACACCCCACAAGCCGAAGGATCAAACAACATCCGCATAAAAAACTTCCCCTGCAAATGATCCGTACTATGCTGAGCAGAATAAATAATATTCCCCTTCTGCTCCGCAATAAAATTCGCCACAGCAGCCACTATCCCCTGCTTATCCACACAAGAAATCGTCAACGTATACGAAGGAAAATCAGTATTCATAATATATAAAACTCCTTTGCCCATTCTACCCCATAAACATCGATCTAATCAATTATCAAAGTCCCCCTGAGAAGGGGGATTTAGGGGGTTCAACAACAGGGGGAAGCAAAAAAAAGCACCCGCTAGGCACAAAGACATCCGTCAGGCACAAAAAAAGCATTCGCAGGAAACTGCATTTCTCCACCCCCTCTTCTCACGAAAGCTAGGTCAACACCCCAACCAGTCGCCCGCGAAATCTCTCCACCCCACCCCTTCTCTCGGTTACAGCCTCACGGGTACACTCACAACCTCCCACCTCGGCCTCTGATGCCCGTCGAAATAGGTCGTTACCCTCAGCGGGGGATTTATTTCGACTTGATTTTTTTTGGTTACTTTTTTTTATCAAGAAAAAAAAGTAACTCGACATGCAGGCGAAAACCACCGAAGATCATAGGTTCGCTTTACACCAACCAAGAAAAACGCTCCCCCAAAAAGCATCCGCTAGGCATTCACCCCACTAGAGGGGAAAAAACAGATCACCTTGACTCCCCCACCCCAAAACCCTAAACTTATACCGTATTTATATAAGTTAAACCATGCTAAAATTCAGCAAACAAGGCGACTACGGACTCGTACTCATGGTAGCCCTAGCCGAACAATTCCCCACCGGCCAATGGATCTCCCTCAGCGACATCGCCAAAGAAAAAAACATCTCCTACCTCTTCCTCACCCAAATCATCCGCCCCCTAAAAAAAGAAAAACTCGTCGAAGCCAAAGAAGGCATCAGCGGCGGCTATAGACTAACAAAAGAACCCAGCGCCATCACCGTCGGCTCCATCCTCCGATCAATCATCGGCAACGTTGAACCTTCAACCTGCACGACCTCAGATAAAACTTGCGAGAGACAAGACAGTTGCCCCGCAGTATCCGTATGGCAAGCTATTCAACAAAAAGTCGACGATGTCCTCGACAACACCACGTTGCAAAACCTCCTAGACACAGCAAAAACGGCAAAAAGGATCGCATAACCCATGACAACACCACAACTCATTATCAATAATCTCCACGCCAGCACCGAAGGAAAAGAAATCCTAAAAGGCATTTCCCTCACCATCAACGGCGGAGAAATTCACGCCATCATGGGCCCAAACGGCTCAGGGAAAAGCACGCTTTCAAACTGCATCATGGGACATCCCAGTTACGAAATAACTGCTGGCACCATCACACTGGATGGTAAAAATGTACTTGAAATGTCAGTTGATGAACGTGCAAAAGCTGGCCTTTTCTTAAGTTTCCAATACCCAACTACAATAACCGGCGTCCCACTGGCAAACTTCCTCCACACCGCCTACAACGAACTCCACTGGAACGGTGAACGAGACAAGCTAGGAAAAAAGAAACAAGCAGCTCCCTACACACAGTTTTACAAAACCCAACTCCTACCAGCAGCACAGAACCTCGACGCCGACGAATCCTTCATCCGCCGCAGCGTCAACGATGGCCTTTCCGGAGGCGAAAAGAAAAAATCTGAAATCCTCCAACTCGCTGTTCTAAAGCCTAAAATCGCCATCCTCGACGAAACAGACTCTGGCCTAGACATCGACTCCATCCGCATCGTTGCCAAGGGAGTAAAAAAAATCTTTGAAGAACAACAGAAGCAAATGGGCGTACTAGTAATCACCCACTATCAGCGCATACTCCAATACCTTGAACCAGATTTTGTGCATGTGATGGTGGATGGGAAGATTGTGGAGTCTGGTAAAAACGAGTTAGTAGAAAAATTAGAAAAGTCTGGATACAGCACCTTTCAAACGAATAAAACTATCTGATCTCAAAAGTAATAATTCAAAACAATAACTAACAACTTGAAACACGAACAAACCGTTTCCAGCATAAAGATGGATTTAACCTCCGCTGTTCCGCTGTAAAGCTGGGATCTGGATAACTACAATCGTCTGAGTGAAACCCATAGCTAGAAAATAACATCTGTGAAACAGCATTTTCTTTATGTATCATTGCTGACTGTGTAAAATGACCTCGTTTTTGAGCCATAGCTAACACTTCTTCCAACATCTTACCTCCCCGCCCTGAATAAAACCTATCAACTTTTCCAATCATAATACTTATCAAACACCCCCCATCAGTACAGGAACTTAATCGCACATGTCCAAAAGGACCGTTACTATCTATGCCCACTAAAAAGGTCTTTATATCATTAGAACGCATAATACCTCTTAACCAGCGAGAAGCTGTCACCTGAGTTCTTGTGCTATTAACATATAAATACTTAGATACCACTGGATCAGACAACCAGTCAGCGTAACAAGAAGCCAATTTACTTGCTATCACCCTACTTCCAGCTGCCCTATTTAAAGCTTTCAAAGATACTAACCAATAGTCTCTACCGTGAGAATCCTTCATACTGAACTATCCGTTTTGAGTTATCAATAGATGGAAATACCATTGTTTTTTTAATCTCTCAAGAATTAACCCGATGAGAATGAATTATTCTAACAATTTTGACAATACTAGTAAATACTCCTAAACTCATAGCACAAATATACAAGTTAAAATATGAAGTAAAATACCATGACAAACACACCCCAAAAAACGCAACTCCACGAACTCGAAACCTACGAAGACCGCTACAAAGAACAATTCGGTTTCCACGACAAACAAGACCAATACGCCTTCCTTTCCGAAAAAGGCCTCTCCCATGAAGTCATCATCGCCATGTCAAAAATGAAAGGCGAACCCGACTGGATGCTTGAGTTTCGGCTCAACTCCTACGAAATCTACCTCAGCAAACCAATGCCCAACTGGGGCGGAGACCTCACTGGAATCAATTTTGACAACATCCACTACTACATAAAACCCTCCGACAAAGAAAGTCGCACATGGGACGACGTCCCCGATTATATTAAAAATACTTTCGACAAACTCGGCATCCCCGAAGCCGAAAAAAAATTCCTCGCCGGTGTCGGTGCCCAATACGAATCAGAAATGATTTACCACAATCTCCAACAACAGCTTCAGGATCAAGGCATCATTTTCCTCTCTCCAGATCAAGCACTCCAACAACACCCCGATCTCATGCGCCAATACTTCGGTACCATCATCCCACCACGCGACAACAAATTTGCAGCACTCAACAGCGCCATCTGGAGCGGCGGAAGCTTTATTTATGTACCACCAGGTGTAAAAGTAGACATGCCTCTCCAAACCTACTTTCGTATCAACGTTGCAAACGCCGGCCAGTTTGAAAGAACCCTCATCATCGTTGATGAAGGAGCAGAAGTGCACTACATAGAAGGCTGCTCTGCTCCGATATACTCTACTGACTCACTTCACAGTGCTGTCGTTGAAATCATTGTAAAAAAAGGTGCCCGCTGCCGCTACACCACCATCCAAAACTGGAGCAAAAACGTCTACAATCTCGTGACCAAACGAGCCGCCGCCTACGAAGATGCCGTTATGGAATGGGTTGATGGCAACCTCGGCAGCAAACTCACCATGAAATACCCCGCCGTCTGGCTCATGGGCGAAAGAGCACATGGAGAAGTGCTCTCCCTAGCCTTCGCCGGCAACGAACGCCACCAAGACGCCGGTGCCAAAATAGTCCACGCGGCACCAAACACCACCTCAATCATCAACTCAAAATCCATAGCCAAAGACGGCGGCATAACCTCCTACCGAGGCCTAGTAAAAGTAGAAAAAGGCATGACCGGCTGCAAATCCAAAGTCATCTGCGACGCCCTCATCCTCGACGACCACGGCTCCCGCTCAGACACCTACCCCACCATCGACATCCGCGAAAACGACACCCAGATCGAACACGAGGCCACCGTCAGCAAGATTGGTGAAGAACAACTCTTCTACCTCATGAGCCGCGGCCTCGACGAAATCACCGCCGCCCAAATGATCGTCAACGGCTTCCTCGAACCCATTATCAAAGAACTCCCCATGGAATACGCCGTAGAACTCAACCGCCTCATCCAACTAGAAATGGAAGGAAGCGTCGGCTAATGAACATCCCCTCAAAAAAAGCATTCGCAGGCATCAAAAAGACATCCGTCAGGCACAAAAAAAGCATACGCAGGAACCCGCATTTCGCATTCTCCCTTCGCGGTACTTCTTTGGAACAAGAACAAACACCCACCAATCCAAGACTCTGCTCCAAGGTTCTCTGGCATTCCGCCTCTCAATGGCCGACACCCTCAAATGAGACGTTTGAGAGGCGAGTCTTTTTTGCTACTTTTTGTGACGACGGACAAAAAGTAGTTAGCGCCAATAAGAACCCAGAAGAAAACGATGTGCGGCGCCCCAACACCCCGGCAAAATGAACCTACAACCCCAACCTTTTAAAAAGCATTCGCAGGCATTCCCCCGACCACGCAACAAGAAAGCCACACAAATGATAACAACCACCCCCCAACAAATTCGCACCACAGAAAAAGACGGCATAACGGTCTTCACCATCCCCGAAAACCTCCAATGCCCCGAAACACTAGTACTCCCCTTAAACCCAGGAAATATCAAAGTAGAATACGAACCCAACGCCCACTGCGACATCCTCTACTTCTACCCGGGTAACACCAACGTACAACAAAAAATCCACATCCACTTCAAAGGCAACGGCTCCAACGGACGAATCCTCGGCATCCTCTCTGCAAAAAACAACGACACCTTTCGCTCAGAAATGACCATCCACCACGAAGGAAAAGCCACCAGCACCAACGTCCTCATCAAAGGCATCGCCCAACAAAACGCCAAGATCACCATTAGTGGACTCATCCGCATCGAACAAGGCGCAAAAAACACCGACACCTTCTTCCGCGGCGACATCCTCCTCCTCTCCCCAGACGCAAAAGCCGTCATCATCCCCAGCCTCGAAATCATCGAAAACGAAGTCAAAGGCGGCCACGCCGCCACCGTCTCAAAACTCAACCCCGATCAACTCTTCTACCTCCAAACCCGCGGCATTTCCCCCGAAGAAGGAAAAAAACTCCTCATCGAAGGATTCCTAAAAACCGCTCTCCAAGAAATCACCAACAGCGAACAACGAGAATACTACGAAAACATTGTACAGACAGAGCTTCTAGTATAGCATTGAACAACTAAATCTGGAGAAAAAACCATGCCTTGGCACGAAGCAGCAACCCTTTCTGACATACCAACAGGAAAGATCGGGAAAACAATAATCAACAACCAGAAAATAGCCATCTACAACGTGGATGGCACCATCTACGCCACAGAAAACCGCTGCTCACACCAAGAAGTAGAACTTTCCAACGGCATCCTCCACAATTGCCAAATCGAATGCCCCTGGCACGGAGCCCAATTCGACCTCAAAACCGGCCAAGTAAAAGCCCTCCCCGCCGCCTTACCCATAAAAACATACCCTACAAAAGTAGAAAACGGTAAAATATTCATAGAAATGGAGTAAAGACATCCGTCAGGCACCCCAAACATTCGTTAGGCATTCAGAGACATTCGTTAGGCATTCAGAGACATTCGTCAGGCATTCAGACATTCGTCAGGCACAAAAGCATCCGCAGGAAACTACATTTCGCATTCTCCCAACGCGGAGCTTCATTGGAGAAAGAACAGAGCTCCACAAACCGAGACTCTGCTCCGAAGTTCTCTGGCATTCCGCCTCTCAATGGCCGAGACCCTCAAATGAGACGTTTGAGAGGCGAGTCCTTTTTGCTACTTTTTGTGACGACGGACAAAAAGTAGTTAACGCCAATACGAACGCATAAGAAAACGATGTGCGGCGCTAAACACCCCAGCAAAAAGAGTATACAATTTAACCAAAGCACAAAAAGCATACGCAGTAAACAACACCAGAGCTCTACTATGACAACCCTCAACATACAAACCATCCGCAAACAATTTCCCATCCTAGACCGCGTCATCCACGACTACCCCCTCGTCTACCTCGACAACGCCGCCACAACACAAAAACCCTACAGCGTCCTCGGCACACTAGACCACTACTACCAACATTACAACGCCAACATCCACCGCGGCATCCACACCCTCGCCGAGGAAGCCACCGCCGCCTACGAACTCGCCCGCGACAAAACCCAACGATTTATCAACGCCCCCAAACGCGAAGAAATCATCTTCGTCCGCAACACCACTGAAGCCATCAACCTAATTGCCTACACCTGGGCAGAACAAAACATAGGCGAAGGCGACGAGATCCTCATCTCCGAACTAGAACACCACAGCAACATCATCCCCTGGCAACTTGTAGCAAAAAGAAAAAATGCCCTCCTCAAATACATACCAATCACAGAAGACGGAGACATCAATTACGAAGCCTACGAAAAACTTTTATCGAGCAAAACCAAACTCGTTGCAATAACACAAGCATCTAATGTCCTTGGTACCATCGTAGACATTCCAAAAATTTCCAAACTTGCCCACGAAAAAAATGCCCTCGTCCTCGTAGACGCCGCTCAAAGCATCCCCCACCGTAAAGTCGACGTCCAGCAACTCAGATGCGATTTTCTCGCCTTCTCTGGCCACAAAATGTATGGTCCCATGGGCATAGGAGTACTTTGGGCACGCGCTGAGCTACTAGAAGCAATGCCCCCATTCCTTGGCGGTGGAGAAATGATCCGCGAAGTCAGCTGGCAATCTGCCAAATGGAATGAATTGCCCTACAAATTTGAAGCCGGAACACCCTACGTCTCAGGAAGCATTGGACTTGGCGCAGCCATCGACTTTATTGAAAGCATTGGCATCGATGAAATTCAAAAATACGAACAAGAGCTGACCTCATACGCACTTACAACATTTGAAAAATTTCCCGATCTCACCGTCTACGGACCACAAGAACGTGGTGCAGTAATTGCCTTTACCCACAAAGAAATTCACCCCCACGACCTTTCCGCTCTTCTCGACAGCGAGGGTGGCGTCGCCACCCGATCAGGACACCACTGCGCCATGCCCCTTGCCAGTAAACTTGGGATCCATGCCACTTGCCGCATAAGCTTCGGCATCTACAACACCAAAGATGAAATCGACATCTTCTTCGAAGCCCTCGGCAAAGCCGAAGAAGCCATGCAATGCAAAAACTGCACCATAAAAAATCTTCCATGCTGTAAACTAAAAAAGAAGCATGAAATAACTATTTCTAATTGATACCACCCATGCACGACATCTACCGCGAACAAATCCTCGACCACTACAAATTCCCGCATAACTTCGGACCTATTGAAGATGCTGACCTCTCACATTGTGAAGAAAACCCCACCTGTGGCGATAGAATCTGCATAGACATCAACTGGGATAATGAAAAAAAAGTGAAAGACATCCATTTCCACGGTCATGGCTGCGCCATCAGTCAAGCATCAGCGTCCATGCTTACAGATAAAGTTCTCGAAGAAAACATGAATGTGGAATCAATACTAAAACTTGCAAAAGAAGATATTCTCTCCATGCTCGGCATCCAACTCTCCCCCATCCGCCTCAAATGCGCCCTCCTCTCCCTCGAAGTTCTCCAAAAAACCGTCAAAAACCTGAAATAACCAGCAAAGAGAATATCTTATTTTGCATTTTCCCTCTTATCAATAACCCACAACCAAATAATTGCAAGTGATACCCCTTAACCTGTTTAAGCGTAGAAGTGGAAAATATCGCTTCAAGAAGCGATATTTTCCACTTCTACCTTTATGGGAGGACAGGCACGTCGGAGCAACAAACCCCACACATTCCCCCCTATTCCCTACCAACTTGACTCCAAAACTAGAAAATGGCAAAGTTAAGCTATCTCCTCTCATAGTCCCCCTAACAAGGGGGATTTAGGGGTTAACCACCCACTCCATCCTACAAGGAACTGCAAACCAGAAATTATGACAAAAAACCTCCACCTACAAACCATCCTAGCCCACCTCGCCGAACACGGCGGAATCAAAGACCCCTACGCCGCTTCACACATTCCCATTTACCAAACAGCAACCTTCGATCTAGCAGAACAGCATGGAGATAAACACTACGGATACACACGCTCAGAAAATCCCACGAGAGAAGCATTGGAAAACGTCTTTGCAATCGCTGAAAGAGGTATCGCAACCGTCTGCACACATACAGGAATTGGCGCAGTAGCATTGGTGTTTGAAACAATCCTCAAAACCGGTTCACACGTTCTAGCAGAAGAAGACATTTATGGTGGCACCTACCGCCTCCTCGACGTCTACAAGCAAAAATTCAACATCACCGTGCACTATAAAGACTTAACAAACCATGCACTCGTTGAAGAAACTCTCAACAACAACCCAATTTCACTGGTTATCTGCGAATCGCCAACTAACCCAGGGCTAAAAATTATCGATCTCAAAATCATTGCCACCCTCGCACACAAATACAACACTATCCTCGCCGTAGACAACAGTGTCGCAACATTTGCTTCCCAACAACCACTTTCCCTCGGCGCAGATATTTCCTTTTCCTCAACCACCAAGTATATTGCCGGTAATGGCAGTGTTATCGCAGGAGCAGTAACCAGCAAAGACCCCGAACTCGCAAAAAAAATAGCCTTTACCGCCAATGCTTTCGGTCGTTCACAAAACCCATTCGATGTCTTCTGCGTCTCCCTCGGAGTCCCAACACTCCCCCTAAGAATGAAAGCACACGAGCAAAGCGCGTTTATCATCGCCAAATATCTAGAAAAACACCCCAATGCCGCGCTAGTCCGTTTCCCGGGACTACCGTCCCACCCAGGGCACCAAATCGCAAAACTGCAAATGTCGATCATGCCAGCCATAATCACCTTCGACACCCAAACAGAAGAACAAGCACTGAATTTCATAAAAAAAGCCAAACTCTTCAAGAAAAAATACTCCTTCGGTACACCCGACTCCCGTGCAAACCATCCAGCCACCATGAGCCACGCCTCAACCCCAAATAACGTACTTAAAAACATCGGCATCAATACTCACACCATTCGCCTATCAATTGGACTAGAACACCCCGATGATCTCCTCAGTGACCTAGAACAAGCACTTTCATAAACTCTTTACGAACCAGCACCTCAGTACGAAATAAAAATGAATTATCAGCAAACCCTAAATGTAACATATTGCAAGTGACACCCATGTAACCCACTTCAGTTGGAAACGATGCAAAAAACGCTTCATGAAGCGTTTTTTGCATCGTTTCCCCTCATGGGAGGACAGGAACGTCGGAACAATAAACCCTCACAAAATTTTTAGCACAACTCACTAATAAAAACTTACTTCTCATGCCTAACATTCCATGCGGACAACCTATTCCAAACTCCACCCACGCCATTTCCCTCAGTCTCCCAACGATGCGGGACGTTGTTGGCTATGAAGAAAAAGATCTGGAAACCATCCAAAAAATATACTCCGGTTACCCCCGATTTGTCACACATCCCTATGTAACAAGAACTCAGGAGCTCTTTGCCCAAAAAATGGGTATCAGTGACAAAAAAATACTTGCGCTATGCTCTCCAATAGCCGCGCAACACCTGTACGATTTCATCCAATTTGACGGAACACTGTTCACTGACGATCACATCACTTTTGTTACCGTTCCCTTCGAACAAAAATATCTCGCATCCGCACAAAGCTTCATTCAACATACTGGCATAGCCATTTCATCTCGTTCAGCTGAAGAATACCTCCTAAACCATGGCGCAATAGAAACCAAACCGGAAGAAATGCTCTTCACCAACAATCCCGAACACCATATTAAACAAACCTTAGGAAAATTCTACAACAATTCCTCAGAAAACAATATTTTCCTTTACAATACAGGAATGACCTCTCTCTATACAGCCTTCTCTGCACTCCATCAAACACAAAAAATTCAAGGAAAAAGTGAGTGGATTCAACTTGGATGGCTCTACCTAGACACCATGATGCTCCTGCAAAAAATCCCCTCCAAACTGCATACATTCACCGATGTTTTTAATCTAGAAAATATAGAAAAACTCATCGAAAACAACCATTCCAAAATTGCTGGTATTATTACCGAAGTAACCACAAATCCACTTGTCCAGACACCAGACATTACACGACTCAAAACGATTGCAGAACAATTCAACATTCCAGTAATCATCGATAGCTCAATGGCAACACCTTGCATGGTAGAGCTCCTACCACACGCTGACATCGTAATAGAAAGCCTCTCAAAGTTTGCCTCAGGCAACGCAGATCTACTCATGGGTGCAGCTATCCTCAATGAGCATTCGCCTCATTACAACAGCACGCACACCTATTGCACACAAAACAACCTCTTTCCATTCATTGGGGACACCCAGCGACTAGCGCAACACATCGGTTCTTACGAAAAACGCATGGAAACAATCAACAACAACACTCTCCAGCTAATCACCTATTTCAGCCAACACCCAACGATCAAAAAAGTGTGGTGGGCAAAAGAAGAACAAACCAAAACAAACTTTGAAAAAATTGCAAAATACCCAGAAGCCGTTGGAGGCATTATCACCCTAGAATTTCACAAACCACTCAAAGAAATTTATGACAATCTTCCTCTCGCCAAAGGCCCCAGCTTCGGCACCGAATTTACCCTCTGTATGCCCTACATGTACCTTGCTCACTACGACCTAGTTTCGACAAAAGAAGGAGGTCAACAACTTGACCAACTAGGCATCAATCCCGAGCTGGTACGCCTTTCTGTTGGGTTAGAAAATCCAGAAGAAATCATCGAAGCCTTCAACTCCGTCCTCTAAAAATAGTAACAAAAGATACTCCCCCTACCCCATCATCCCCGCCACTTTTCTCCCAAACTCCACAGAATAGTTCGTCCCACGATCCCACGGATACACCTGATTCATCGAAACAAAATACAAACCAGAAATAGGTGTTACAATAGCCGGAATCTGTTTACTATAATTCACCCGAGGTAAAGGCTGCGCATACACAGTTTTAAAAAGCCACGACTGCTTCACCCAATCCAGTGTGAAATCAGGATTGATCTTCTGAAGACCAGGCAAAAACCGCTGCAACAACTCTTCCTTACTCAAAGAAAAATACTCATGATCTTCAGCCAAATAATCTCCACAATACACAATACTTTCACCATTGTAATGCGATTTATCGATCATATTGGTATGATCTACAAACACCAAAAACGGAAAACCATCACCTTTAGAAAGGCTGATCCAGTACGTATCTTTCGTCAGATTTTGCGTCACACTAAGCACAATAACCGCTGCCGCCATCGAATCAAGCTTTGCCAACTGCTGATCGTATTCCGCAGGAATAGCTTCCACAATGCCACGAAAGAGCTTTGGAGAAAGCGTAAACAACACCTGATCAAATTCCTCGCTTTTCCCATCTTTTAGTGAGATTACAAAACTTTCACCAGTCTTTTTGATTTTTTCAACTGGTGTAGACAGCAACACACTAGCACCCAACTCTTTCACTTTCTCAGCCAACATGTTCGCAAAAGCCTGAAATCCACTGGAAAGATACACCAACGACGTTGTTCTTTTGTAAATTCTGGCCCAAAACCACGCCATATTCACTTCTTTGTAGTACTTATCGAACTTACCCTGCAGCAAAGGCTCCCAAACAACCTCATAAGCCCTTTTTCCCAACATTTTCGTCAACCACTCATGCGCAGTCACCTGTTCAAAAGCTTTCCAGTTCTTGGAAATCTTAAGGTAGAGTAACACCAAACCCAATCGCATCTTTTCAATAAAAGACAGTCCAGGAAAACGCAACAGAGCAACAGGAGAATCAAATTGGTAACTTTTATCCTTGTACCAAAGCATCGTCAAAGGGTGCTTAACAAGAATATGATCCTCAAACCCTATCTCTTTGATCAAATCAAGAATATCATGATCATTGGTAAAAATATGATGGTAGAAATAATCCAGATCCCATTCCCAGCCTTCACTCTTAAAGCCTGAAGCCAAGCCACCGACATGATCAGCAGCCTCAAATAACACCACCTCATGCCCTTTCTTCAAAAGATCGTATGCTGCCGATAAACCCGTAAGCCCTGCACCAACAATACCAATGCGTTTTTTCATAATAAAAAATATTCTCTATTCAATAACAATCTCAATTGTCCATCAAGACAAAGAAAAAAAGCAACCAGAACATACCTAAAATACTTTACTTGGTCTTTTGCTTGGAAATTTTCACTTTCTTTTCACCTACATCAGGAGTACTTTCTTTAAGTTCAGTCCGTTTTACTGGCAACGTAAAATGAAAAGTACTTCCTTTGCCGATCACACTGTCAACCCAGATTCTACCTCGATGATATTCTACAATTTTCTTCACTACAAAAAGCCCAATTCCCGATCCATTTGGGGAAGACTCCCGAGCACGATCTCCTCGGTAAAATTTTTCAAAAATCCACTCACGTTTATCTTCTTCAATTCCAACTCCTTCATCCTGTACTGAGGTAAGAATTTCACCATTTTTATGTTCAACAGAAATGGTAATAGTACTATCCTCTTTCCCGTATTTAATTGCATTATCAACAAGATTTATTAAAATCTGACGCACCTTATCTGGATCTATGGTAATCAAGGGTAAATGTGAAGGTACGCGCTTTTCAATCCGTATGTGTTTACTTTCCACCATAAGCTCAAAATCTTTAATAGTTTCATTAACAAGAAGCAGATAATCAGCTTGGGAAAAATACAATGCAAATTTTCCAGTCTCCATATTCGACATATCCAATAAATCATTAATAAGCATCATCATTCGTTCAGCACTAACCATCGTCTGAAGCAAAAAATTTCGTTGTTTATTATTCAGCTTGCCAATATTTTCTTCTAAGACCAAAGAATTATACCCACGAATAGCAGTCAATGGAGTCCTTAACTGGTGGGAAGCAATAGACACAAACTCGGTTTTTGCCACATCAAGTTCTCGCAATCGTTCGTTAGTAGTTTGTAATTCCTTATTAATCTGACGAACTTTTTCATAAAGATGAGCATTTTCCAAAGCAATTGCCGCATGTGCAGCAAAGCTCTGGAGGTTATCAATAATTCGTTGAGGAACTGTATTTTTATTGAAGAGAGTAGAAACTTGTAAAGCACCAATAATTTTATTTCGTGCTTTAAGCGGCAAAACAATATAGGATTTAACTCCCTCACGCTTAATAATTTTCAGAGTTAACTCAACATTTAAAGCATCATCACCAACAACATCCGCAAGAGTAGAACAAATCTGAATCTCTCCACTGAAATAAACTCTCTGAAGTGCGTTCTGTGAGACTGACTTCAAAGAAACTAACCTTTTCTCATATGGAATTTCATGAAGATTCCTCAACTTATTTGCCAATTTATTATTCGACATCATATAAAACCTAAACAACCTTTTCTTCTCATCAAAGATATAGAGCGTCCCAATTGCCAAATTCTGCTTTCCATGAACACTCGTTTTTGAAGAACCAATATAGTCAACTATCCTTTGCGCAACATCTTTAAACTTCAGCGATGATGTTATCTCTCTTGCAATTTGCTGCATTGATGTTAAATCGCTTGTCCTCTCACGAAGAACTTGAAGGTTTGCCTTCTGTTCTTCGTATAACATTGCATTCCTCAATGCAATTGCTGCTTGTTCGACATAGTTTTGAAGAATTTTCAGCGCTCTATCAGGCAAATTATCTTTTGCAATACTCGAAGCCACTTGCAAAGCTCCAATAACTTCACCATGAATAACCAACGGCAAACAGATAAAAGATTTGTATCCTATTCGTTCTTGCAACCGCTTAAACTCACTTTCAGATAATTGTGTCCCAACAAAATCTAAAATTGTTGAGCTAATTTGAATCTCATGAGAAAAAAAGAGTTTTGTAAGCAAGGTATTATCATCAAGAAATATTTTTCTGTGCTCAATAGGCTGGATATATTCCTCTTGAGTAGCCTTTGTAATCAAGGGAGACTGAGTCAAACTATGGAATACAAAAGCTTTTTCCTTGTTATCAAAAATATAGAGAACTGCCGAAGTAAACTCTGTCCCGCCACCAAGCAGAGGAATGACGTTAACAATTTTCTGCCCAACAAGACCAAAATCTTGAGTTTGAGTAATTAGCCTTGTAACTTCCAAGACTGATTCGAGATCTTTAATATATGGATTTTTCATAACACCCCTACTTGACATCAAGTATACAATAATGTAGAATACAATGTTATATTAAGGAAAACATAAGTTTTTGTCATGTTTCTTGACAAGTAAAAAGCTGAAAGATGGGAAAAAGAAGCAATAAAACCAGGTAAAAGCGAAATGAAAAAATGGGAAATTGACACATTCAGAGCAACAGAAAGATACGATACCACAATTGGGATCCTGGCATGCGCCCTTCTTTGTCGTATAGGAAGGCACATTACAGATCTCCAACAGCCGCCAATTTGGGGAGCAAGGAACATTCGTTATTCATTAAGATCAGTCGGGCCAGAAGTAATAAGAGATTTAATGGGACAAGTACTTGTTCCTTTTGAAGCCATCCGAAAGCAAACCGAGCAAAATGTACACTTACCATGGAAAGCAAATGAGCCAGTTTTATTTATTGGTGGAGTAGACGAGTCAAAGAGTGCCTTTGAGACATGGTGCAGAAAAAATGGAGCCATGCCAATAATCGTTGAAAGAGATCCAACCCTTCTCAGCTCATATAGACAAACACAAAACGTAACAAGAGCAGACGCAGAATGGTTACCACTAAAACCAGAAAGCCTTCATGGTATTGTTGGAAACAGCTTTATACAGTGCACTGAAAAAAAAAGCAGATCTGCAATTTACGATGAAATGTGTGCAGCACTTAAACCAGGTGGTTGGATATATCTGCCTGAAAGACTTGTTGGGCATGATTGGACAAGTAATAGCACAACAGAACTTGTAGACAGGCTCAAAAACAGAGGTCTTACTTTAAAGAGACGCGCTCGACTTCACATTCCAATTAAAGACTGCACGAACTTACATCCATTTAACGAGTGGGGGATTAGTAATTCAAAAGAAATAACCGTCGAATACATAGTGATGAGAAAACCAGAGAGAGCAAATCATGCGTAGAATTGAACAACCTATAACGCATTTACGGCTCCCCACAAACACTGGAGAAATTTTAACGTGGAAAGAATATTGTCAACGTCAGCAAGTTGAAGATATGCCTACCCGTATACGCCCCCCTAGAACTCGCCTTGAGATTAACCTCCAAACAATGTTTGAAAATCTTGCCGTCGTTGCAAGAACATCCGGTCAAGGTGTTGGAATAAATGCAGTGATAAAACACGATGCATACGGTCACGGAATACAAAAGGCTGCAGAAGTATTTGCTCAAAATGCTAAACGACTTTGCGTAGCAACAATTGGCGAAGCAAGAATAGTTACACAACATTTAGTTAAAGAAGGAATTTCTCTCCCCCCAATTCTTTGCCTCTACCCAATCAATGACACTGCTGACCTTGCTTGGGCTGTTACAAACAATGTTGAAATTACAATTGACAAAATACAAGATGCAAAGCGTGCAGCAAAACAAGCAGAAGTTAGTGGGAAAAAAGTAAAAATTCATTTCATGGTTGACACTGGCTTGTTTAGATTTGGCTCACCACCCAATGAAGCTGCAAAAAAAGTTGCAGCAATAACCAATTTAAATAATCTTGAAATTATAGGCATTTTTTCTCACTTTGCTAGTGCAGAAGATACTGTCAAAGGACCAAATCAATTAAAATGCTTTATAGATACACTTAAACAAATCAAGGAATCTGTCGGATCAACGCTAAATAGCATTGATATTCACATGGCTAACAGTGCTGCGCTAATAAGGATTCCCGATTCTCATAATTTGTCTCTTTATAGACAAATTTTTCCAAACTGCACGGTAAGCATTCGAGCTGGAGAAGGGCTGTATGGTTATAGCAGTGGAGCAACGGCAATTGAAGGGACACAACCTGCTCTTTCACTAGTTTCAACCGTAGAACGTGTCGTAAGATTAGAAGCCGGTCAATGTGCCGGATACTCCCAAAGACAATCTGAAACGGCTAGAAAACTAGCTTTAATAGGATTCGGGAATTCAGTAGGAGCAAACCTTAGATGTTTAATTGCTGGGCATGAAGTTGTTCAATTCGGTGAGCCAGATAGTCTTATCACATATTTAGACTACACAGGACTAAGAGTTAGACAGAACCAGCAAGTAGTAATTATTGGCGAACAAATGGGTAGGCAGATAACACTTGAGGATCAAGCCACATGGAACAATCTTTCAGCCCATATACTTCTAACAAGACTGTCCGGAATCCCACAAATATACCTGAAAAACTAATGGCACGCTTGCAATCTACCTATTCCACGGCATCTTCTCCAAAACTACCGCCATAGTACAAAACCCACTCAGCCCAGCAAAAAGCAACCCAGCTCCCACAAACCCAGAAAGATAAATAAATCCTGGATGAATAACCAACGAGAGAATAACACCCAATAACACCAACGATCCCGCAATAATCTGCACTTGCCTCATCACTGGAATAACCTGCTTCCCAGAACTCAAAACAGGGAAACCTTCTTTTTTCCATTCAGTAATCCCACCAGAAACATTAATGGCATTAGGCAAACCATACTGAGCCATCTGCACGCACGCACTACCACTCCTATTGCCGCTAGCACAGTGCACATACACTTGCTTATACTTTTTCAACTCATCAAGATGCTTCCCGATTTCTTGCACCGGAATATTGGTAACCCCCAAGATTCGCTCACCACGATGCTCCGCTGGCGTTCTCACATCTAAAACCAAAATATCCTCACGTTTCCCCTGATCCAACACACTTTTTAATTCCTGAACAGTTATCGATTGCATAAATTCTCCTAATTACTGTGGCAGTTGTCCACCTACGGACAACGCTCCGACAACCGACCAAAGAGCTGTGTGCCGTTTCATGATGATTCAGCTACATCTCAAATCCCATTAACACTTCAACCTACCCTAAATCACATGGCTAATCTTAAATAACGAGAACAACACTAATAAAATAAAGAACAAGGAAATCAACGATGTCGAAGCAATACAATAAGCAACCACTTTATTCACCCGAAAAAGAAAATTGCTCAGAAAAAAGTTGATAGCAGCGACACCTAACACGATATAAAAATAAGAAAGTAGACTCTGCGCCGATCCCATATAGGACTGAAAATTCTGCGGATTTGCAAGATCAGTCTCAGAAACGCGAAGACTATAGTACGTCAACACATTTTCTCGCAAAAAAGGAATCTGCCAACACAACACCCCAAGAAACAACAACAAAAAAAGACCAGTGGATGCATGAATTCCAAAAAGAATAGCATCACCTTGGATAACATCAGCCTTAATAAGGCCTAAACGCTTCACTAACAACAACAACACATAAGAAAAAACACCTGTTAAAAACAGAAAACTGATCATTAAGAGAAAAAACACCAAATTAACAGGTATACCTTGAAGGTAACGGAGAAAAAAATACTGCACTACGGCCAATGTTAACAAGATAAGCACATAAAGCGTCCAAGGTGCATCCTTCCTATTGGAAGGCGACCAAACTACAGACCTGATCATAGAATAAATCCTATAAAATACGTCCGAACAACAGACGTTTCATGAAGTTAAAAATAAAAGAACAAAAACAATCGAATCCAACACCAAGTTTGAGAAAATCGTACGAAACCTAGTATACTATACCTTACCATGCAGTTAAAATCTTCCCGCCAAAACAAGACGAAAACAGCCCTCTTCATTGGACGTTTTCAACCGTTTCACAAAGGTCACTTCCAAACACTAGTGAAACTAGCAACAGAGTACAAATCACTCATTGTTGGAATTGGAAGTGCTCAAGAAGGTTTCACCGGAAAGAACCCGTTTACCGCGAAGGAACGGGAAGAGATGATTTCAAAAACACTGCAGGAAAAGATAACTAATTTCAGAGTCATCCAAATTCCAGACATCAACGATGATACTCAATGGGTAAATCATGTACTCAGCTTAACGGGGCCATTTGACGCAACGTTTACAAATAACCCACACGTACTTCGACTGTTCAAGCAAGCCGGTATCGAAGTCAAAAAACACCACCTTATACAACCCGATGTATACAAAGCAACCAACATCAGGGAAGCCATGGCAGAAGAAAAACCATGGCGCCAACTCGTACAACCAGTAGTACTAAAACAGCTTGATGCCATCCATGCCGAAGATCGCCTAAAAACACTCAACAACAAAAGAGGAGCCGAGAATCTCCTCAATAAACTTGGCATCCATACAAGAAACACAAAATTATGGAAAGTTGCCTTAACACACAAATCCTATATCAACGAACACAAACTTCCAGTAACATCCTGCAATGAACGATTGGAATTTCTTGGCGATGCAATACTAGCTCTAATAATCACTGAATACCTTTTTCAACACTATCCTGAAGCCGAAGAGGGAGCAATGACTTCACAACGCTCAGCCCTCGTCAGGACTGAAAATCTTGCAGAAAAAGCAACACTGCTCCACCTAGGACAATACGTCCAAATGAGCTTTGGAGAAGAAAAAGGTGGAGGAAGAGAAAATACTAGCAACCTTGCAAATATTTTTGAAGCCTGTACTGGAGCGCTCTACCTTGATCAAGGACTCGAAAGAACCAGACAATTTCTCAGAAGATACCTCCTCCAAGACTTACCAGAAACCCTCGAACATCAGCAAACCAAAGATTATAAATCAAAACTTCAAGAACTCATTCAGGAAAGATTCAAAAAACTCCCAACTTACGAAATGATCAAAGAAGAGGGAGCTGAGCATAATAAGGTGTTCACAATTGCAGCAAAACACGATGGAAAAATACTAGGAAAAGGAACAGGAAAAAACAAACAACAAGCCCAACAAGAAGCCGCAAAAAAAGCTTACGAAAAACTAACCCTCAAATCCGCATCAAAAGAAAAAACTGACTAGTTTTCCACTCACCCTTTCTCTAATGCAAAAAATGTCTAACGTTTGTCCTTACCATTGCCATATCATACCTATCTGCCATTGCAACAACTTCACCATCCCGAATCGATCCACCAGGGTGAATAACAGCCGTAACTCCAGCTTTAGCTGCCACTTCAACACCATCTGCAAATGGAAAAAATGCATCAGAAGCCATCACTGAGCCTTGTGCATGCTCACCAGCTTTTTTCACAGCAATTTCCACAGAAACCACCCTACTCATCTGCCCTGCCCCAATGCCAACAACAGCTTTTTGCTTTGTAAAAACCACGGCATTCGATTTCACATGCCCAACAATATTCCAAGCAAACAAAAGATCAGCCATCTCCTTGTCTGTTGGTTTTCTTTTACTGATAACTTCAAACAAGGTTGAGTCATCAGAAACAGGATCAACAGTCTGCACCAACATTCCTCCACGAACTTTTCTCACATCAAAATCCTGAGGGAAACAAACGCCATCACCTGATCGCCCAAGACTTTTCCAATCAGTCATTTCAAGAACACGAAGTTTCTCCTTTTTCTTGAACACCTCCAGTGCATCCGTAGTAAATGAAGGAGCAGCAACAACTTCAAAAAATGTTTTGGTAATCTCCTCAGCAAAAGCTGCGTCAACTTCCTTATTCACACCAATAATTCCACCATAGGCACTCAAAGGGTCACTTCCTTGAGCTGCCTTAAAGGCCTCTAACGCTGATTGACGTTCAGCAACACCACAAGGATTTACATGCTTTATGATTGCAACCGTAGGCTGAACAGCAGCACAAACAAATCGCAACGCCGCCTCAACATCAAGAATATTGGTAAAAGAAAGTTCTTTCCCTTGGTGTTGTGTCATCGCAGAAAGACCCGCGGGTAAGCCATCGCTATAAAAAGCCGCCTTCTGATGTGGATTTTCACCATAGCGTAAATCCTGCACCTTCCTTAGCCCAATCGTGAGTTCAGCAGGAAACAACGTAGGATTTCCCTTGCTCAAATAATGCGCCACAACAGAATCATAATAAGCGGTATGCTGAAAAGCCTCTGTTGCCAACAGTTTCCTAGTTTCAATACTCACACTCCCAAGCTGAGATAGCTCAAGCAAAACATCCATATATCGCTTAGGATTAACTAAAACCAACACATCTGCAAAGTTTTTCGCAGCAGCTCTCACCATAGACGGTCCACCAATATCAATCATCTCCAAAGCCTCATCAAGCTCGACACCAGGTTTAGCAATTGTTTGCTCAAAGGGATAAAGGTTACACACAACAATATCAATAAAATTCAGTGCTCGCTGCTGCATTTGAGCAACGTGAGACCCTTTATCTCGCCTAGCCAAAATTCCCGCAAAAACATGAGGATGCAATGTTTTTACCCTCCCATCAAGAATCTCGGGAAAGCCCGTTATTTGACTCACATCATACACATCTACTCCAGCTTCCTCGATAATCTTCTTTGTTTTACTGGTAGAAAACAGCTCCACCCCCAAACCAGCCAAACCTTCCGCTAAAGGAACCACATCAGTTTTATCAAAGACACTAATGATTGCACGCATAATAATACTCGCTCCAGGTTAGACATTAAGAAATCTAATACGCGCACATTGCTGGAGTAATTTGCAGTAGAAACCGAGAGATGCTGCCAAAAATCCCCAACTTCCTTTTCATTATACAAAACTGATTGCAATTTTTCATCGAATCCCTTACAATCACCAAGTAGGCAAACGACTTAAGGCACAGAAATCTATGGCCACTCAACCATTATCAGCAAAAAGCAAACAGACTAACATTAGACCACACCAGCTCAGAGCATCTGGCTTCATACCGGCAACAGTATATGGTCCACACACACCTGCCCGCTCAGTGCAGATCGACCAAAAAGAATTTTCAAAACTAGTAAAAATACTCCAGCCAAACCAACTTATCGATTTACAACTTGAAGAAGACAAAAGTGTAATTAAAGTGCTTCTCCATAAAGTGCAGAAACACCCTGTAAAAGATAATCCATTGAACATTGAATTTTATGCAGTAGATCTTAAAGCTGAAGTTTCCGTCAATATCCCTATTCGACTAACTGGTGAAGCTCCTGCTGTAAAATTACTCAAAGGTATTCTTTTCCAAAACATGCAGAACCTTCATGTCAGATCACTACCCACTGATATCGTTCCTGAGATCATTGTAGACATCTCAGTCTTAGACAACTTTGAAAAAGGCATTTTCGTTGAAGATCTTGCAATACCTGGATCAGTAAAAACACTAGCTGACAAACGCGAACTTGTTGTAAAAGTTCTCCCACAGAGAACTGCCGAGGAAGAAACAACTGGACCTGCAGCAGCAACCGGTGAAACTCCAGCAGCAACACCTGCAGCCAAATAATTTCATAAATTCTTCCTAGTAATTAATAGTTTCTGTTGATTTGAAAAACGAGTACTCTGCCCATGGCAGTCTCTAAAGAACAACTTACACCTAGCAACACTCCCCTCATTTCCAACTCACAACTAAATGCTGCTCTTCAACAACCACACCTTCATCTCAAGCTAGAAGAGAATAATCCCAATCATTCCCATAAAGACCGAGCACTAAGTCATCAGCTGATACTACTGTCACTTACCCCCCAAAAGGTGTTCGCTATTTCTTCCACAGGAAATGCAGCTATTTCTGCAAATATCTTTGCGAAAAAACTGGGGCTTTCTGTAATCACATTCATTACTCCCAATATTTCTCACAACAAACTGCAAATTTTGGCTTCATCAGCACAAAATCTTATTATGACCGAACGACCGTTCAGGATGCTTTCTTACCTCGAACACAGATACACAATCCCCTCTCTCAATGCAACACACGATCCCGAATCAATAATTGCTTACAAACAAATTGGAGTAGAAATCTTCGAAACACTCCCAACTGCTGAAGCCATTGTTATCTTCGTAAGTAGTGGCAGTACATTTCTGGGCATCGCAATAGCCTACGAACAACTATTGAACGAAAAAAAAATCTCCGCAATCCCCCAACTTTTTGCAGTACAAATTCTAAAAACCACCCTTCCTGGTGTGTACAAAAGTACTGTTCACCAAAGCATGGAACCTCTTTCCTCAACACTTCTCGAAGAAAGGAAACAGCAGATTGAATATTGGCTGAGAAAAAGTAAGGGAAACTGGATTACAATTGCTGACGAGGAAATTCTCGACACAAGAGCACTGCTGCAGAATAACCATCAAGACACTTCACCCGAAGGATGTGCAACAATTGCCGCCATAGGTAAAATCCCAAAAATCATCAAGTCAAAATCTATCGTCACCCTGCTCACAGGAAACGCCAACCAGTGGGAAGATGGAGAGAAAAACAAAGCACCTGTAATATCTATCCCACTTTGTAACAGCATTCAAGAATTGGATTCATACCTTTACAAAAACAATCTTGTATAGTAAACAATGTTCAACTGATAACAGTAATCATTATCGGATAAATCATTTATTCCCAGTCTCGATAATATCTTGAACACTCTTCTTCTGCTTCATTGAAGCTTTAATTTCTTCTTCACTCCTCATTCTTCTATTTGCCTCATCAGAAGTTCTTTTCACTGCCGCATTCTCTGGATCAGCACTCTTTCTCATCACTTGCTGCAACCTAGCTTGATTCTGTTCACGCTGATCTCCGAAATTTGCGACAAATAATGGAGGTTTATAACTTTTCTTTTTTGCAGCATAAAGCTGGATCTTCTGTGCTATGTTCACCATATCTGTATGGCTAAAAGGAAATCCTGCAAACTCCTGAGGATCACGGATGCTAAGAGAGAGTATATCTTCAGCCATTTTGATCGTTTCCTCATCCAGATCTTCAACCTTACTAACATCAGTGCCCAAAATTTTCCTAGCAGCATCAATCATATCATCCTGCCCAGGAGCCATATCTTCGCTCAATTGTTTTACTCGGCCATCAGAAGATACCGATACGCCCTGAACTGTTTCCCTTGGAGCCGTCTCCCCCTGCTGATTAATCTGTTCCTCAGTAACCTGTGAGGTTTTCTTCTCTTTCTCACTCATCTTATTACCATAACTTTCAACTGGCTTTTGCATCTGATCAGGCATCACAAGTTGTGGAGATCCAGTAGAAACGGAAATAGCGGGCTCAACAACTGGAGTGGAAACAGGTGGCGAAGTCATCGCCGCATTCACAGAAAGTTGAGGAGAGACAACTGGCGAAGGCATTGTTTGCTGCATTGTTGTTTTAGATTCTTGAACCTTGTCCCATTCTGCAAGCTGAGCAAGACGATTCTTTTGATCGATTCCCCATAAATCATTACCAACAGGATCTTTGCCATCTATACTTGCCAGCAAGGTATCACGAACACCCCGGTCTCCTGCAGTGAATATGCCATCAATAGTTTCAGAAGGAAGGGCACGGAAAGTTCCTTGTTGCACCTGTGTCATAACTTCAGATGGAAGAGATAATCGACCATCTTGCGAAGCCGTTACCATGGTTGACTGCAAAGTAGTAGCATCCACATTGCCAACTGCAGCCTTTGCTTCATGTAAACGCTCCATACTTGCAACTCGCCCAAGATTGGTAGCCAACGGCTCCACTATCTGCGGACGAAGATCTGCCATATCAAGTGATGCTAGAACTTCAGCTTTCCCATAAGGATCAAGCTTGCCCAACTCCTGCTGAACATCAGTAAAATTCATAGACTGAATTGCAGGATTGCCAAGAAAAGCTCCAGCTACTGATACTTGAGGAAGAGCAGTCACTACTGAATCCGTTTGCATCGAAGGACGAAGAGACTGAAACAACTCATCAGGTGAAAAAGTTGAACTGGTAGATACAGATGCCGCCTGATCAGGAACCGACATCTGCACTTGTGGAAAGAGAACTGCAGCCAAAGGAGCAGAAGGTTGAACTGTTGTCGAAGAAATAACAGTTGGAATCTGTTGATTTTCAGCCAAAGATGCTATTCGTTCTTGAGCAATAGTTGCAGGAGATTGTTGAACTACTACATGTTGTTCCTGCCCAGCTTGAGTGGAAAGTGCTTCGGATAGTACAACTCCAGCTTGTTTCTGCGGTTGCGCATTGAGCTGAATAATTTGCTGTTGCTGTAGTGGATTCCACAACGGTTTGCCATCTACACCATTTTCATCCTGCGTCATCGCCAACACCCTTCGAACCTGAGAGTTCCCCTTTTCGTAGAGGTTAGCAATCTGCACAGGAGAAAGCTCTTTGAAATTTCCAGCGAGTATCCCAGCTTTAATATCTCCTGCTGCGGGAAGTGGATTACCTGCTGCAAGATCAGCTTGTAAACGTGGCAAAGTGGCAACTTTCCCCGTAGATTCTAGCTGAATTGGAGCCACCAAAGCCGTTTCACGTCGCTCTGTTTCTTCTTGTTTTACACGCTCTTGCGCCTGTCCGATACGTTCGTGCGCAGCAAGCTCCATCAGTTCTTCCCTCTGAGCATCACTCCAGACACTTTGTCCATTTTCATCTTTCAAGTTCAAAGAAGAAAGTAAAACATCTCTAACCTGAGTATCGGACTTGTTATAATAAGCATTCAAATCAGTTCTGTTCAAATCTTTAAATTGGCCGCTCTTAATACCAACTTTAGCCTGCTCTGCCAACTCTGGTAATGGAGCATTAGCAACCAATGGAGCTATGCCAATACCCTCCCAGGAAATCTTTCCTTGAGCTTCAGCTGCTATAATTCGCTCCGTAGCAGCCATCTCCAACAATGCTCCTTGTTGTTTGTCATCCCAAAAACCTTTCTTATCTGTAGCTGCAAGCAATTCATCCTTATCTTCACGTTTACTGGTTGTAAACAAAGTTTTTAACCCCTGTGGAGTAAGCTGCTTGATAGAACCTGAATCAAACAACGTAGTGAATTCTTGATGTGAAATCGGTTTATCAGCCTCAAGACTTCGAACAACTTCACGTAATGGACGAGGTCGGCTTTCCTGTTTAGTTTCTATGCCAACAGGCTGGGCAAATGTAATAACATTTTCTCGAAGAGGCACCTCTCCTCTTCGTCCACCAACTTGACTCTCAGGCGAAACACCACTCCCTTCTACCTGTTGTAAGGTAACTTGAGGCGTCTGAATAGTCACATCACTCAGCGTAATTGCAGGTGTACCCTGCTCCCACGCCAGTGCTGCAATAGTTTTCTCCCCACCTCTAGCCGCTTCTCGTAATTTACTCTGTATACCTGACGTACTATCAACCAAACCTCGAAGTAGTGTTTGAGGTTGGGAAGAAATGCCCTGTTGACTCTGAAATTTCTCCTCGCCCACAACACCACTATCTCTCGAAGCAAAAGCAGATGAAAAACCACCTCCAGCAAATTGTTGCCCAATAGACTGCATAACACTTGTTTTTGATAAAGTCTGTAAAATATCGGAAAAAACATTAGACTCCACTGATCGAACAAGTAACAAGAAAACAAATGGAACAGCCGGTAACATAATAAAAATTGCAGAGCCGATAAGAAAGGAAAAGGGACTAACCGATTGAGAGTACTTTTCTGAAGATGCACCATAAATAACAGTAGAATAGTTAAGCGTCATATACAAAGCAAAACTCGCTAATGGACCAGAAAATGTAAATACAAGAAATAATTGCCACCACTTTTTTGCGATGTTCGCTGTTGTTGGAATAAACCAGAAAAGAAAAGCAAAAGGCGAAATACAAATCAGCAAACTAGTCATGAGACTTCGGACAAATAGAAAAAGTACACCTACGGACAAACTGAGTGCACCAAACATCTGAGGCACTAACACCGTTGGATCTTCAGTAGAGTTTAACGTTGCCCACTTCAATGAAAAAATAGTAAGAATTATCTTCAAACCCACAGAAACTTCTTTATCTGGAATGAAATTCACTGCATTATTCTGCATAGCAACATAAAACATCTTTGTAAGTATTGTTGCTGCGTCAGTAAAAAACTGAATTATCAACAAGCTATAGTTAACAAGCACAACTGATCCCAAGAATCTTGGAAAAACCTTTCTCATCTGAAAGGCATCAAGATTATCACTTCGAAACATCATTAAAAAACCAACCCCAACCAACGCAAGTAGAAAACCAGCATTAGCGATATTTTTCACTAGCGGATAAACATTTCGGATCACAGGATGTTCAGTAAGATTTTCTGTGGAAAAAAACAACACTCTTTCAAATGAATTGCCCAAAAAAACTATCATATCTCGAAAAAAAGATTGTAAAAAAGCTGTTGTTTCACCACTTGTTGTTGACTGCGCAAAACCAAAACGTATTGAAAACAACACCAAAAAAATAAACAAGGGTGAAGCTAAAAATAGAATTTTGTATTTTTTTTTCGTGAACATATCGTACTTCTTTTTCTCAGCATGAGTTAACCTGTATTAGACAGTCCACTGTAAAAGAACAATCCCGCCAACAAAAGCTGCGATAATCCATGCCGACAAGATAAGCAATAATGCAAAAATAATAGCTTGAATTTTCTTTTTAGCTTTTTTTATTTCAACTGGGTTTCCACCACTTGAAACCAAACGAGCTCCAGTCAATATTAGATAAAGTACTGCAACTAAACCTGCAATACTGTAAAGCCACGTCAGTAAAAAATTTAAATACGTCCCCCACGGTAATGACTTTGTATTCAAAGAAAGTCCAAAAGCAGATTCAATAATGGTGTAATTAGGAACTTCTGTTGGAGGGGCATCCGGTGGATTCTCAGAATCAGGGTTAACTATTGGATCTTTAACGCTAACCTTACACTTTGGTTCGGGTTGATCGCAAAGTGTTATATCTAACATCCTTTCTTGTGGCTTGGAAGTCTCATCCAATGGCACCACATAATCATAAGCAAGAATCCCTGCGCAGCTAGAAGTACCCGACGGACAGGAAATTTTCAACACATATTCCTGTCCAGCATCATAGGCAATTTTAGCAAACGTACCATCTGCACTAGATACACGCTTTGAACCAGGGACAACCTCACCAGACTTTTTATAAAGTTCCAATTCTACACCTGATAACACATTTCCATAAAGTGAAGATGCATTCGCAGACTTTAATAATGAAAATGGAATAACACTAGTAGTCGTTGAAGCTTTACGAACAGTTCCAGAAACCGCACTCTGAACGGCTGGACCATTCCCACATGTCTGACAACAGGGGGCACCGTTATCACAATGATTCATGACAGGTGGATTTATTCCCGCACGAACAAGTTCATCTTTTCTATCAGTACCTTGACCATCTTTGGTGGTCTCCCCTCCATCAGGTAAATCTAGACGTCCTTTGCACAATCCGCCATTACACCCACTACAAGCTGTATAATTCCCACCTATGCACGAACAGGGATTACCTATAACACAGGCACCACCCTCTCCAACAGCAGAAGCAGAATAATCACCAGAGAAAGCTACACATTTTTTTTTCGGTAACGTAAGACCAGTAGCGTCCTTACTGTTAAATTCCACTACACGACTTGGAGTAGCTCCCCCACTCGGATAGCCTTCCCATTTGATCCATCCCCACTTCTTCGAAAAATAGAACTTCTCAAATCCCGGACTTCCACCCCCATAACCATATTTAAGAACAATAACTTCATCTTTCCCATAGGTACCACCGATTTCATAATCTTTATAATGAGCCTCAAGTGTGTTTTTATAAGAAAAGGGTGTGTCTGCAGTTGGTTCACAACCAGAAGTAAATCTAACGAATTCTCCAACTGAGAGATTTTCTTCAATTGTTTCTCCCACCCGCATGGAAGTTTTCATCCATTTACCACCTTTACCTCCGTTTCCTTTGAACTGGTAGGAGGAATATTGCCCACCATCCGTCCCCCAACTGCTATCATAACTTAAATAAATATAAGACGAATCATACTTATAAAGTTCATAAACATCTGCCTGCTTAAATTTAACCGTTAAAACTTCCCCACTTGAATAGAACTGTGAAACCGGTTCTCCACCAACTGAAGCTATCGCCTTTTCATGAACAAAAAAATCAAGTGTATTTATTATTTCACCTGCCGCCTTAACCTGTGTAGGAGAAAACACCACGAGAGAATAAATCATTCCAAACATCCACAAAAAAACTAAAGGAGCAAAACAGAGCTGTTTTTTTTGCATAATTGAAGTATTTCTTAATTTATAATTAAGTATATATTTTTAGATATATCAAAAAATTCTATCATAAATAGCCAAGGATGGTCAAGCTCACTCTCATAATAAAGACCTATAAAACTCAAAACAATACCAATGCTAAATACCATCGATATCTAGTCAATCAAAATCACAAAACGAGAAAAACTAAATAAGAAAAAACCAATTCCAGACACCATAGATGACAAGTAATTTTTACTCGCTGCTTGAAAAACAAAACTCTATTTGATAAAATATCCTGATAAAATATAAACAACACTTGCAGTAAAAATAGAAATACCTACCAAAGGATCATCTCTCATGAGCTTCATAAAAAACCTTTTCGGAAAAAAAGAGAGTAGCGACGGTGATAAAAACCAGCAAGATCCTAACAGTACACCCCCACACCAACAAACACCTCCCCCAGGAATACCAGATAACAAAGAATTCAACCCAGCCGCTCCCCCTTCTCCTGATGCAAAAGAATTTTTAGACAAATTACTTTCTAAAGCTAGCAAAAATCCTGCTACTACCACACCACAAATAAAGGACACTCCTCTTTCATTAAAAACAGAAAACAAAGACCCTTTTGCCTCAGCCCTTCCTCCTCTTACATCTTCAACAGAGCCAACTACCCTTCCCCCACTTACAGACCCATTCAAAAGCCCCACCAATCCTACCAATCAATTCTCTTCACCGTTTCCTCCTCTTGATGAACACAAAAGTTCTCTCCCAAATGATCCATTTGCATCCCCTCTGTTTCCTCCAGTCACAGCTGTAAAACCTGAAGAAAAATTAGGACCAGCCAATGCAGATCCTTTTGGCTCACTATTTCCACCTCATGATGAAAATCATTCATTAGATAGCGACCCAGATCCTTTCAATCCATTTCCACCCCTCCCCACTAACACCCCATCTACAAATCCATTCCCTCCAATTGCAAATCCTTCGTCAGTGACTAACCCTTTTGCCACAACAACAAACTCATTATTTCCTGAACAAAAAACAGAAAATCCTTTTCCCTCACCATTTCCTACCCAACAAAACGCCTCTCAATTCCCCCCACTACAAACAGGCGCAACAACAAATACTCCTGCATTTCCTCCTTTTGGATCACCCCCAAAAACCTCTTCAGATCAACCATTTTCATTTCCACCATCTAACCAACAAAACACCCCACCAGCACTTCCACCACTAGGAACTCCGGGACAACAACATCACACGCAAACTCCAACCTCTGATTTATCAAAACTTTTTGATGACTTACCAGCGTTCACACCAGCACAACAAAATGCTCCGCCTACGCAACACAACAATCCGCTTCCTCCACTATCGTTTTCGCAATCACATAATTCGTCCCCAACGCTTCCCCCGTTACCCAATCAAACAACAGCTCATCAACCATTAGATCCTTTTACACCAGCAAACCCCTCCTCGTTCGCTCAACAACCTCCCGCCCATAATAACCCATTCCCTCCTGTAAATAATCCATTTCCTTCACAAGGAGCATTTCCTCCCCCTCAACAGCAACAGTCTACTCAAGCTTTTCAACAAACTCCATCACAACAAAACCCTCTCCTCCCCCACCAGAACCAACCATTCACGCTGCCACCACTAGAATCAATGTTTCAACCAACATCATTACCACATCTCCAAAATCAACCTGCACAAGACCAAACACAACAACAATTTCAGCCTCAGCAATTTTCATCCCCACCTCCTCAACAGTTTCAACCACAACAGTATCAAAATCCACCACAACAACAAGCTCAAATGCAGCAAGTTCAAGTAAACCCTCAACCTACTTTTCCACCAGTAATTCAACAAACACCCCAACTACAAAATATTCATCAACAACCACCTCCCCCCCCAGCTCCGTCTCCAAATCAACACCTCATCGACATGATAAAACCATTCATCATTGAGTCAAAACAAAAAGGCGCAACAAGAGAACAGGCGAGAAGTGCGCTAATTCAAGAAGGATGGCAACCTAATGTTGTCGATGAAGCTATGCATCAAGTCGGTTGGCCATTTTAATGTTCCAATGGTTGTAAGGAATAAAAATCTTTGTTCCTCTTCAACTTATTCCATCAATTCTCGCAATTTTGCGATATGCACATCCCTCGGTCTACTGCTCCCGGGCTGTCCAGGGCTGATAACACCTTTCTCTTCAAGCAAATCCATAATTCTTGCCGCACGAGAGTATCCAATCTTCAAACGTCTCTGTAAGTAAGAAGTTGACGCCTTCCCACTTTCCATAATTATTTCTAATGCATCCTGAAACACGTCATCACCAAAATTCTCTCCACCCTCCTCATCATCTCCATCACCTTTACCGAGATCAGTAACCTGAGTAAGAATTTCTTCACTAAATTCAGGAGTCCCTTGCTCTTTCAGAAACGCCATCAGTTTATTAATTTCATCATCGGAAACATATGCCCCTTGTACACGTTTTGGACGAGAAGCATCTGGTGGCAGAAACAACATATCGCCCTGCCCCAACAGTTTTTCTGCCCCTGGAGTATCCAAAATAACTCGAGAATCAATTTGCGATGCAACCGTAAAAGCAATACGAGCAGGAATATTTGCTTTAATCAAACCAGTGATAACATCTGCAGATGGACGCTGGGTTGAACAGATCAAATGAATACCCGTCGCACGTGCCTTTTGAGCCAATCGAGTGATCGCATTTTCCACATCAGAAGGAGCTACCATCATTAGATCGGCAAATTCCTCAATCAGGATAACAATAAAAGGTAACGGATCTTCTGGTCGACCAGCATTAAAGGTTTTTAAATTACGAGCACCACTTTCGGCAAAAAGCTGATAACGCCGTTCCATCTCCACAATCGCCCATTTCAAAGCACTGAGCGTTTTCACAGGATCGGTAATCACCGGTGTCAGTAAATGAGGAATCCCGTTATACGCAGTAAGCTCTACCACCTTCGGATCAATCAAAATCATCTTCAATTCTTGAGGTGTGCATTGATAGAGCAAAGAACACAACATCGTGTTACTGCAAACACTTTTCCCTGAACCAGTCGCGCCCGCAACCAACAGGTGGGGCATTTTTTCCAAACTATCAATCACTGGTTTCCCAGAAACATCTCTCCCGAGTACAAGCTGCAATTTGGATGTGGCAACCTTCTTGGCAAATTCTTCGGTTTCCAACAGCTCTCGTAAAGTAACAACTCTGACCGATGCATTAGGTATTTCAATCCCCACAAAAGGCCGACTTGGTATCGGAGCTTCGATGCGTACGGTAGGAGCTGAAAGTGCCAACGCAAGATCATTATGCAAATTCAAGATACGAGAAACCCGCACACCTACCGCTGGTTTCACTGCAAACTGGGTCACACTAGGACCACAGTTCGCTTCAATAACCTGAGCAGAAACCCCAAAGCTTGCAAGTGTCTGTTCAATCATTTTTGCTTTCTCACGAGGATCACCATAATCGCCAGGCTTGGATTTAGGTTGTCGCAATAAATCAAAAGCCGGTAATAACCAAGCAGAATTGGAGTTTTTAATTGGGGAATAACTAATCGAGGAACTCGTAGGTTTACTCTCATCAGAGTGAGTGACCACTTTTAATTTTTTCTTATCAGGCAATGGCTCTTTGTACAGAGGTTTTTCTTCAACTTCTTCATAGTTACCTGCGAACTCTTTCATCCTAGACTGCGACAGTTTTGGCGTTTTTTCAACAATATCCCTCGAAGCAAAAAGACCTCCGAACAGAAAAGAAAATAGTTTCCCCCAAGAAAATCCCGTTCCAATCTGCACTCCGATAATTAGCAGACCAACCAATACTACAAGATTCCCAATCTCACCAACCAACATGCGCAAAGGATAACTGATAAAAAATCCAAAAATCCCACCACCTTTTCCTGCTTCGGCAAACACCATAGCTTTTGAAAGGTCTTCAATTGGAAGAGGAACATGAGCAAGACCAACTGATGCCAATAACGTAATTATCGCACCAAAGAGCATATTCGGTTTTCGTGAGTGAACCTTTTCATCATCATCTTCAGGAAGCAATAAGCCAATTGCGGTAACAAAAAGTAAAAAAACCCAAACATAGCTACCGATACCAAACCCCGCCAGTAAAAATCGCTTAAGAAACTGTCCAAAAACTCCACCTACCGCCAGCAAGCTCAACAGAGAAAGCGCTCCCAACACCGCACAAAATGCTCCCACTATTTCATAAACAACCTTCGGTTCCAACACTACTTGCCAATCCGTCTGCTGTTTTTTTCTGGAAATTCTTCTTGTTGTTGTTTTTCTTTTTTTTGCCATAGAAACACTCAGTATAAGGTACTTTCAACCAGTATAATAACAACTTTATATCGTACATGCTAACCCAAAGCACGTTGTATACAGCTGTTGAGAACATAACCTCAATTCTGCAACTCTCCATTGCCTCCCCACCGTACCATCACTATACTAGTCATATACCCTATTCGGAGCCAGAATACTCTCCATGCAACGAACTTACGCGCTCAAAACTCCTCAAATACTAAACAAACAAGTACTCCTCAAAGGCTGGGTAGACCGTATCCGTGACCATGGTGGAGTTCTTTTTATCGACCTTCGTGACTCTTCAGGCAAAGTGCAAATTGTTGCAAACCCTGAAAACAAAGAAAGCTATGAAATAGCACAAAAACTGGGAAATGAATACGTAATCGCAGCAGAAGGTGAAGTCATCAACCGAGCTCCTGAAGCAGTAAATCCCAACATGCCGACCGGAACAATCGAAGTTGTACTCTCAAAAATCACTCTACTCAATGCTGCCAAACCCCTACCCTTCCCCATCAATGATGATGGCTACGGAATTGATGAAAATGTCCGCCTCAAATATCGCTACGTTGATCTCCGACGCGAACGTCTACAGAACATGCTCAAGATGAAACACAAGATAATCCTCTTCATCCGCAACTGGATGGATCGCAATGGCTTTGTTGAAATTCAAACACCAATACTAACCGCTAGCAGCCCTGAAGGCGCAAGAGACTACCTCGTTCCTTCTAGAATCCATCCAGGAAAATTTTACGCCCTCCCTCAAGCACCCCAAATGTACAAACAACTCCTCATGGTAGCCGGCATAGACAAATACTTTCAAATTGCGCCCTGCTTCCGTGACGAAGATCCCCGTGCAGACCGTCACTCTGGAGACTTCTACCAAATAGATGTTGAAAATGCTTTTGTAACCCAAGAAGAATTCTTCACCCGCATGGAACCATTCTTCAAAGAGCTAGTGGAAACCCTCACTGACAAAAAACTTATGACCTTCCCCTTCCCTCGTCTTACCTACAAAGAAGCCATGCAGTCCTATGGTATAGATAAACCCGATCTCCGTTTTGGTATCAAAATTCAAGACGTGACGGATGTAGCACATCGAAGTTCAATGAACATTTTTCAAAAAGCTCCAGTCGTAAAAGCTCTCGTACTCCCTGGTTATGGGAAAAAATCTCGCAAGGAAATCGACGATCTCATTGAGTTTGCAAAATCTCTTGGAGCACCAGGACTTGCATGGATCAAAATTGCTGACAATCTCACATTCGAAGGCCCAATCGCAAAATTCTTTGATGAAGCACTCCAATCCGAATTACGATCCGCCGTCACACCAGAGGAAGCATTGAGTGAAGGCGACCTAATCGTTTTTGCAGCAGATAAAGAACCATCAGCCCTTGAACTCCTTGGAAAAATTCGTCTCCGAGTCAGAGATGAACTCAAGTTAGCAGATAACAACATTATTGCCTTTGCTTGGGTCACCGACTTCCCTATGTTCGAATGGAAAGCAGATGAAAAGAAATGGGACTTCATGCATAACCCATTCTCTATGCCTCAAGGAGGTATGGAAGCATTACAAACAAAAAAACCAGACGAAATACTCGCTTACCAATATGATATTGTCGCCAACAATCTTGAACTATCCAGTGGATCAATACGTAATCATGAGCCAGAAACACTAATAAAAGCCTTTGAAATTGTTGGATACACAAGAGAAGAAGTGCAGGATAAATTTGGACACATGCTTGAAGCGTTCCAGCATGGTGCACCACCCCACGGCGGATTTGCTCCAGGACTCGATCGCATACTTATGCTTCTTCTTGATGAACCAAATATCCGTGACGTCTACGCCTTCCCAAAAAACGGAAAAGCACAAGACGTTATGATGAACGCCCCTCGCGAAGTAGACGCAAAAACACTCAGAGAGCTCAATATCAAAGTCATTGAATAACAAACAGCAATACTATGAACTGAACACAGTCACCTGTGATTCACAACACATGGAAAAACACCTATGAAAACAAGGCTGATTTATAGTTCCTTGTTTACCGTTTCACTACTAAGCTCAGTCTATCTTTTCACACGTTTGGACTTTATTTTTGGTGTTATTTTTCTAGCATTCACAACCTATTTTGGATATAAAAGTGACTTCCGCTTTCAAACGAAAGAACTGCAGGAAACTCCTATAGAAGCGCCAGATGAAATAGCAAATCAGCCGGTCGTTTCTATACCCCCAGCACCAACAGAACCAGTAAATACCGCCTCAACAATCTCACTACAACCTAAAAAGAACAACTCTTCAAAAATTATATTTTTTATTGGTGGATTTGCTGTCGTACTACTCTTTGCAATTATCGCAAACACCCTTACTAAAACCAGCGCATCCACAACAGGAAATCAACAACAAAAACCAGACAACACTACAGAACAAACAAACTCAACTGACACCGGAATTGCTGAGGATCAACTCAAGCAAAATCCTGAAAGCGCCGAAACCTATTACAAACTTGCTGACGAATATGTTAAAAACGGCCAAAATGAAGCCGCAATAACACTATTTGAAAATCTCATAAAGAAACGTCCTGGAGATATTCCCGCCTATCATCGCCTCGCAGATCTCTATATTGCTAACAACAATCCTGAAAAAGCTTATGAAACACTAGATAAAACCATTCAGTTTCAACCTGAAAATCCAGCTGTGTATACCAAATATGGTCAAACATTATTAGATAAAGGTGAGAAAGAAAAAGCCGCAGCCCAGCTTGAAAAAGCTATTGCCAAAGACCCAACCTTTGGGGAAGCTTACTACTTACTTATTCGAGCATACCAACAACTAAATCAAGAGCAAAAAGCAAACCAGCTCGCTCAAACCTGTATTGATAAAGTTCCTTCAGACTCGTTATGGAGACAGCAATGCCGAGACCAAAAAAATTAACCTCTTCCACACCACGCAACCGTTCAACAGCACCAAATAAACAAGTAGAAGCTACTACTGCTGGTGTAGAAAAGAAAAACAATCCTAGCAAAATATCGTCCAAACTCATTATTTCTATAGCCATCGGAATGCTGAGAGTAGCACTGTTGGGCATTGGCATTTATTTTGCTTTTTTAGGACAAGATATCCTAACTAATGGCAATCTAATCCCAGGATTTGCCCACTTTGCTGTGGGTGGTATATTTATACTCATCAGTGCATTTGGACAATGGAAAAAACTATTTCCTTCGGAAAAAGACAAAATAACAGAAGATATTATCCAGCATTGTAAAACACACTGGAAAGAAGGTGCCGTCAGCCTAGTACTTCTAGTAGTCTCGCTCATACTCTTTCTTAAAAATTGGATCCCTTCAATAGCGTGGATTTGCTTTTTCGGAAGCCTGTTTGCATTGATACGATTTGGTAGCAAAATAAACAAAAAGGAACTAACTGAACAACTAAATTCATATTTTAAAAATCACCGAACCGAGCTGATATTTCTTATTGCTCTTACTACCTGCGCTTTCATCCTTAGAGTATTCAATCTCTCTCATATTCCATCAGGGCTATGGTTTGATGAATCAAATAACGGTTTATCGGCATTAGAGATTCTAAAAAACGCCAACTATCGTCCAATCTTCATCGGTGAAGGACATGAGCAACCAGGGTTACATTTTATGATCCTGGCAATTTTTATAAAGATCTTCGGACAAACAACTTTTGCCTTGAGATTCCCCTCGGCCATCATCGGAACACTCACAATCCCACTCTTTTACTTCTTTGCCAAACGATTACTACAAAAACCCGGATTGGCAGCAATTGCAGCTACGCTCCTGACATTCTCATCCTGGCACGTCAATTTCAGCCGCATCGCCTTCAATTCAATTTTTTCGGTATTCTTCGATCTACTCGCATTATTTTTTCTAGTAAAAGGCCTTCAGGAAAGAAAAGTTAAACATTTCGTCTATTCCGGAATGGCAATGGGCATTGGACTACAGATGTATCATAGTTCACGTGTCTTTGTACTGTTCCTTGGTCTAGTCTGTCTTCTTGCACTATTGTTTAAAAGAGAAAAAATAAAATTATTTATTTTACTCTGTTTTCTTGGGTCTTCTTTAGCTATTGCGGCATCTCCATTGGCACTTTATGCCATGACAAACCAAGATGTATTCTTCAAACATACAACCGAACTAAATCTTTTCAATTCACTCCCTAAAGATGAAGTAGTCCCAACAATCATTTCGAACGCCGAAAAACACCTTTTGATGTTCAATTATCAAGCCGACCCTATTCATCGCCACACCGAAGTTGGAAAACCGCTATTAGATCAGTACACAGGAATAGTCTTTGCGCTAGGTCTTGGAATTACCATACTTCTTTCATTTAATTTCAATATGTTAATTATTAGTGTTGGATTCTTCTTCATGCTTCTCGGAGGAATTTTTTCAAAACCTATTGATCTCCCCACGTCACTAAGAACTATCGATGATATGCTTTTTGTTTATGTATTAGCTGCAATAACCCTAATTGTTATAAAAAAAATCATTGATGTCACCTTTTACAATGCAAAAGCTGTCAAATACCTCACAGCTGGACTCCTCATAGCACTTTTGGGACTTGTAAGCTTCAACAATATCAATAAATACAAATCGCACATGTCTCAATACGCAACATGGGTTAACTTTAACGGCCCATACACCCAAATGGCTGAAGAAATGAGCCATATGGATCTCAACAAAACAAATGTCTATTTTACCCAGTTCTTTCTCAACCAACCAACGCTCTTTTACCTTATTCCCAATCTAAAAATCCACCAAGCATATAGCGACTCATTGCTTCCTTTCACAGACGCCAGCAAAGACTACTACATTTGCCTGCATAACACTGAAAAATCACAAAAAATAGAAACATTTTACCCAAATGTAAAGAAAACGCCTATACACCCCCCAAACGATCAGACTCCTGAGGTTAACTGCTTTTATATTTCTGCTGAACAGATTGCTGCAACTCAGGGAGTATCTACAGAAATTTACAACAACAGCTCCTTCAGTAATGAACCTGAAAAGAAAAAAGAAAATTCCTTCACTATTAACAAAGCAACTGTTGATGGCAAAAGTGAAGCGGTAAGTATTATAAAAAAAGCTGCTATCAAAATAGAACAAGGAAAAGAAATCGCGTTCGAACTACAAACCAATACAACAGCATCCCTGACAATCAACGGTGATCAGGTTCTTAATGGTTCGGGGAAAAAAGCTATCAACCTTCCAACCGGAACCGCACTACTTGAGTTAAAAGCAATTCAAAAAGCTGGAACCGAAACGAACATACAACTCTTATCAACTATCAATAACAGTACTAACACACTAGAAGCAATTCCTGAGAATATTCTATTCCTCTCGCCTCCAATTAATAATAATGGTCTCATAGGGAAATATGGAAAAGCCTATGACTGGAAAGATAACCCATTATTGAAGAGAATAGACTCATCTATCGACTTTTATTTCCATATTCATCCTGTGCCTCACCCATTTAGTATCACCTGGGAAGGATTGCTTGATATACCAGAAACTAAAGGCTATTCATTCTCAGTCGTCGCTGGAAACTATGCTCAAGTATACATCGACAACAACCTTATTCTAGACGATACTGATCCAAGCCTTTCTGCGTTAACTACTCTAAATGACATTCTCTTAACTCAGGGAAAACATGAGCTGTTTATCGCCTTTTTAGCAACCGAAGGTGCTCCGCAAATAACCCTGAAGTGGAAAAACAAAGATGGTCAATTCGAATCCATTCCTTGGAATGCTTTTTTTCCAAAAGAATTAAATTTTGATCGAACAAAACTTCCAAAGCAAAAATAGATAAATACCTTATGACGCGCACAGTTATCTGGCTCTGTACTCTTTCGTTGGCCACCAGCGCCGTTATTGCTCTGACAACCAACTCTTACTTACTCACCTGCTATTTCTTGTGCATCATGCTACTCCTCATTGCACTGAGACCTCCCTTATCATTCTTTAAAAGCAATAACACCACTCAACAATCTGGTGAAAAAAAATTGCCTTTAAAATTCAGTGTTGTTATCAGTGCTCTCATCGCCCTCTGTTGTAGTGGCTTATTCATCACCATAAACCAAATCAATCCCGACAACAAAGCAAGTTACTTAACTCTTCTAAGCATTGTTCTTTGGCTAATTAGTATTGTTCTACCGCTTTCCTACTACGTTCCTAGAAAAAAAATATCCCTACCACAATTTTCGATTTACAAGAATGACCTTCTCGTGATTGGTGCCATCACAGTCATTGCAGGTGTACTCAGACTCTACAACCTGAGTGGAATTATTCAAAGTCACAATGATGAATTCAACTTTGGCGGAGAAATAGTCAAAGTCCTTCAAGGATATTACCCCAATCCTTTCAGTATTGGATGGTACGACCATCCAGTTCTGTTTAGTTATCTCCTCAGTCCCCTCATGTTGCTTTTTGGAAGAACATTACTAGCTATACGAATTGCACCTGCAGTGATCGGAACACTCACTATACCAACACTGTATATCTTCCTGATTACGTTGTTCCCCCAGAAAAAAAGAGTTGCTGCAATCGCAGCAGTTTCTTATGCCTTGTTGCCAGCAGGTATAGCATTTTCGAGATTGGGATTGAACAACCCATTCACTACATTTTTTGCATTGGTGACTCTTATCCTGTTATTTAAAACCCTTCAAACGCAAAAAACAATATACTTCCTACTTACAGGATATGTTGCTGGGTTTGGACTCTATTTCTATTTCGCATCCAGAATAGTTCCAATCATCATCATTATCACTGTGATACATTGGTTAGTTTTTCAAAAACCAAAAATAAAAATCACCACAATTCTCAGTAAATTTTCTCTCATGCTGTTTGGATTCATCCTTATTTCTTGGCCTCTCTTCCTTTCCTCATACAAAGTACTAGGAACATGGGAAAACGTGATTTTAAGCAGAAGAGCCGTCGGAGTCAAAACTGTTGATTTCAAAAAACTTTACCTTACTGAAGATGAAAAAGCCGAATTAACGTATGGAAGCAATCAGGTGTTTACGATGTTTCATGCACCAACAGGAGACAGCAGTATTCAATGGGGATATATGAATCCCATACTTTCAGAAGGTTCAGGAATTTTCTTTCTAATCGGAATAATTATGTGCTTAGTGTTGATAACAAACACTGGATTATTTACAGTTATTTCAACAATATTGCTTAACATGATTATCGGGGGAGTGCTCACAGAAAGTCCTCCATTTTTTCCACGTCTGATAATTGTTTTCCCTTTTGCTTGTATACTTGTTGCGCTAGGAATCGATTTCGTCGTGGAAAAATTCGAGCTGACCGTTACACAAATAAAACTTAGCAACTTGAGTAAACAAGTTATATCCTTGCTGATTATTGTAATTGTCGCGATCTGTGTAGTACCAGACGTTTCTCGTTTTCTGCAAAGCGCCCACATCAAATCCTTTACAGAAAATAGTTTCGACAAAATGAAAGATCTTACCTCGTACATGAATAAAAACAAACACAATTCGTATTACATTTTTCTTGGACATCCAAATCTTGGGTATACGTTTCAACCGATCAACTTTCTAGTCCCAGATCTCAATGATGTTGGTGAAAGTGTGAAAGAAACCTTTTCATCACTTGATCAGGTAAAAAACCATGAAAAATCCGACGAAAAACCATTCCTCACATTCCTCATTGAAGCAGGAAGGGCGCAAACCACAAAAGAGAACAAGATCATACCAGAATTATTTCCCCAAAAAATCGATGATGGGATAATCACCTATGAAAATAAAGCTCCTTTCGTGTATTATTACAAAATAGAAAATCCCAATTTCAAACAACATCCCCAAGAAAATAACTAATAGTTTCCTAACAATCACTAACCTCAGTAATTTATGAATAATCCACTGCAAAAAAACAACGCGTACTTCACACTATTGATGCTATTCAGTGTTGGACTTGCCGGTATTGCACAGTGGTATTTCACTATAAGCACACAGCCTAACACCGGATTATTTCTATACCTGATAGCTGCAATGCTGTTTAGTACGTTCTGTTTCGGTAGGGACCCAGCAAAAAAACTATCTTTAAATAACCTTCAAACTCGAGTCAAAAAGAGTCAGTTGAACCTTTCCATTGTTCTCATTTTTACAATCTCGACACTACTCAACTGTGCAGCATTCTTCTTTTATCAATTTGAAATACTGAGACCACAAAGCACCGTATTTTGGATACTTAGTCTTGTTTTAGTCATTTACGCACTTTTTGAAAAATTACCAAAACCTTTACCAAATCCTGACAAGGAAAATGAACCCTATACCCCATTGGTCATCATCACACTTTTAATAATCCTTATCGTCGGGTTTATTCTAAGATACAAGGGAATACTCACTCTCCCACCAGGCGTAGCAGAGGACGAGGGCAATCCTATTAAATATGCATATGCGATGATAAAAGCTAGAGTCTTTGACCCATTTATGTCTACCGATTGGAATTTCACAACGCTGTTTTATCTCCCTGTACTAATTTTTATCAAGTTGGGATTTAATAGTATTCTAGCACTAAAAATTCCTGGAATTTTATGGGGTGTCGGTACGATATTGTTACTATTTCTTCTTACAAAAGAGTTATTTACAACTCGTATAGCATTAATCACTGCAACTTTAGCTGCGATGTCCACAACCATGAATATCTTGAGTAGATGGGGTGGATACTATGGAAGTTATGGCGTTTTTTTTGTAGCTCTAACCTTGCTGTTACTAATTAAATTTATCAAAACAAAGAACTCTCTCTATTTGCTTTTCTGCGCTCTATTTGTTGGACTTGTGAATTTTGTTCCTTACACCCACACAATGATTATCCCCGTTTTTATTACAATTCTTATATTCCAAATCTTCAGATCAAAAAATATTTTTACAACAAAATATCTGATCGCATTTTGCCTTGTACTTTTATTTACTACAAATCTTAGAGCATTCGCACTTTTTTCTTCAGAAAATGGACGTTTCTTCAAAAGAATAGAAAACGAAACCCTACTTCAAACTGAAGCCCGAGAAAACTCAACCAGTACCATCATATTTAGCAACTTGAAAGCAACACTACTCAGTTTCAATTTCAAAGGCGGGTTTCCTGATCAGCGATTAGGGCCAGCTGCAAACCAACCCTATCTCGACACGCTGAGTGGTATTCTTTTATTTCTGGGTTTCATCTTCGTCCTAACAAAAGTAAACAAACCGACTTATAGCATCCTCGCAGGTCTGGTGCTCAGCTTTATATTTTTTGCAGTTTTCTCTACAAGTAACATACAAGTTATAAAATTAAATCGTTTTATCATGATTATTCCCTTTCTCTATATTTTCTCCGCTTTGGCACTCAGTAGGATCCATGATGCTATAATCAATTTTCACACCAAAGCAAAATACGTGTTGCCCATCTTCTACATACTCATCTTTAGCTTTGCTTTTATCCAAAACTATAACACTTTTTTTTCAACCTACGTGACAGATAAAGCCAATATCTACAACGATCGACTAGGCTATACCTCAAAATTATTGGGAAATTATATTTTGGAATACTTTCCTAACATACCAGTATATTTTTCCCAAAACGCCATCAGTAGATTATCACTCCAGCACATTCTAAACGGTAAAATCCCCTCATCATATGAAGAAATTGCTTCAGGTCAACAGCCACCAGAAAAAAAATATGTCATAATCATAGATACAGCCTACCACATAGAAATAAAACCCCGAGATGTAGAGGCAATAGTGGAAGAAGTCAAAGCACATTTCCCAAATGGACAGTGGATTGACACTCCCAAAACACCAACTGGTGATGAAATATTTTTAGCATATTTAGTAAATGGAAATACCTCAAATGACACAAAATAATGAAAAAATATCTATTGTAGTCGCGGTCTACAATGAAGAAGAAAACATTCAAGAGCTATATAACAGGCTAAAAAAAACTTTACTAAATGACTTTAGCAATTTCTCTCATGAAATAATTATCATTGATGATGGAAGTACTGATAGTACTTTTATTAAACTTGCGAAAATTAAATCACAAGACCCCACTGTAACAGGAATTCAGCTTAGTCGTAATTTTGGTCACCACATAGCCCTTACAGCTGGATTGGAAAATGCAACGGGAACAACAATTGTAATGATGGACGGAGATTTGCAAGATCAACCAGAAGAAATCATTAAACTCTACAATAAGCAACAAGAAGGGTACGATTTGGTAATTGGAACAAGAAAAGAACGTAAAGATAATATAATAAAAAAATATACTTCAATTTTTGGCTGGTGGTTTCTGAATAAACTTTCAGGACTCAATATGCAACCAAACCAAGCTATGTTAAGAATTTTTAATATGAAAGTGTTAAAAAGTCTTCAAGCTTTTAAAGAATTAAATCGAAATTATCCTGGAATATTTGCTTGGATTGGTTATAAACAAACAACACTTCCTATTGAACATGCAAAACGTTTTAAAGGAAAAACAAAATACTCATTTAAAAAAATGATTTCCTTAACACTTAATGCAACGTTAGGATTTTCCAACAAACCACTGTATTACATCTGCTACTGTGGTTTAACAATTTCTTCACTATCGATAGTATATGGCATATATGTTCTTCTAATTAAAGTTGTGTGTAATCAAGGAATTATAGGCTGGTCATCAATGATGGTCTTGCTTTCATTCATTGGAGGAATCATTCTTTTTTCTCTCGGGGTGATCGGATTATACATAGGAAGGCTATACCAAGAGACTTTAAACAGACCGCTCTACATAATAAATGAAAAAATTTAACAGTGATAAAACAAAAAGTAATCATTATTGGAGGAAAAGGAACAGCCATAAATATTGCTGAACAAATAATCGACGCACATAAAAATTATGGTGTTCCAATTGAATTTATTGGATGGGCAAACGATGACGAGACTATAGACAACATTATCAATTATCCAATAGTATGCAGAACAGATGAGCTAAATGAAAAGTATAATAAATACTCCGACGTCAAAGTTATCTATTCACTTTACAAACCAAAAATCATGAAAGAAAGATGTACTCTGCTTAAAAAGCTCAATATAGATCGCAACAAATTCACAAAGTTCATACACCCCACATCCTTCATATCTCCCTCGGCAATTATTGGCTTAGGATCGGTAATTCTTGCAAATTCATCAATCTTATCTGATGTTACAATTGGAAATTATTCAATCATCAACACAAATGTTGTGGTGGAACACGAAACTAAAATTGATGAGTGTGTCTTTATAGCAGCATCTGCATGCATTGGATCATGCGTAACAGTTAAAAAAGGAACCTTTATTGGACTAAACAGTGCTATTAAAGAAAATTGCACCATTGAACAATATAGTGTTATAGGAATGGGCTCTAACGTAGTTAAAAGCATAAAAAAGAATACAACGGTCATTGGAAACCCTGCAAAACCGCTATAACATGATTATTTTTGAAAACAGAGCATCAACAATACTTTACAACTTACTTTGCTCTAACAAATCCAATGGTATCTATATTCTTCCTGCAAATATTTGTCCCATTGTCCCTTTGGTATTTGAGAAAGCTAAGCAACCGTACGAGTTCTGTGATATTTCACTAACATCTCTCTGTCTTGACGAAAATTTAATCCTAAACAAAATAACTAACCGCATCTACAGCGGAATCCTTTTTGTAAGAACCTACGGAACAACTGATGATTTCGATCATTTTTTAAAAAAAATAAAACTACTTTCACCACAAATAACTATCATAGATGACCAATGCCCAAATATTCCAGAGTTTCTCCCAAAATCCACTTCAGCAGATATTATTCTTC